>DATKCT010000113.1:0-19257 GCA_035513055.1 Verrucomicrobiales bacterium | reverse complement strand
ATTTTTAAGAATCGAAAGGAGCCGGGCCCGGCTCCGCGTCATGGTCTTGTCCAAGCTCGCCTGTCATGTGCTCCGTTGGGTGCTGATCCCCGGCATCGCGGCCGGATCCATCGCTGGCCTTTTGGCCCAGCAATCTGAGGAGCTTCCGCCCCCCTCTCTGCCCATCCTCACCTTCGGATACAACCAGATTCTCTGCCGCGAGGGATCGGACACTCTCGTCAGTCCCGCCCTCCACCGGGAACCCTTTTACCGGGGGCGAATCACCTCAGTCGATGGGCTTTCTCTCGAACTGGACTCTCCGCCGGATTGGGAAGCGGGCCAATTGGCCGGTTCTCACTACGTTCTCTACCATTCCGGAGTTCTCACGGGAGCTTTCCACGCCATCGACAACGATCAAGACGGCCGGATCGGCCTAGACACCAACGGCGAAGAGCTGAGCGCTGCACCCGGGGACACTCTTTCCCTCATCCCTTATTGGTCCCTCGCAACCCTCTTCCCAGAAGACAACACTTGTATCCACCGTTCCACGGACGCCTCGCTGTTGCAGCGCCGGACCCGCGTCATGCTTCCCGATTTGGGGGGCCCGGGAATCAATCTCCCACCCTCCCGCATCTTCTTTCAAAACGATGAGGGCTGGTTCGAGGAAAGCGCAGGAAACAGACCGGCCGGCGACACTCCGCTTCCTCCGGATCTCTTCCTCTGGATTCGCCACCGGCCAGGAGATGGGAACACCACCTTCTTGATCAGCGGCTATGTGCAGTGCGGACCCTTCCGGCTGCAACTGGACGCTCCCGCCGGAGCGAAGCAGGACAACGCCCTCGCCCTTTTCCGGCCCGTCGATGTGCGCTTGCGAGATCTCGGCCTTCTCTCTGATCCTTCCGTCTTCACGCCCAGCAACGGAACCTCGCTCATCCAGCGCCGGGATCTCATTCTCGTCTTCGACAACGAGGCGCCGGGCATCAATAAGGCCCCAGCCGGCATTTTCTATTACGACTCCGCCGCGCAAGTCTGGCGCGACGCTGCCAATGGCAATGCCGAGGCCGGAGACGCCGTCATTCCCGCGGGCACAGGATTGATCATCCGCCGCTCGTCCGCAGACGGATCCACCCGCTTCTGGGTGCACCCTTGTCCTTACTAATGAAGTCCATCGTCCCGAAGCCGCTTCAGCCATGAATCCGACCCGCTTTCATCCAGTCCGCTGCTGGGCAGCGGCCAGTCTGGCCGTTCTCTTAGGCACGGCAACTCTCGGCGCGGCCGACCCTTTTCAGTTCTGGTTTTCCTTCTTTCTCGCCGAGATCCCCGAAGCCGCTCCCGGAATCACGCAGGCAGTAGTCGTCGCCGATACCGGCGGCGACGGATTCAACGGCGTCGGGGACAAGGCCAGCGGTTCCTCGTTGTTCGCCTCAACCCTCATCTCAGGGGGACTCTTGGATGGAGACAATGACCTCGTGCTGGCCGTAATCACGGCGCAAGAGATGGACAACCTGCAGCACAACGCCGTCGCCGGGGCGCCGGAATCCGAGATCTTGGGAGCACCGCCCGGACCCGTGATTGGCATCGAACAGAATCCTCTGCTCTTCGACACCTCGTCCGCCCCTTGGTCGAGCCTCCAACCGGGGCAACAGGTTGGCGTCTTCTGGTTTATCGACGGCAGCACCGGACCCGGGAGTCCCTACGGTTTCTACCGAAGCGACTCCGTCGGCGGAGACGGGGGAGATGCTGCCTTCATCGTTCCCGGCCCGGGCGCCGTAGCCAACATTGTGGTGTTGAGCGATTCCGTGGCTTTCGAGGAGAGCGGCTCGACTGTCGAAGGGACGACACCGCTGGCTAGCATCACGGCCAACAACGCGGTGGTCATACCCGAGCCCGGCGCCCTGCCGCTGCTCTTGTTGTCGACGACCCCGCTGCTGCTGCTGCATCGCAAAAGACGGAGGTCACCCTCGAGCGTGACGTGTCGCTGGCCCAGATAGATCATTTACGGCCAGAACTCGTTGATAATCAACGTCGAGGTTTTCAGAAACCTGCAATTCCGGTGATTTCGACGCGGAGTGGGCGGTCGCTTGCTTCTCCGGAACAGATCGTCTCCCTCACTCTAGACAAACACGATCTCGTCTTCGCCGTAAATCCGTTGGCTGTTTTCGACCAAGATCGCCTCCTGCTCCCGCCGCTTGATCAATCCTCTGAGGTTGGGCCACAAACGCTTCATTGAGCGCAAACTCGCCGCTATGCCTGGTAAATCCTTTTCGGCGACTTGTCTCCGGATTGCCACCATCTCCCGGCGCCTGTTGCTTCGGCCCAAAGCCGAACCCCGGTTGTAGACCAAGGATACGAGGGCGCCTTGAGCGTCCGGCGGAAGAAGTTCGATGCCCGGATAGGTCTTCCTGCACAAGGCCGCAAAGCGCGGAAGGGTCCGGCCGAAAAAGACCGTCTGCGCCGCGTCGAAGGAAATCCGCACCCCCGCACTGGCCAAAGACCGGGCCACCCCCGCCGCGGCCGCCCCGCGAATCCCCGATGCCGACTTGAGGTAATCGAGGTCCCGGTCGCTCACCAGACGGCGCCAATCCTGCCGGATCTGTGTCTTGGTGTTGTAGCCCAGATCGTAGCCGATCCCGATGGTCACTCCGCTGCCCCCTTGCGGCCAGGTCGGCTTCGCCAAACGCCTCTCGTAATAGGACTTACTCGAGACCTCGAAGAACACGATCTTCGCCAAGGACGTTTTCGATACCGCCACGCTGTAAGCCTCAGGGACGATCTCCGGCGCCGGGGCGCGCTCTTCAAAAATCCCCGCAGCTTTCTCTGCCGCGGTCAGCGTTTCTGGCCCCACGATCCCGTCCGGCGTCACTTTCAAAAACGTCTGAAGCCGAATGATCCGTTCCTTCGTCGTCATGATCTCAGTCTTCCCTCAAATCCTCGCTGGACCATACCGAGTCAACGCCGCCCTGCCAAGATCTGTGAATGAATTCTCGGGGGTCCCGCGGCTCGGAAGCGGCGCGTCTCCGATGCCCGGCGTGCGCAGGACCGTTTTCACGATCCCCGGCATCGCAAAGTCTCGCCATCGCGTTTAGACTTGAGACCGTCATGTTCATCCCAAACTCCCCACTGCGACAATTACCGGGCTTCCCCGCCGGGAAATCACGCTTCAAACGATTCGGCATCATCACCGGGATTATGTGGCTGGCGGCGCAGGCTGCCACGGCCGATCTGCGCCTGGGTATAATCGGGCTCGACACTTCCCACGCCCCGGCTTTCACCGAGCTGCTCAACAACTCCGAGGCCAAGGATCACGTCCCCGGAGCGCGCGTCGTCGCCGCCTACCCAGGCGGCAGCGCAGACATCGAATCCAGCGCCAACCGCGTCGAAGGCTACACCGCCGCGCTCCGGGACAAGTTCGGCGTCCGCATCTGCGAGTCGATCGAGGCAGTATGCGCCCAAGTCGATGCCGTCTTGATCGAAAGCGTCGATGGCCGCCCCCACCTCGAACAGGCCCGCGCCGTCATCGCCGCCGGAAAACCCCTCTACATTGACAAACCCCTGGCGGGCACATTGAGCGATGCCCTCGAGATCTTCCGTCTGGCCAAAGAAGCGGATGTCCCCGTCTTCTCTTCCTCGTCCTTGCGCTTCGGCAAGAACACTCTGGCGGCACGCAATGGCACGGTAGGCCGGATCCTCCATGCAGAACTCTCCAGCCCTGCCCATCTCGAACCTCATCATCCCGACCTCTTCTGGTATGGCGTGCATGGATGCGAAGCCCTGTTCACTGTCATGGGCACAGGGTGCCGGACCGTTCAGCGCCAAATCACTGAAGACGGCAAAATCGTGGTCGTTGGCAAATGGGAAGGCGGTCGTGTGGGAATCTTCCGGGAAGGCGAAGGGTACAGCGGCCGGGCCCGCGGCGAGCACGGAGAAATGGATGTCGGTCAGTTCGACGGCTACCGGCCCCTCGTTGTGGAGATCGTGAAGTTCTTTCAGACGCAAAAGCCTCCGGTTGCGTCCGACGAGACGATCGAGCTGTTCGCCTTCATGGAGGCAGCCGACGAGAGCAAACGCCGGGACGGCGCGGAAGTGTCTCTCCAAGAAGTGCTGGAGAACGCCCGCAACAAGTAGGAGAATTCCATTTACTCACTCTCGCTCTCGCCGCCGTTCCGCCAGGCGGGACAATCCCCGCAAAACCAGGATCACCACCGTTTCCAGATCGCTGGCATGAAACAGCGCCCGGTTCTCCTTTTTGTCCAACCCGTTGCCTTCCACGATCAAGCGCATCCCTTGCTCCCGGACGAAATCCGGCATCTCCCTGGAGACCGATCCGGCCAGGCGTTCTCGGCGCTCGGGGGCGGGCAATCCCAGCCGCTCATCCCAAGTCCCGCCCTCCAAAGCCTCGATCAGGGCCGCCGCCACTCCCCCTAACAAGGCCGAGACGTAAAGCGCCTTGCCCCCTTGGTCTTTCCCTTCCTTGGCCGCCCGCAAGGTCAACCAGGCTTCTTCCATCACCCCCGGCATCGTTCCCTCGAACTCCGACAACTTCCCTCCCAAACAGATCCGCGCGCTGCACACGTCCGCCAAGACTCTTCGCAACTGCGTCAGCGCCACCGCCTGCAACACGGCAGGATCTTGATCGCCCTTCAGATTCTCCGGCCGCTCCATCCGTCGCACTTCCAACACGCTGGCCACCTGCTCCAAATCTTCTGGGGAAACGCTGGGCTGCCGCGGCCAGGGCAGGTAGTTGATCAGACGGGGCCCGTCGAATGCGCTCCGATAATCCAAGGCCAGGCGGAACACCTCCGCCATCACGCCTTCGGGCCGCCAGTCGTGCCCGAAGACCACGGCGGCGCCCCGCGACAACAAGGCCTCCGCCAGCCGGCGCGTCGCCTCGTTCACGCTGTCCTCAGTCAGCCCCAGACTGCCCAGATGCGATCCGCCCGAGATTGAGATTCCTACCCGGAAACCCTCCAGGACGCTCTGCAAACCGGCTGGTTGAGTGGACTCCGTCATGGTCATGTCCATTCCCGCCGGATCGCGCCGCCGTCAATCAGCTTGCTGACTCTGCTCATCCCATCGATCACATTCTAGACGTCTGCGGCGGCATCGGTCTCGGTCAACAAGCGGATCGAGGGATCGATCGAAGCCAGGATCGATTCCGCCGCGAACCTCTCAGCCTCGGCTAGGGGCGGTTCCGGGTAAAGGATCATCTTGTCCGCACCCGGAGGCGTTCTCGCCAGCAGGTCTCGCCCCGCCTGCAGCATGGTGCGCAAACCTGGCGTCCGGGGCAGGACCACGCATCCCGCGGGAATGAGCCGATCATCTTCCAGCGCCTTGACTCTCCGGCGGAAAAGCAACAAGCGGAGACTCTCCCGAAGGGCGGCATAGACCACCCGCACCAAATTCCCATCGCCCACCCGAACCCACGGGGCCGCTGAGAGCGGAAGCGGACTGGGCGCGTGAAGGAGCCGCGTCCGCGCTTCCACCACAATCATGGGCGCCGCGAAATCCTCAGCCCACAAGACTTCCTGCCGGCACCACGGCCGCAGATCGTAGTTCTCGGTGCGCAGGACAATCAGCACCGAACTCAAGACCCCTTGGCGGAGAGCCTTTTGCCAGTCGCTCCCCGGAACGATGTCGTCCGCGTCATACCAAGCATCCAGCTTCAGCGGATCCTTCAGCAAAGCCTTCAGCGCCAGCGCTAAGGGAAGCCCGTCCATCTTCGCATGACTGATGAAAAAACGGAGCTTGTCGCCGGCCGCAAGACCCAGTCCCCCGGCCAACAGCAGCCGCGCATGATGCAACACTCGCACCGCGGCATGAGCGGGCCGGACAGCTTCCTCGCCCAGATCCCGAAGTTCCAAGAGTTGAAACCTGCCAGTCTCCGGAGCGGCGCGGATCACGTCCCGCCCGCTCCCGTCCAGGTCGATCATGAGAAACCCATGCCGCTCGCCGCTCTGCGCCGCCTCACGGGCGATGGCGTCCAGTTCGAGCACCCAAGCGTCCCACGCCAACTGCTCGTCTCTAGCCGGCCGCCGAACCAATACAGCCACGAGGCTGTGCAGCGAATCCCGGATGAGGTCCAGCGCTTCCGCTCCTCCGTTCGGCAATCCCGCATAGTCCCGCAAATCAACATTCAATTCCTCGCCTCCCGCCAGGTAACTGCCTCCGGGATCGATCCCGCCCGAAAAGGCGCGCCGGATCGTCTCGGCGACGGATCCGGCTTCTGGCCCATCCCCCGGCCCGCGCAGGAGGATCAACCGTAAGGCGGGCGGCGGAACCGGAGCGGACATACCCTAGGGGACATAGCCGTAGCCGTGGCGTCAGTCAAAACCCCCCCGCCTCCCTTGCTGGACTGCGCTGTTCCTGATACCCCCCAGTCTCCAGTTTTTCCTCTGTGATCCCAAAGATGAATATGCCTTCCGATCCGTTCACACGAAGCTGGTGCCGGACCCGGGTCACCCCCTCCTGCCATTCCTTTCGATTCGTGTCGTGCCTACGCCAGGCGATCAGGGCCTCGGACAGAACTTTCGCCTCCCCGAGCTCCGGGCTCGAAGAAACAATCTCCATGTCCGCCGACAGAAGCGACTGCGTGGTCTGATCAAAGCGCTCCCGATATTCCCGGAGTTCGTTCCGCACTCCCGGATCCCGCTCCAAAACGCCGCTGTCGTACCAATTCACCTTCTCGTCGTAATAGTTCAGTTCGCGGACGAGCACATCTTCCGAAACCACGCCAAAGCCCTCTTTGCCCGACGGCGCATTCACTTCTCCCACTTTCAACAGCGTTCGCAGAAACACGTCCAACACTGGCTCTAACTGAGACTTCATCTCCAAGGGCTTGGCCGTAAAATCGACCTCCTCCAGCGCCTTCTTGAACCGGTCTTCCATCTCGCCCCCTTCCAATTGCCGCGAAAAAATCGACACAATACGAAACTCGGTCTCCGGATCCTCGTCCTCGCGCAACTCGCGCAACAGCACCTCCATCCGGCGAAAATCACGAACCGAGTAGTCTCTGCCGCGCGCGTCCGTCCCTCCCCAGGCCTTCCGGTAATAATCCACCCAAACCCGGTAACCGATTAACTCTTCCTTTTCGGGCTGTACGCCTTTGCGTGACGAAACCTTTACTTCGCTTACAATCAAGTCCCCGGCACGGGCGAACTCCTGACCCTCCCATGTTTCGCGATTCCTCTCCAATGCCGCCTCCACTTGCTCTCGCTTGGGATTCTCGGTCAGTTCAAACCAGCACATCAATTCGCCGTCTGGCGCCAGGCGAGCCACAATCCCTTCAAAGTTCTGGCAGTTCAGATCCTCGAAATAGCCCGAGAAAAAGCGGTCCAGACGCTCTTGCAGGTCCTCCTGGCCCGTTGGATCTTCGACGGCTTGAGCCGGTTTGGGGAAACTCCAGATTTTTTCCTCGTATTCCATGCTGGTCAGAGCCATGGGTTCCCCCTGGCGGAAGATCATGCGAACGAAGAATTCCTTGTGGTCAGGCGCCAGATCCGATGCCGGCACGGCGCCGGCACGCCCGGTAACCACGACTTCATTCTCTCCTTGGCGGACGCCCTGGGGTTCCTCCAGGAGGACGTAGCGGGCCATGTCGGGATGGTCCGGATCCTCTTGATATTCCATCGAAGAGGGATCGTCCATGATCAATCGTCCTTCCTCCATCAGGATCTCCAGATTCCGTTCCGGATCCAATACCAGCATGCGAAAGACGTCCTCAGCGAAGAGCAGATCCATGTCCCCGGTCAGTGGCTTCAAACTCCACCGTTCAAGCAGGTAGGGACCAAAGCGCCGTTGCGAGTCATACTGACTTTGCAGCCGCACATTGCGTTCCCAGGCCAGCCGCGCTTCCCGGTCCGTTCCCAAGCGTCCCCGGCCTACGGAGTTCAGATCGCTGGACAATTGCGTGGCGCTCGCTTCCAAATCCCTAACTTCCAGCAGGAGCTTCTCTTTGGTTTCTTCCATACCGGCCATTTCTTTGGCCTTCTCGGCCATTTCTTTGGCCTTCTGCCCAATGACCACGCCAAAGCCGCTTGTGACGACCAGACCCGTCGCAGCCAGAGCCAAGCACGCCAAAAGCATGGCTTGGGCCCGCTTCCGGATGCGGCTCAACTCTCGCGCCCGCTCCTCTCGCTCATGAATGAGCGCGCGTTCTTCCTCCGCCGAGGCCTCAAGAAACTCCCGTTCCTCGACTCCCAGCGCCACTTCGGAATCCTCCAGACTCTTGGACAGCCTCCGGTAGCGGCGCCCCGTGATCAGGCACTCCCGGCTCCGTCCGCTCCGCGTCCAGTTCTGGGCATCGAGCCGCACCTCGGTGTAGGCGCGCAAGGCTTCCCGGTTGGAGTCGAGCCATTCCACCAACCGCGGCCAATAGAGCGCCAGGCTTTCATGCACGACTTCCACCTGCGTCCGGCCGTTGCGGCCCGGACTCGAGAGCAGCAGGCCCTCCTCCGCGAAACAGGCGATCACTTCCTTCATCCGCGCCTGTCCCTCCGCGCTCTCCTCGAGATCCTCGAGGTCCGCCCGGCGTCGCACGTAGAATCCAGCTCCCCCGGCCACAAACAAACTGACGAACAGTCTGCGGACGCGCTCTTCCTCTCCTAACGCCGCCGCCTTGTCAAAGCAGCTTTCCGACACTTTCTGCAAGATCTTCCGCAGGCCGCCCAGACGCTGGAACTCCTCTACCAAAATAGTGTTCCCTCTCCTGGCGCCGCCGTCGTCTCGCCGCTTCCAAATCTGCGAAAGCGTGAACTGCAACAGGGGCAGGCCGTCCGGTTCCGCCAGCGTTTCCTCCACGAGCGTGCGGACCACGCCCTCCTGGATCCGCAACCCCACCCGTTGAGCCGGCTCGACGATCACGGCGCGCAAGGCCGCCGCGTCCATGGACTTGAGCCGGAAACGGACCAGGTCGCCCGCACATTCCTCTTCGAAGTGTCGAAAGTGATCCTCGTACTCCTGTCGCGCGGTTAAGACGACCCCGAGGGCGTTGCCCAATTCACGCCGCAAGGGCTGCATCTTTCGACAGAAGTTCTGTAAAACTCCCGGATCCAGTAGCGTGAAGAATTCCTCAGCCTGATCCACCACCACCAATGCGTCGACGGGCTCCGGGCGCCCTTCCACGCCCGCTCTCCAGGCCTCGATCATCTCTCCCATGCGGGCCCCGGCGCCTGGCCCGGGATGGATCCGGACGCAACCCAAAGTCCTGCCGCTTTCCTCCTTTTCCTTCTGGAGCCGCGCCGCCACTCCGGCGTGCACGAACGAAGACTTCCCGCTTCCAGACCTCCCCACTACCAAGAGCGCCTTGCCCTCTTTCAAGAGACGGCAGGCCTCGTCCACTTCGGCATCTCTCCCGAAAAAGTAGGGGCCGTCCTCCACTTTGAAAGCGCGCAGACCCACGTAGGGGTTCTCGATCTCACCCACCTCGTCGAGGGCGCCGGCGTCGAAGGACTCGATGGCCACAGCTTCGCCGATTCGCTCGTGCTTGAGCAGCAAGGGAAACCAGTAATCCAGAATGGATTGGAGTCGCCGGCGCTCTTCCCAGCCCGGGGTCACCCGGCCCTCCTTGCGCACGTCGTCCACCAAAGCGGCCGCCGGATCCACCGCCTCGTCCTCCGGCATGATCCCATCGAGCACGGAATCCGCCAGCTCCGCATGGCGATCAAGGAGAGCTTCGGACGGGTTTCCAGCATTCATCTCCGTCCGGTTCCAACGAACAACATGATTTCGAGCGAGCGCACCGCCAAGGAATGAAGCCGGTCCAGCACGTCACGCAACTGCCGGTCCTTGGCGTAGAACACCCGCATAAACAAGGTGTCGAACTCCGCCCGGCTCTCCACAAAGCCCTGATCCGTCCCGCTTTCCGCCGCGGCCGTCACCGCCTGAAAACAACGGTCCCAGGCCTCCCGGCTTTCTTCCTCCGCAAGGGTGTCCCGCGCCAAACTGAAGCGCTCCTGCATCCGGGGGTTTCGCCAAAAACGCCGCTCTGGCATGCGCCGTTGACCGTCGAGTTCCTGAAAGTACTCATGCTCGCGGATTTTGAGCAACGTCTCGTCCTCCATCCGTCGAAGGGCCTCAACCAACTCGCCGACGCGCTCGGCCACGCGCTCCTCTCCCGGTCGCGAAGCCAACGAGGCGCTCAGGTCGTCCAACGCCTGCGCCAGCTCCCGCACCGGCAACTGTTGGGCAAACTCGACGATGAATTGGTTGAGCCGCGGGAGCTGAGTCCGGAACAAACTCTCCAACTGCGTCAATTGATCCTGCAACCTGCCGAGATCGCGGTCGCAGGTCGCATCTCGAAGCGCCCGAAGACAGGCTCGCAACGCGTCGCCGGTCCGGCTCATTTCGGAATTGAGCGCCGGATTGATCTCGTAGTCGGCGGATCGAACCTGCGTCACCGCTTCGTCGACTTCCTCCACGACCCGGATGATCGGGCGCAAGCCCTCCTCGACCAAATGGAAGGCTCCCTCTTCATCGGCCTCTTGCAACTTAGCTTCCAGCCTAACGGAAAGCACCTCCACGTTCCCCATGACCCGAAACAGTCCGTGGATCGCCTCGTGCGCCTTCTTGGAATCCCGCAACTCGACCACCTTCGCCGCAGCGGCCCGCAAGCAAAGGTCCAATTCGACAGCCGACCGCGAAGCCGGTCGAGGCGGCGGATCCAAGGGGACCTCCACCGGCGCTTCCAATCCTGAACCCACCCGCGAATCCTCGCTCGAGCGGACGACTCCGCCCTCATCCCCGGACAGGGTCACCGCAAGCTGCGCCAGTTTCTTCAGCCACGCCCAGCCCCCCGCTGCGTCCAGATCCAACCTCACCTGACTCCGCGCCCGCAGCCAATAGGGCACATCCTCCTGTGTGGCCTCCGGAAGCAGCAAGGGAACGATCCGCTTACTCCTGTTCCCCGTCGCCTCGTTGACGATCATCATTTCCACTTCCTTGCGCTGATAGCGCCCCTGCTCCTTGCCGATCAGCACCAAGATCGTATCGGAGGCGCGCAAGCCCTGTTCCATACGATCGAGAAACGGATCGCCGGGCAAGATCTCCCGGTCGTCCAGCCAGACGCGCACCGGCGCATCGGCTTCGATGCGGTCGCACAACCGCCGGGCTTGCTCCAAAAAGCGGGAATTGTAGGACAAAAACCAAATCGGACGCGCCGTCTCTTTGCCCAAGTGGCCCAAGTTCATCGTTGTCGCGGAAAAGCGCCGGCCGCATACACATTCGGCGTCGCCTGTTCCTATGCTATCCCTATGTAACACGGGAACCCCGGTTACAAGAACGGGAATTCACAGCGCATTTCGCCGGTTGAGTGCGCCGCCTGGTTGGGCTTTTCTGCGTAAGCTTTTTCGCGTAAGAATGCTCCATGCACTTTGCTTGGCGGATCGGCACGAAGCGTGCCCTTCGCTGCGCATTCCGGCCTGCTTTCGCGTTTCTCGTGCTCAGCGGAGTCGCCCTTTCGTCCTGTGAACGAGAGAAAGCAACAGCCTCGAAGCACGAGAGGTCCGCCGCGGTCGACCAAACCGGGGCGCCGAGAAACGAACTCGTCCGATTGCAGGGTAAACGGGTCCCCCGAACAGACCGCAACCCCACCCTCGCCGCAGAGGGCGCAGCTTCCGTTACGGAGCTTGCGGACGCCGCGCTGCCCACTTCATCCGGCACGACCGGGGAGGGCGGAATGTCCTTCCTC
Source organism: Verrucomicrobiales bacterium (assembly GCA_035513055.1). Taxonomy (GTDB): domain Bacteria; phylum Verrucomicrobiota; class Verrucomicrobiia; order Verrucomicrobiales; family DEV007; genus DATKCT01. Next base: position 7,595 of record DATKCT010000113.1, on the reverse strand, counting down.
GAACCCGGTGCCGACTGGCTGAGCGAGACGCTCAGCGAGAAGGCGACTCGACAACTCCAACGGCTGGCGGCCCCGGTGGAAAGGCTGGATTTGACGACCCTTTTGGCCCCATCCTTCCGCTGCTCTCCGCTGCAACCCGGCGCGCTTACCACCGTGTTTCAGCACGGCAGGCTGACGGTAACCCGGCCGTCGCCCGGGCCCGCTGAGCGCGTTTCGCCGATCAGCACGGCCGGAGGTCTGAAGGACGCCATCGGTGTCTTGCGAGGAAGCGCCTCCGGCCGGGTCGCAGACATCGGGTTCAAGGTCTACAGCATCGATCTCCATTCCGAGGGCGAGACGTTCTCCACCAAAATCCTCGTCGAAGTCCGCGGGCCTATCACGGACACTGGCGCCAACCAAATCAATGCCGCATGGAACTGCACATGGACGCGGACGGATCCCGAGATGGAGCCGCTCCTTGCCGGCATCGAGGTGGAGGAGTACGAAGAGGTCGCCCTCGCCCGCACGGCCTCCGAAGACAGCCCCACATTGTTCGCCGACCTCACCGCTCCGGTTCTCGAACATTTGCCCCATTACGCTGCGCAAGTGCAGAAAGGCATCGAGTTCTGGTCCGAGCGGATCACCCGTTACGGCGACATGTACCTGACCGGTCTCCACGGCATAGCGATCGGCGACGTCAATGGCGATGGCCTGGAGGACGTCTATGCCTGCGACGGCGGCAGCCTGCCGAACCGCCTTTACCTGCAGAACCCGGATGGGACCGTCGCCGATGTTTCGGCGCGGTCTCAGACCGATTTCCTGGAGGATTCTCGCGGCGCGCTTCTCATCGATCTCGACAACGACGGCGATCTCGATCTCGCCGTGGCCACTGTCGCCATGATTGTCTTCGCCGAGAATGACGGATCGGGCGTCTTCACCATCCGGGGCGGCCATGGGGGAGCCCCTTACCCGGCTTCCATCAGCGCGGCTGATTATGATAACGACGGCGATCTCGATCTCTACGTCTGTTTGTACGAGGCCGGGAACACAGCGACCGGCGCGCGATGGTTCGAGGCCCGCACGCCCATCCCCTTCAACGATGCGCAGAACGGCGGCCGCAATGTCTTGCTGGCCAATCTCGGCGGCTTCCAGTTCCGCGATGTCACGGACGAAACCGGTCTCGGGGAGAATAACAACCGCTGGAGTTTCGCCGCGTCCTGGGAGGATTACGATCAGGACGGCGACCCCGACCTGTATGTCGCCAATGATTTCGGTCGCAACAATTTTTATCGCAACGATAGTCTTCCGGACGGCTCCCGCCGTTTCGTCGACAGAGCGGCCGAGGCCGGCGTCGAGGACATGGCCGCCGGCATGTCGGTCGCCTGGGGAGACCCGAACGGCGACGGGCGCATGGATCTCTACGTGGGAAATATGTTCTCGGCAGCCGGGAATCGCATCGCGTATCAGCGCCGGTTTGGCGACGGACTCGCCGCCGAAAACCTCGCGGGAATCCGCCGGATGGCCCGCGGCAACTCGTTGTTCGAGGCGATTGCCGATACGGGCCGGTTCGCCGACGTCAGCGAGATCGCCGGGGTCACCATGGGCCGTTGGGCCTGGAGTTCCGCCTTCGCCGATGTCAACAACGACGGCTGGGAGGACATCGTCATCTCTAACGGATACCTGACAAACACACTCGACGATGATCTCTGAAGTTTCTTTTGGCGGCAAGTCGTGTCGCCCGCCCCAGAGAGTTCATCGGATAAGGCGGGCGTCGATCGCTACGCCGCGGCTTGGGCGGAAATGCTTCGACGCGTGACGGAAGGGCGCTCCTGGAGCGGCCGGGAGCGCCATAACGTCTATCTCAACACGGGCGCCGGACGGTTCGCCGGAATCTCGTTCATCAGCGGGCTCGACTACAAGGACGACGGCCGGGCGTTGGGCCTGGTCGACTGGGACCAGGACGGAGATCTCGATCTCTGGTTCCGAAACCGCACCGCGCCCCGGCTCCGCTTCCTGGCGAATCAGACGCCTGCCGGCCCGGAGCACGCCTTCGTCGCGCTCAAACTGGAAAGCACGACAGGAAACCGCGACGCCATTGGAGCCGTGGTCGAAGTAATCCCCACAAACACCCAGAATTCTCCGAAGGCCGCGCGATTCGTAAAGTCTGTCCGCGCGGGCGATCTCTTCCTTTCGCAATCGAGCACCTGGCTCCACTTCGGACTGGGAAACCGCCGGGCCATCGACGAAGCGCGTGTGCTGTGGCCGGGAGGAGAGCGGGAGCGTTTCGCCGGGATCCAACCGGGCAACCGGTATCTCCTGAGACAAGGAGAGGGAAGAGGAATCCTTGTGGAGCCGGGCGGCGGACGGCCGCCGCTCGCCCTGCGATCTGCTTCCCAGGATTCCTCCGTTCAACCGGAGCCCACGCGTACGGCGCACATTCTTCTTCCCGCGAGGGTCCCTCTTTTCCCGTCGTTCTCCTACAGGGACGCCGCGGGCAAGAGTCAGTCGTTGGGGAGCACCCGGCAAACCCGCCTCCTCGCGCTCTGGTCGGAATCCTGTTCCCATTGCCAGACCGGGCTGCGACTCCTGACAAAATCGGCGGAAGCGTTGCGCGCGGCGGGACTCGACGTTTTGGCCTTGTCGGTCGACGGCTTTCCACTCGAGGGAAGCCTCGATGACACGGCGCCGGCATACGCGTTGATGGACCGCCTGGGTTTTCCCTTTGCGTGGGGTTTTCTGGAAGCCGGATCCCTGGACCGGCTCCAGCGTCTTGAGGCAACGTTGTTCGACCGGAAACGCTCCACCTCGGTTCCCCTGTCCTTGCTGCTCGATCCTGCCAACAATGTCTTGGCAATCTATAGGGGCGCTCCTCAACTCGAAGTCCTTCTGGCAGATGCAAAAGGCATCGCCGGCGCAACGGATGAGACGCTGCATCACCTCGCGCCGCCCTTAGCCGGCCTTTGGTTCACGCGCCCCGTGAGCCCGGCCTACGTCGCGGAGAACCTCGCGCGCAGCTTTCAGAAAGAATTTCCGGAAGACGCCGCAGCCTACCTGAGTCTCGCGGCAACGCGGGCCGCCGGGGCAAAGCAGGAAATGCTGAAGCGCGAACTAGGAGCGCGGTATCACGTCCTAGCCCGGCGTTACCGCGACCAAGAACGGGCCGAGGAGGCGGCCTACTATTTCGAGGAGGCGCTCCGCGCTGCGCCGGCGTCCTCCGCAATCCATCACGATTTCGGCGTTTTCCTAGCCAGCTACGGAAACCTCGACGAAGCCGAGACGCATCTCCGCCGGGCGCTCGCGCTGGATCCCGGTTCGGACTCAAGCCGTGGGGCTCTCGAGATGATTGCCAGGATCCGGGCGGGGAACAGGCCGTGACTTCCCGTCCCAGTCGCTTTCCACGTGAGAGCACAAGACGAGAAATATGGGCTAGCATCGCGCATCAGAAGTCAAAGTCCGTCTGTCGCTCGAGCCTCCCGCCTCTTTCCGTCCCCTGCCCGCTCAGCCCTCGAAACTTCTCCGCCAGAGCGACGCCTCCCCCGGAAGACCCAACCGCTCGAGAGCCTCCCCAATCTCCCGCAAGGATGGCTCGATCACGCCCTCCCGGGCGATCTGCCGCTCGTCTGCCGGGTATTCATCGTAGGGCAACAGGACGCTAGACAGCCCCCAGCAGGCCCAAGCCCGCCAGGTCCGCAGCTCTCGCATCGGCTCGACCATCCGCGTCGCCAAATGCTGGTAATGCCGTCTCGGATTCCCGAGAAACCGGCCAGCCGGGGGTTGTCGCAGGATCCACGAAACCGCGGCGTAGGGAAGCGGCCAGCGCCGTAACACCCCCTCGTCGCCGCGAAAGGGGCAACCCAGCGCCCGGTTCACCAACAACAGACTCCGGGCCGGATAGCCCTGAAGCCAAAGCGATCCCGCATAGGTCAAGGCCGCCTCGTAAAAGGCCTCGCCCCGCTCCACGCCCAGCCTCGCCGTCAACTCATAACCCACCGGACTCTCCGGAGCCGGCAGATAAGGGCAAGCCCCCATATTCTCCGCTCAAGAATCCTTCAGAAGCTCCTTGAGATGTTCCACGTACTTCTGGGGTCCGCCCTCCTTATACCCTGTCTTGCCCACCAGCTTGCCGCGAGAATCCAGAAGAACGATCGTCGGAAAGCCTTGAATCCCGTATTCCTGCGAAAGCTGTTCGTTCTGTTCCTTGACCTTGCCGGGCAGTTCCTTGGTCCGGGGAAAATCCAGCTCCACCAGAATGAGATTCTCCTTGGCGTATTCCTGAAACTCCTTCTCATCAAAAACTTCCTTCTTCAGCCGGATACACCAGCCGCACCAGTCCGAGCCCGTGAAGTCGAGCAGCATGGCTTTGTTCTGCTCCCGTGCCCGTTTCGAGGCGTCTTTGAAATCAGTCAGCCACTCGTATTTGTTGTTGGCATCCGGCTTATCCCCACCGGGCGGCTCGGCCTTGGCCTCTTCGATGAACTTCCGGTCCTCCTCGGACAACCGGGTCAAATCGATCTGAAGCACGGCGCCGTTGGCGCGGCGAATCCAGGCCTTGCCGTCGACCACTTTCAAAAAATCGCCCTCGAGCGTCCGTCCCGAGCCTTCCTCCGTCCAGGTTCGCGCTCCAAGATCGCTCAACGCCAAGGCGAGAGCGCCGCTGATCAGCACAAAGATTCGTTTCATGTTTCCCTGGATTCTTACGCATGCAGGAGGCTAAATCAAGCGGTTCCTTGCGTCCCGCAAGGAGCGAGAACGCGGAATCCCTGCGGCGCGGCGCCCGGCTTTGGGGCGGAGAAACGCCTTGACGATTCGGCGAATTGCCTTACCCCTAGCGCCCCAAACCGATCTCCGCCATGGCCAGAGTCTGCTCCATCACCGGCGCCAAACCCACCCGGGGCCGCCGTATCCATCATCGGGGCCTCCCGAAGAAAAAAGGGGGCATCGGTCTCCAGTTGGTCAAGTGCGTGAAACGCACCATTGCGCCCAACCTCAGGGTCAAGCGGATCTGGGTTCCGGAACTCGGCCGCCATATCCGGGTCAAGCTCACCGCGCGCTCCCTCAAAACCATTTCCAAAGTAGGCGCCTACAAGACCTTGAAAAAAGCTGGCCTGATCTGAATGAATCTGGCTTGCTAAGAAAGCTCGATCCGAGCGCCAACCCACAATCACTATTCAGGAACCCGATCCACCAATCCCATGGCCTACAGCGTCGTCAGTAAAAAGTCAGGCAAAACGTACTACCTCCACGTTCGCAAACGGAAGCTCAAGGACGGCCGCGAGTCCTCCTTGTTTTACTTCGCAGGCTCTCCGGGGGAGGGAGTCCTCGATGCTCTTCCCGATGGATACGAGGTGACGGAAAGTCCCCAGACCGGGCTCCCCTTCCTCAAGAGGAAAGGCTAACCTTCGTTTCCCTTTCTCCTGGCCCCACTCGGGCTGTCCACCGGAATTCCGGCATCGTTCTCTAGGAAATTTCCAGGCCGCGGATCTCTCCGCGGTGCGGTGCCGTTCTGTCACGACCACGGAAACGCCTGTGCATCCGGCATGGGCGCGCCTCCCGCCGCCGGGCCTTTCGCTTGGCTTCGGCCCACCACACGCTATCATAGGCTATGGCGCTTGCCGTGCCGCGTCATGACGCTGTCGCAAGCCGAAACCGCCCTCTGCTCGTCGCATCCCCACTCACGCCCGAATCCTGCCGGCCCAACAACACTTTCAATCAACCGTCCCTCGAAGAGATCGCAGAACTTTCCCGGGTATGTTTGAAGTCCGCGAGAAACCCACGCTCGTCGAACGAGCCCTGCTCGTAGGCGTCTATTTCGCCAAGGAAGACGAAGCCGAAAGCCGCAGTCTTCTCGAGGAACTGCAAGAACTTGTCCAAACACTGGCTATCCCGGTCGCGGACAAGCTCCTGGTCCGCGCCCAGAAACACCACGCTGCCTATCTCATGGGCACCGGCAAGGCCCGAGAGGTCATCGATTTCGCCAAGAGCTTGGCCTGTGACTGCATCATCTTCGACAATGAACTCAGCCCGGCCCAGCAGAGAACCTTGGAACGTGAGGCCGACCTCTGCGTCATCGACCGGCAAGAAGTGATCCTGGACATTTTCAACCAACGCGCCCGCACCAGCGAAGCGCGTCTCCAGGTTGAACTGGCTCGCCTCCAGTATTCCTTGCCCCGTCTGGCTCGCATGTGGCGCCACCTCGACCGCCAAAGCGGCGGCGTCGGAGGGCGCGGCGAGGGCGAGAAACAGCTCGAGATCGACCGGCGCCTCGCTCGCCAGCGCATCGACCGGCTCAAACGCGATCTCACTGCGCTGCGCCGTCAACGGGGTTCCCGGCGCAAAGAACGCGAACGGCTTCCCCTCCCTCATGCCGCCATCGTCGGTTACACCAACGCCGGGAAATCTACCCTCCTCAACCGCCTGACCGGCAGCAATATCCTGGCCGAGGATAAACTTTTCGCCACTCTCGACACCACCACACGAAGGCTCACTCTTCCGGACGGACAGCCCTTGCTCCTGACCGATACCGTCGGCTTCGTGCGCCGTCTCCCCCATCGCCTCGTGGAGGCTTTCAAGGCCACTCTCGAAGAAGCCCTGCTCGCCGATTTCCTCATTCACGTCCTGGACGCCAGCCAACCCTCTGTTTTCCAACAATACGACACGACTCGCCAGGTTCTCCAAGAACTCGGCGCGGACGAGAAACGCACCCTCGTCGTCCTCAATAAGTTCGACCTCATCGAAGATGCGGGCTGGAAGCGCTCCCTGGAACGGAGTTTCCCGGGCGCCCCCCTCGTCTCGGCGCGGACCGGTTACGGCCTGGATCAGCTCCTCCAGAATATGAACACCATGCTCTTCGACCGGGTCCAGCGGGCCAACCTGCGCTTTCCCCAGACCCGGCACGATCTGCTCGCCCGAATCCACCGCGAAGGAAAAGTCCTGCGCTGCGATTACGAGGGCGACGACATGCTCGTGCAAGCAGTCCTTCCTCTCCGGCTCCTCGATCCATTCCGGGAATTTGTGTCGCCCGCTTTCGGCGCGCCCGCCCCGCGAGCGCCCTAACCGATCTCGAGACGCTGTCTCGGCGCGACAACCGCAGAAAGGTCTCTCGCCAAGGACAGCAGGCCCGCGAAGAATCAGAAAACGCTGGAGGGGACCAGCGATCCTGAACCCCAGCTTCCATTAGCGTCTTCCCCTACGGCCACTCTTGCAGTCTTTCCCGTCCTTTGCGAGCTTCGCGCCCTTTGCGGGAGACAGACCCCGCGCCCACCGATTCCAACCCACTGCTGGGAAAGAATCCAAATCGAAATCGGGATCGCTATCGAAATCGAAAGACCATGGCCTTGGGGCACGAGAAGCTTCAAATGAATTCCCAATCAGACGCTGCACTCAACGGCGCTCCGCGCCGCGAGTGAGCTTGGACGCCGAGTCGCCGGCCAAATCCCGCTTTCCGGCTTGCCAAACCGGAGCCCCCAACCAACCTGTGTCTCCCGCCGCCGCCCCGGCTCACTCCTTCTCCTCCCGCAGCCATGCAGTCCCGGGTCATCCGTCAGTCCTTCCTCGATTTCTTCCGCGAAAAAGGCCACACGATTGTGCCTTCCGCCTCGCTCCTTCCCGAATCGCCG
>DATKCT010000112.1:0-31127 GCA_035513055.1 Verrucomicrobiales bacterium | reverse complement strand
TCCCGGGCCTTCGTCCAATCCTCGAGATGCTGGAGTTTCACCGAGAGAATCGCCGCTTGAAGCCCGTCGAGCCGGCTGTTGATCCCTTCCATGACGTGATTGTGTTTGTCACCGGCGTCGGCGCCGTGCCGGGCGAAACAGCGGCAATTTGCCGCCAGTTCTCGATCCTCCGTGACGATGGCTCCGGCATCCCCGTAAGCGCCGAGGTTTTTGCCCGGGTAAAAGCTGAAGGTTCCGGCGTTACCCCAAGTGCCGACCGCCCTGCCCGCGATCTCCGCCAGATGCGCCTGGGCGCAGTCTTCGACCAAGAGCAGGCCGCGCCGGTCGCAGATGTCCCGCAATGCCGGCATGTCGGCGGGCTGTCCCAACAAGTGCACCGCAATAACTGCCTTGGTCCGCGGCGTAATCCGCCTCTCCACGTCCGACGGATCGAGGGTGAAATAGTCCGGTTCGATGTCGGCGAAAACCGGCTCTGCGCCCGCTTGAGTGATGGTCTCGGAACTGGAGATCCAACTGCAAGCCGAGGTGATGACCTCGTCGCCCGGGCCGATCCCAAGCATGCGCAGGACAATGTAGAGGGCGTCGGTCCCGTTGGCGACGCTGACGCAATGCGCCGCCCGGGCCGCGGCGGCGAACTCCTCCTCAAAACGCTCGACGAATCGCCCGCGAATGAAGGCGCTCTCCTCGATGACCGCGGCGATAGCCGCATCGATCTCCTCCTTGATCGAATGGTACTGTGCATTGAGATCGACGAACGGGATGGGCATAGGCGGGAGTTTTAGACGTCCTGATCCATCAGCTTACCCGTGGGGCGGACACCCTGTTCGCCGGTTGCAGTTTCTACAATCTGGGGACCGTGTTGGCCCGGAGGGCCGACGGAAATTAGCGGGTGGCGCGAGCCACCGGATTATGCGCAAAATGTCCCTACGCCCCGGCGGGGCGCTGGCAAGGTGTGGTCGCCATGCCATCCACTCACCTCTCGCTCCACTACCACCTCATCTTTAGCACTAAGAAATTCCTACCGGCCCTCCGGGCCACAGATGGACGCCGACGACTTCAGAAATGTAAAAACTCCAGTGGCGGACACTCTGTCCGCCAAGTGGACCTCAGAAGTTCTGCGACTAGAGTTCCCGCAAGAATTTGGCGGGGTTTCCGGCGTAAATGCCAGGATGCTCGAGGTCATGGGTCACGACGGAGCCCGCGCCGACCACGACTCCTGCGGCGATAATTACCGGAAGGATGGTGGCGTTGCTCCCGATGCTGACCCGGTCGCCAATTCGGGTCGCCCGGTACTTGCTCCGGTCTCCGCGGGCCGGGCCGCCTTCGCGAAAGAGATCGTTGATGAACATGACCCCATGCCCGATGAAACAATCGTCTCCGATCGTCACCATCTCACAGACGAAGGCGTGCGATTGAATTCGGGTCCCGCGGCCGATCACAGCTCCTTGCTGGATCTCGGTGAACGGCCCGATGAAGCAGCCCTCTCCAATACGGCATCCGTAGAGATTGGCGGGCCGCACGATGCACACATTGGGACCGAACACGCAGTCGACGACCTGGGAATCGAGAATCCTCGGAGCATGGGAAAGGCCGTCGTTCATCAGAGGCGGAGAATCATGACCAAGGCAAACGAGTGAGACTCATTCCGAATCAGGCGTGAGCGCGTCGACCCGGCGTTCCGCCCGTCTCCAAAATGCGAACCACTTCCCGCGCATGGCTGCAGCCGGTCAACGGCTCCTGCTTCTCGACGATGCAGTCGTGGAAGTGCTGCAATTCAGCGCGGAGCGGCTCCTGCCATTCGATATGCGGCAGATACACGTCCCCGCTTCGATGAAGATACGGGGTCATCGGGACGTCGTAATCCATACGATTCCCAGGCTTCGCAACTTGGTCGATCCCCTTGTCATAGATGGCCAGCTTGTATTCCGAAACGTCATCGTAAACCGCCATCTTGCGGGATCCGACCACGGTAAGCCGGCGAACTTTATGCGGGTCTAACCAGCTCACATGCACATGCCCCATGACATTGCCGGGATACTCCAGGTGCAGGAATACGACGTCATCGATTCCGCTTTGGATATAGCTGGAACCCATTCGGCGAACGGAGACCGGTACGCGATCGTCGAGCAGATACTGGAGAATGCTGATGTCGTGCGGCGCGAGATTCCAAAGCGCATCGACGTCGGACCGGATGAGGCCGAGATTGAGGCGTTGGCTGTAGAGGTACCGTATGTCTCCCAGTTCGCCCGAGTCGATCATCGCCTTGAGGCGCCGGACGGCCGGGTTGTAGAGAAAGGTGTGCCCCACCATGGCCACACGTTCTGTCCGGCGTGCGGCCTCTTCAATGGCGTCTACTTCTCGCACGCTTGTGGCCATGGGTTTTTCAACGAGAACGTGTTTGCCCGCATTCAGCCCTGAGAGAACCAAAGGGAAATGAGTCGCGGCAGGTGTGGCCACCACGAGGGCGTCGATTCTTGGATTGTTCAGGGCGGCTTCCGGGTCCGCCGCCACCTCGGTCCCGGGGTACATCTCCTGCACATACTTTCTCCGCTTCGGATCCGGATCCACTACGACTTCCACGCGGAACCCCGGGAGATGGATTAGATTCCTGAGAAGATTTGGACCCCAGTAGCCAACCCCGATCTGAGACACAGAGACTTGCTTCATGCCCAATCAAGCTCGAGTATTCCGGAAGCGCCTTTCTCGCCCTCCTGACGCCGCGCATAGCGAAACCCAGATTCCGGACAAACCGCAATCTGCCAGTCGAATTCCTCCGGAAGCCGTCTGGACAACTCGTCCTGTTCGGCCTTCGTGGGCTCGCGAAACTCGAGGAGATGCCCGTGGCGGCTCATCCAGCCTTTCTGCCTGCCCGGCACGCCGACGATGAGGGAATAATCAGGAACATCCTTGGTCACCACCGCCCCGGCGGCAATGAAGGCGTAACGGCCAATGGCGACGTCGCAAACCACGGTAGCATTGGCCCCCACAGTGGCGCCGCGGCGGATGAGGGTCCTCTCGTAAAGAGCGCGCCGGTTGATCTCAGAACGGGGGTTGGTGACGTTGGTCAGGACGCAGGATGGGCCCAGAAAAACGTAATCCTCGATCTCCGTCCCTGTGTATATCGACACGTTGTTCTGCACTTTGACCCCATTCCCGATCTTCACCCCGGCGGCCACCATGGTGTTCTGGCCGAAGACGCAGTTCGTCCCAATGACAGCGCCCGCGCAGACGTGGGCGAAATGCCAGATCTTGGTGCCGGCGCCGACGACCGCGCCCTCGTCGATCACCGCAGTCGGATGCGCGAAATAGGAGGGATCGGAAGACATGAGCGTGCAAGATAATTCTGGTCCCAGATAGTCGCTGACCCTAGCTCGGAGCATGTAAGTCAGATACTCGCGCAGAAACACAAAGACGCTGAGAATTGTGAGATCTCAACAAGCCCATAACAGTTACTGAATCCGATGATACATTAGTCTTCTGTCAAATCCAACTCCTCGACCTCCTTATTGCCTTCGACTCGCCCTATACTGGCGCCCACACTTTGCGCTTTCTCTTACACCCTTGTACTCAATACTTCGACTCAATCACCGTGTTTCTGCAAGGCCTTCTCGTCATTCAGCTTGTCGACGTGGAGACTTTCATTCAGCCTGCGCGTGAACCAATAAGGAGAATCCGCCAAGCGCTCGGGCGGTCCAGTGCGGAAAGAGGGATGCCAGGAGGCGTCGCGGCAGCTTCATCAGAGCATAAAAGACAGAGGAGTATCCGCTCTCCCCTCCGAAGGTATACACGCTTTCGATAACGGAGAAGCCGCACTCGGAGAGCGCTGCGAGGGCTGTGTCTCTATCGAAATAGTGGAGATGCCCTACTTTATTCCGCACGCGCAGAATGGGGCTTCCGCGAAGGATCATTTGCGCATTCATGTCGAGCGGGATGTGAAAGATGAACTGATCGCCTAGGGTGGCTAGCTTTCGGAGGAACGTGAAATAGTCTTCGACGTGTTCAAAGACATCGATGCAGAGAACCAGGTCGAAATGATCACCGGCGAGTTCCTCGATCCCACAGTTTTGAAAGTCGAGCCTGGCATTCCTGGTTGCGAGTGCCTTGGCGTAACCTTCCGGCATGGGCTCGTAGCCGGTCAGACAAACGTCCTTTTCCAACTCCCTCTGAAGGTGCACGAGGATGGCGCCACCGCCGCATCCCACTTCGGCAATGGTCGTATGGGGTATCGAGTTCCGGCGGATCATCCGGAGGATATGACCTGCCTTCCATGCAGCATCCCGGTCACCGAAACCGGGGTTTTGGCTAGCGTAGGAGCCGTCCTGATAGCGTTTGGCTACTGTGGACATTAGGAAGGACTGGGAACAGGTGTTCGAGGAATGTGAGAGATGGGATGCGGAGATCCCGAACTCTCAAGTTCGCTGACGAATCCCCTCTGGGTGACGAACGCGGCCGGCTCGTCTGGCTTCCGTGCAGAGGCGCAGACGTAACGAAGAACCCCTCACAGGATCAAAGAATTCCCCAGTTTGAAATGTGAGATGAATTACGTGATTCAGAGAGAAGATTCTCTCCGGCGGAATTTTGCGAATCGCTCCAACTCGATCGTTTACCTTGTGGATAAATAGACACCGTTCGATCGTTTCTAATCCAGCTCCTGCCCCAATTCAGCTCTCTTTCCGGGGCTCTGTGTCGCTGCGTGATCCCTTTGATCCGCTTCCCCGGGATCCTGGATAGGAAACACCGACTCCAAGACTCTCACAACCGCAAGCCCGGCACGACCGTCCGACAGCGGCCGCGCCCGATTGGAGATACATTCCAGAAAATGTGCGAGTTCCAACCGCAGGGGATCCGCGGACCCTTGGAAGACAATCTCCTCGCCTCCGTCCACGTTTCGGAGGTCAGGATCGATTCGTTTCTGGTGCAGCGCTACGGTCTGGCTGCTCTCGTCATAGACTAGCATTCCTGCTTCCCCGATCACGGTGAGCCGCCGCCTGTTCTCCGGCCAGAGCCACGAATTGTGGAGGTGCGCTTGGATGCCGCCGGGAAAGCGGAGATGAAGGTAGACGTCATCTTCCACGCCTGCCTGGAGACCGCGGTGACCGCAGGCCCAAGCCGTCTCGGGCTCGGCGCCGATGAGGTAAAGGAGGACGGCGACATCATGGACGCCGAGGCTCCAGAGGGCGTTCTCGACCGCGCGAGCCCGGCCGAGCTTGGTACGTTCCTGGTGGAGGGAGAAAAGCCGGCCGAGCCGGCCTTCATCGATCGCCTGTTTGATCCAACGTATCGCCGGCTGGTAGAGGAGCAAATGGCCGGCCATGAGCACGCGCCCGCTGCGCTCGGCCCGTTCCACGAGGTCCTCGGCATCCGCCGCCCTCAGGGCCAGGGGTTTCTCGACAAATACGTGTTTCCCCGCCTCCAGGCAGGCTCGAGCCATCGCGTAATGGGTCGGGACGGGGGTGGCCACCGCCACGGCGGCGACGTCCGAGGCGAGAACCTCTTCCAGATCCGCCCACAGATCAATGGAAGGATGGGAGCGGCGGATCTCCTCGGCGACGTGGGTCGAAGCGTCGCAAACGCCCGCGAGGGCGCCAAGGTCGTCGAACGCGCGGACGAGGTGGCGTCCCCAGGCGCCGGCGCCGAGCACCGCCACCTGCGGCACGGCTTCAGCGGCAGACGGAGCAGAAAAGGGGGCTGTCTGGAGGGAATCTGTCATTGGCAGGAAAAGAGAAGTCTCGCCTACACTTTCTTACTAACCAAAGAATCACGTCTTGACGACTTGTCCGGGGCGGGTGGCGGAAGCGGCCAAGGCGTTCCGGGTGTCGGCCACCAGCGGCGCCCAGGCGACGAGTTGTTCTAAATTGAAGCAAGCGTGGTGGGTTGCCACCACCACGCAATCGGCGCCCGATAGTTCCTCCTCGTTCCACTGCACCGAACGCTGGCCGGTCCAGCGGGCATGTTCTCGCGTCGGCGTGATGATTGGGATGTAAGGATCGTGATAGCGCACCTCCGCTCCACGCTCGGTCAGCAGATCCATGAGCCGGAAAGTGGGCGATTCTCGCATATCGTCGACGTCGGGCTTGTAAGCCAGCCCGAGGAGGAGAATGCGGCTGCCTTTGAGCGGTGTGCTGCGCTCGTTCAATGCGTCGGCGATTCTCCGGACCACGTATTCCGGCATGCTTTCATTGATCTGGCCGGCAAGCTCGATGAAGCGGGTATGGATGCCATATTCCCGGGCTTTCCAGGTCAGGTAGAATGGATCGATCGGGATGCAATGTCCCCCGAGGCCGGGCCCCGGGTAAAAGGGCGTGAACCCGAAGGGCTTGGAGGACGCCGCGCGGATGACTTCCCAAATATCGATCTTCATTGCGTCGGCCACGATCTTCAGCTCGTTGACAAGACCGATATTTACGGCGCGATAGATGTTTTCGAGCAGCTTGGTGAATTCGGCCGCGGCGGTCGAGCTTACGGGAACCACCGCGGGATAGATGGCGCCGTAGAGCGCCTGCCCGGCAGCCGTGCAGGCGGCGGTGGAACCTCCCAAGACTTTGGGAATAGCCGTTCCGGCGAAATCCCGGTTGCCGGGATCTTCCCGTTCCGGAGAGTAAACGAGAAAAAGATCCTCCCCGATCCGGAATCCGTTCGCTTCCAGGCGAGGCCGGACGATCTCTTCGGTGGTGCCGGGGTAAGTCGTGCTTTCCAGCGAAACGATCTGCCCGGCTTGGAGGTGAGGGGCCAGGGCGTCCACGGTGGCCTCCACAAAGGAGAGGTCCGGATCATGGTGCCGCCCAAGGGGGGTCGGAACACAGATGATGATCGCGTCGACCTCGGAGACTTTCGAAAAATCCGTCGTCACCGCGAGGCGGCCAGCAGACACTTCGGCAAGGATCTGATCAGATGGGATGTGGCGAATATAGCTGAGTCCTTCCCGCACTGCGGCGACTTTAGCGGGATCAATGTCGAACCCTATTGTGTGGAAGCCGTGACGGGAGTAACTCAGAATCAAGGGGAGCCCAACATAGCCTAACCCAATCACGCCGATCACGGCGCTGCGGTCGCCGATTTTCAGTGTAAAGCTCATTTGGATTGCCGGGGTCAATTGCCCTTAGGATTACCGCTTTTCCTTCTCGTGCTCGTGCTCAGCGAAGCGGTGCACTTCCCACTGACCACTGACCACGCCCCCCGGCAGGACGCGCAGGAGCGCATCCCTCCACGAGAGCCGGGGAGAGCCTCGTCGCGCCAGGCCCTGGGCCCGGCGTCTCCACAAACCACTGACCACTTCCCACAGCGAAGCGGTGCTCGTAATCGAAGAAGCCACAATCTAGCGGTTCGTTGAGCCACTATTCCCCCGCCTTTCGATTACGATTACGAGCACGATTACGATTACGATTACGAGCACGAGCACCGTCCTTTCAGGACTGAGCACGAGCAGGATAGGGGGATGATTCTCCTTGATTTCTCGTTCTCGTGCTCAGCGAAGCGGTGCACTTCCCACTTCCCACTTCCCACTTCCCACTTCCCACTTCCCACTTCCCACAGCGGGCTGATTCTTCAACCCTGCGGGGCGATCTCGTGCCCGGTCGACGGATCGATCTCGATTGGTTTGGGACCGGGCAGGTCGCGCTTCATTCCTTTCTCGGCGTCCTGGAGCATCGATTCGAGATCGAACATTTTCACCACGACCAGAGATACCGCTCCGGCGATCATCACCAAAATGATGGAGAACAGAAGGACTTCGCCGGCATGAGGCCGGTGCCACTTGGTCACTCCGCGGCGGGCGTACATGATGATGAAGGGGATTACGCCAGCCAGCGCCACCCCGAAGACAATCCAAAATACCGTGCTACCCATCGCTCGCCGGCGGCTTGGCCCCGTTGCTGATCCGGCGATTCCTGGCCCTCGTCTTCCCCCCGTCGAGAATGAGCTGCCGTCCGATGCACCAGACAAATCTAGTATTGTTCACGAAATAGCGTTTCCACAAGCGTTTCGGGTCCGTGAACACGCGAAAAAGCCACTCGAAACCGCTGCGCTGGATCCAACGGGGCGCTTGACGGACCCGGCCGGAGTGAAAATCGAAGGCGGCCCCGACGCCGAACATGAGGGTCGTGTCGAGTTCCGGGAGGAATTCCGCAATGAATTTCTCCTGTTTGGGCGTGCTCAACCCCACCCAGAAGCAGTCGGGCCGAAGCCGGGCGATCTCCTCCCGCAACCCGTTTCGTTCTTCCGTGGTCAGCGGGCGAAAAGGCGGGGTGGATGCGCCCAGAACGCGCAATCCGGGGAAGCGCTCCTCCAAACGGGCCCGCAGATCCGCAGCGACGCCCTCCGCGCCTCCGTAGAAATAGTGGCTGTGCCCGGTGTGAGCGCTCCGCTCACACACCTCGAGCATGAGATCCGGTCCGTAGACCCGGCCCATGTGAGCAAACCCGTTCCATTTCCCCAGCCAAACCATGGGCATTCCGTCGGGGGTAGTGAGAAAGGAGTTGTTGAGAAGATTGCGAAACTCCGCCGAGTCCTGCGCCTCGATGACCCCATGGACGCCGGTGACGCAGACATAGCCTTTGCGCCTCTCTTCCAAAGCCTGAAACACGAGATCCGTCGCCGAAGCCAAGTTGATCGCGCTGATCCCGACCCCGAGCACGGGGGACCGGGCTGGATCGGCGATCGTTTTCGAGGAAGCGGTCACGAATGTTGAGTCCTTAGTTCAAGACCAGGGACCCGGGACTAAGAACGCATCTACCCTTCCGGATCGGCGAGGATCGCTTCGAGCCGATCCGCCAAAATAGCCTGGAAGCGTTTCGTCCAAGTCGAATCGATCAGGCCAACCGCCAACAGATCCCGCAAGTGCATGCGGTCTTTATCTCGAAAGGCCGACAGTTTCATCCGGACTAACGCTTCGAGATCGATGAGTTGAAATTCTCCGGCGTCGCTGGCCTCCGATACCTCCGGAGATGGCTCGGGGCTGTCGCGCATGACCTTCTCGCCTGCCCAGACGACATGGACCGCATCCCGGATCTGAGGATCCCTTGAATCCAAAAACGCATCCAGACCTGTGCCCCGGCCCAGCGCCGCAAAATGACGGTATACAAACCCCGCTCCCTCCAAGGCTGCCTTGATGCGCTCGAAATCGCTGCGCCGCACCAGGATGTCCACGTCGCGAGTATTGCGCACGGCGGAAGCGTCGACCCGGGACACCCAAGCAGCCACTGCGTTTCCGCCCACGACGGCGTAGGCGATGTCTGCCTTTCCCAGGGCCGCGGCAACGCGCAGAAGCCGTTGCCGCACCTTTTCCACACCGCGCGCCATGTTGCTCCAGGAAACAGGGTTCATGAGGTCTTGGGTGAAGCGCCACTGACCACTGACCACCAACCACTAACCACTAACCACTAACCCCCAACATCACTGCACCACCACCTCGCCCTGCTTCCGGCGCTCGTACTGCTCCTTGATCCAGTGATACGTGGTCTCGAGCCCGGTTCGCAAATCGACTTCAGGTTCCCAGCCCAACACCTCCCGAATCAGGGTGTTGTCGCTGTTCCGGCCGCGCACCCCCTGGGGAGCACTCAGATTGTGGCGTCGCTGCACCTCTACTCCGGCGATTCCCTCGATGATGGAAAGCAACTCGTTGACCGTGACAAGCTCGCTGCGCCCCAGGTTGAGCGGGTCGCTGCACGCCGACGCCATCAGTTTCTCAATTCCGGTGACGCAATCGTCGATGTACATGAAGGAACGGGTCTGTTCGCCGTCGCCCCAGATCTCGATCTCGAAGTTGCCCGTGTCCTGCGCCTCGATGACTTTGCGGCACAAGGCCGCCGGGGCTTTTTCCCGCCCGCCGTCCCAGGTTCCGAAGGGACCATAGACGTTGTGGAAGCGGAACACGCGCATGTTCATCCCGAAATCTTCTTCAAAATGCTTGCAGAGGCGTTCCGAGAAGAGCTTTTCCCAGCCATAACCATTCTCGGGCATGGCCGGGTAGGCATCGGATTCTTTAAGCGCCGTCACCGCGGCTTCTTGCTGCCGGTAATCGGGATAGATGCAGGCGCTCGAGGAATAGAAAAACTCCTTCACGCCGTGCTGACGAGCGGCCAGGAGCATGTGCGTGTTGATGAGCACGCTGAGCATGCAGAGGGCACGATTGTTCTCGATGAATCCCATCCCTCCCATATTGCAGGCCAAGTTGTAGATGCGGTCGCACCCTTCAGCGAGCCTGAAGCAGCTCTCTTTTTCCTCGAGATTGGCGACATGGTTCTCGGCTTGGTCGAAGCGTTGATACCACGCATCGAAAGGCTTGATGTCGGCGACGACGACCTCGTGGCCCTGTCGCAGGAGATGTCCGGCCATGTGGCCTCCGATAAAGCCGCCGCCGCCGGCGACGAAAACGCGTTCAGACATGGTTGTGATGTGTGGATTGAAATTTTTCTTGCACCAACCCGGGGCGATGCCCCGGGCTGTGTTGTGCAGGGCTTTCAGCCCTCAGAAAGCGCCAAAGGCGCGAGATACTTCAGCCCGGGGCAACGCCTCTGGTTTTCTTCCACGAACCCGGGGCGATGCCCCGGGCTGTGTTGTGCAGGGCTTTCAGCCCTCAGAAAGCGCCAAAGGCGCGAGATATTTCAGCCCGGGGCAACGCCCCGGGTTTTCGTAATCCGTTCATATGGAGGGCTGAAGGCCCGATCTAATTCGTCTGGCGAGAGCGCTCATCGATTACGTGTTCTCTAACCGTCCGATTAGTCAGACAGATCGGACCTGCCGGGCAGATCCGACTGGGCTCCGCTCGATCGCCGCCTCGCAAACGGCGTCGACAACGCGTTCTTGGTCCGACTCCGTGAGACCCGGGCTCATGGGCAAGCTCAGGCAGCGCTGCGAAACGGCTTCCGCTACCGGAAACGCTCCTTTGCGCAGACCCAATCCGTCGAAGACCGGCTGCAGATGCAGCGGGACCACGTAATAAGAAACCGACGGAATGCCTTTTTCCCAAAGCTGGGCCTGGACGCGCCCGGGCTCGTCGATCTGAATCGTGTATTGGGCGTAAACCGAAGTGTTTCCCGGAGCGATCACCGGCGTTTTCACGGGTCCGTCCTCTCCCAAACTTTCGCGGAACAGACGGGTATAACGCTCCCCAATCCGGCCCCGGGCCACGACGGCGTCTTCAAAGCCCTCGAGCTTGGCCAGCAACACCGCGGCTTGGAGGGTATCGAAGCGTCCATTGAGACCCACGAGCGGATGAAGATGCTTTTCCGCCTGGCCGTGGACCCGGATTTGCCGCATGCGTTCGGCCAGGCCGTCATCGGCGGTGAACAGGGCCCCGCCGTCCCCGTAACAACCCAATGGTTTGGAGGGGAAAAACGACGTGCTTCCGATCCGCGAGAGAGCGCAAGATTTCACCCCGTGCCGGGCGGCGCCGAAGGACTGAGCCGCATCTTCAATGACGGGAATTCCGCGAGCTGCGGCGATGGCGTTGATCCGTTCCATTTCGGCGCATTGCCCGTATAACCCCACCGGGATCATGGCCTTGGTCCGGCTGGTGATGGCTCGCTCGAGGAGGCTGGGATCGAGATTGTATGTGTCCGGGTCGATATCGACAAAAACGGGCGTGGCGTTGAGCAACGCGATGACTTCCGCGGTGGAGATCCAGGTGTAAGGCACGGTAATCACTTCATCTCCAGGACCGGTCCCCAGGGCCATGAGGGCGATGAGCAAGGAGTCGGTCCCGCTGGCGACGGTGATGCAGTGTTCTGTGCCTACCCAACTCGCGAGCCGCTCTTCGAGTTCGCTGATTTCCGGTCCGAGGATGTAGCGGCCATGGTGGAGGACGGTGTGCAAACCTGACTCGAGCTGGGCGCGGATAGCATCTTGCTCTCCTTTCAGATCAATAAAATCGATCGGCGACCGTTGGACCGGCCCATCCAGGAAGTCGTCGAGCGACATGAAATCCGCCCCGGATGAATCTCCGGAAACGGCGCGCGTCAGGATATGGGCAGGACCTGGCAACCGCTTCAGCGCTAACTGAAGCGCCGGCCTGGGGTCAGACTCGAGGAGCGCGTCCCCTTCCCCTGCCAACGCAGCCAGCCAATGGCAGCGCTTGCTCAACACCTTGAGCTTCTCCATGGGAGCAGCGTCCGCCATCATCCGGGCGCAACCGGCATACATCCACACGCGCCATCCCTGTGCGCAGGCCTTCTCCACCGCTTGCAACAAGCGGGTTCCGTCGTCTCCAGCAGGACCCAACTCCGCGGCGACCAGTTCAGGATGAAGGAGGAGATGCATTGATTGAGGATCCCAAGCTGCCGCCCTCAGTCGTTTGCCGGAGGTTCCAGCAAGACCGCGTGTGACGCCGAGGCGCTGACCGCTCGCAACATGTTCTGGGGCATCCAGCGCGGTGTCTCGCCCGCGCCGGATTATGGTTGGGTCCGCCCTGACGGGCGCAAGGACATCAATCGCTGCCCGTCACTGGCACGACTATGTGTTCGGGCAGTTCCACGAGGTTTTCCCGCCCGAGCATGTGCATCAGGACCTGGATCCGCTCTTTGGCAGGTAGATAGCAGCGGACGATCGCGCGCAAGCCCCGCATCGGTCCCTCAGCGATGAGGATCTCGTCGCCTGAGTTCAGGCTGTGTTGAACAAGGGCGATCTCTCCCGGTCCGATCTCGCTGCGTAAGAACTCGATGTGCGCCTCGGGCACCGGCGGATAGTCATCGCCAAATCCTACGATCCCGCTGACGGCGTGAGAATGGGTGACGGCGCGCCGCTGTTCACCGAGCAAAAAACGGGCGAAGAGGTAGGACGGAAACATGGCCCGCCGAAACAGCACTTTTCCCCGCGCTGTGGCCTTGTGAAAACTGATGCGCGGACAGAAAACGTCGATCTCAGGCAGAAGCCGGAGATGGGCGGCGGCGATGTGTTCGCACTTGGCTCGCGTGCGCAGACAATACCAGGCCGGCTGCTCGGGCTCGTTTTGGGAGGGGAGGGGCATGGGATTGGGAATCAGAGAAAGCGTTCGAGGATGGGGAGCAGTCTCAAGGCTTTGCTGTGCCAGTTGCGGAGGCGCTCGACGCGGCCAGCGAAAAAGTCCCGGCCCGGTCCCGGCTCGTTCTGGATCAGGAGGTCGAGCCGGGCAAGCCTTTCCTGGCCGCTCTCGAGGTGAGGACGCAATTCGCCCCGAATGAATCCGGCCACAAGGCGTTTGAGTTGATCTTCCGCCTGGAAAAAGTCGCGCCGTTCCCCGGCGACGTAGACCTTTCGGGCCGCCCCGAGACTGTTGAGGAAGCGCAGACCTTGGCTGGCGGAGCCCTTGCTGATGTGAAGCCGCTCGACGATGTGATCGAGGGTCAGGGGCTCGGGCGAGGCGAACAGGAGACCGTAGATTTCGCCGACGGATTTGGGGAGACCGAGCGCGCGCACAGCGCTGACGAACAGGTCGATGATTTCGATCTCGGTAGTGGAGAGGGCGGGAGCGGCAGCGACAGGGGGAAAGTCCCGGACCTGAGCGGGGCTGGGGAGGGGAGCTGGCCGAGCCGGCGGGGAAGGGGCCGGTTGGGGATGCGGATGTTCACCGGCTTTCACCACGGGCATTTAGTCCACGATTTGTTCGTTTTGTTCAAGAAAAATTGAACGAAGCCGGTGAATTCTGTGTGATGGGCGCCTCGACCAAAGCCTCCCCCCGGCAGGACGCGCAGGAGCGCGTTCCTCCACGCGAGCCGGGGAGACCCTCGTCCGCCAGCCCCTGGGCCCGGCGTCTCCACCAGCGGCTGCGCCGCCGATGCGGGATCCACGATCCAGGCTACATGATTGGCGGCTGCGCCGCCGGTGCATCCCGCATCCCGCATCCCGCATCCCGCATCCCGCATGCCTCATGCCTCATGCCTCATGCCTCATCCCTCATGCCTCATGCCTCATCCCTCATCCCTCATCCCTCATGCCTCATCCCACCTCCCACCTCCCGCATCCCACTGACCACTTCCCACTTCCCACTACCCACTTCCCACCGGCCACTTCCCACCGGCCACCGGCCACCGGCCACTGACCACTGACCACTTCCCACCGGCCACTTCGTTCTCCCCATCCGTGGTTGAGAACTCCAATTTCAACGGCCCTCAGCGGCGCGTGCGCTTGAGGTCTCCTCATTAAGCATTGCCAGGTAGGCGTTGTAGACGAATAAGCGGTTCCGGCGGCGACCGGTCAGCTCGCGCGCGATTCCGAGTTCGACCAGCAAATCCATGGCGGAGGACGCGGCGGGAAAGGAGAGTCCGGTCATGCGGCATGCCTCACCCATCGAGATGATGGGCCGCTGCTTGAGAGCGTCGTGCACCCGCAACCCCGACCCCGCTCGACGGCCCTTTCGCTCGATGCGAGACCGGTCATCCCGGAAGACTTGCGCAAGGCGTTGCGCGGTTCGGACAGCTCCCTCAGCCGTCTGCCGCACTCCTTCTAGGAAGAACGTCAGCCATAGCTCCCAATCGCCTTCGCGGCGCACACGATCGAGAAGAGCGTAGTAGGCAGTCCGGTTCTGCTTGAGGTAGAGACTCAAATACAAAAGCGGTTCTCTAAGCAGCCCGGCATGGCATAACAGAAACGTGATGAGCAGGCGGCCTACCCTTCCGTTGCCGTCGAGAAACGGATGGATGGTCTCGAATTGCACATGCGCCATGCCCGCACGAACCACGACCGGAATCCCGTCGTCCTCGGCGTGCAGGAATTTCTCGAGCGCAGACATGCAGTCCTGCACCGCGGTGTGGGGCGGCGGTACGAACACGGCGTTGCCCGGCCGGCTGCCGCCGATCCAGTTCTGCGAACGCCGGAACTCGCCTGGATCCACGCGGCTCCCGCGTCCGGCGGACAACAGCACCCCGTGGATGTCCCGGATGAGCCGGTTGGACAAGGGAAACCCCTCGCGGAGCCTCGCCAAACCCTGTTCGAGTGCCGCTACGTAATTGGAAACCTCCCGCACGTCGTCGAGCGGAACTCCTGGGGCCTCATCCAGCTCAAAGAGCAGGAGGTCCGACAACGAGGATTGGGTCCCCTCTATTTGCGACGAAAGCACAGCCTCCTTGCGAACATAGGAGTAGAGGAAGAGAGATTTGTCCGGGAGCAGTGACGAGACACCGTCGAGGCGCCCGATCGCGTGCACAGCGGACTCCAGCAACGCGTGGAGCGGACCATCCCATGCGAGCGGCGGGAACGGGGGCAGCGGAGCCGGAACGAATGCTCGCACCTGTTCCCCTCCAGTGCTGGTCACTTCGTATCTGCCGGT
This sequence comes from Verrucomicrobiales bacterium, assembly GCA_035513055.1. Classification (GTDB taxonomy): domain Bacteria; phylum Verrucomicrobiota; class Verrucomicrobiia; order Verrucomicrobiales; family DEV007; genus DATKCT01. The sequence goes on along the minus strand of DATKCT010000112.1, from coordinate 15,889 downwards.
TTCGCCCCGTTTCATGCTGGCCTCGTCCCGTTGGCGTCATTCAATTGAAGTGAATAGCGCTCAACGTTATTAAGACTTCGAGGACTAAATTTAAACAATCGGAGTGTTTTCTGCAATGGAAATCCCGCCGATGCGGGGTTGGCGGCTGCGCCGCCGATTCAGGATTCAGGAGGCAAGATTGGCGGTTGCGCCGCCGATGCGGGATCCAGGATTGATTGGCGGTTGCGCCGCCGGTGCATGCCTCATGCCTCATGCCTCATGCCTCATGCCTCATGCCTCATGCCTCATGCCTCATGCCTCATCCCTCATGCCTCATCCCTCATGCCTCATGCCTCATGCCTCATCCCGCATCCCGCATCCCACTGACCGCTCGCCAGCCGTGCCAGACTCTGTACAATCCCTTTCCCATGAAACCCATGCTCCGGCGCCTTTCGCGGCCCGCCCTCGCCGCACTCGCCGCCCTCCTGCTCCCTTCCGATCTCGCCGCCGCGGAGTTTCGCGCCGGCGCTTCGGAAGTCGACATCAGCCCCCCGTTCCTCCCCGTCCGCGTCAATGGCGGATTCCTCGAACGCAGCGTCGACCGCGTCGACGATCCGCTCTACGCCCGATGCCTCGTCTTGGACGATGGGAAAGAGCGCCTCGCCATCGCTGTGGTCGACAGTTGCATGGTCCCTCGCGAGGTCTGCGATGAAGCCCGCCGCCTCGCCGCGGCGCAAACGGGGCTCCTCGCGGAGCGAATCACTATTGCCGCCACCCATACCCACAGCGCACCGGGGGTCATGGATTTCTGCTTGGGCAGCCGCGCGGACCCCGCCTACACGGCCTACCTTCCCAGCCGCATCGCGGAAGGCATCCGGCAAGCGGAATCCCAACTGCAACCGGCCCGCATCGCCTGGTCCGCCGCCGATGCCGGCGCCTACACGGCCTGTCGCCGTTGGATCACGCGACCCGATTCCCTCCTCACCGATCCCTTTGGCGAGCGGTCGGTCCGCGCCATGATGCACCCGGGACACGAAAACCCGGCTTTCACCAGTCCCTCCGGCCCCATCGATCCCTGGCTCTCGCTCCTGCGCGTCGACGCCGCCAACGGTCAGCCGCTCGCCCTCCTGGCCAACTTTTCCATGCACTATTTCGGAAGCGCTCCCGGAGTTTCCGCGGACTACTTTGGGCGCTTTGCCAGAGCAATGCGCACCCGTCTCGCTCCGGACGGCCCCGGCTTCGTCGCCATGATGTCGCAAGGGACCAGCGGCGATCTCTGGTGGGGCGATTATTCCGGTCCCAAGGTCGAACGCGACATCGATTCCTACACCGCGGCGATTGCGGACCTCGCCGAGACGGCGTGGAAAAAAGCCGAGTTCACCGGCGCTCCGGCTCTGGCCATGGCCGAACGCCGCATCCAACTCGACCGCCGCACACCCTCCGCGGAACGCCTCGATTGGGCGCGCGCCCTTCTCGAAACGATGGCCGGCGCCCGTCCCCAAAACCAGCCCGAGGTCTATGCCGAGCAAGCCCTTTATCTTGCGGAAAACCGCAGCGAAGAACTGGTTCTGCAAGCCCTGCGGATCGGCTCCGTCGCCATTACCGCCATCCCCAACGAGGTCTATGCCCTAACAGGCCTTAAATTGAAGGCCCGCTGCCCTTTGCCCGCGGTCATGAACCTGTCCCTGGCCAACGGCGCCTCCGGATACATTCCGCCTCCGGAACAGCATCGTCTCGGCGGTTACACGACCTGGCCGGCTCGCACCGCCGGACTCGAGACCGAGGCCGAACCGAAGATCGTGGAACATCTCCTTGAACTTCTGGAATCCGTCGCCGGACAACCGCGCCGCGCTTGGAGCGAGGCCCCGGGTAACTACGCTGCCGCGGTCCGGGCCTTGCAGCCTGCGGCCTTCTGGAGACTCGGCGAGTTGGACGGCGACCTCCTGGCGGACTCCGGGGGTGGCGGACCGGCCGCAACCATCTCTGGAAACATCGCTTTCCACCTCCCCGGCATCGCCGATCGCTCCCAACCCTGGAGCAGTCACGCCCTCCAACTTGCCGGCGGCTGGATCGACACCGGCATCCGCTGCTCGGCCGCCTCTCCTCAGCCGGGAACGCTCTCCTTCTGGTTCTGGAGCGGCATGCCCAACGACGCCCTGCCCGTGACCGGAACCCTCCTTTCGGCTGGGGAAGAAACGCTGGTCATCACCGGCTCAGCCTCGGATACCCCGGGACGCCTCGAACTCCTGCCCTCCGGAATCGCCGGTCTAACGGACATCCAGCCACGCCGCTGGACCCACATCGCCGCTGTGCGCGACGGAAACAGCCGTCGCGTCTACCTGGACGGCAAACTCGATATTCTCACCACCGAAGCCGTGCCTCCGGAGGGACCGGTTCTCCTCGGCGGAAAGGGATCTCCCGAGGCCTCCTTCGAAGGACGCCTCGACGAAGCCGCCGCATTCGCACGCGCCCTCAGCGAGGAGGAAATCGCCGGTCTCGCCGCCGCCGGCCGTGTTGCCGCCGATTCCGCCAGCCGCAATCCCGAGCCTCATCCGGAATCCGCTCCGCTCGACCCGGACCGCGCCCTCGCCGCCCTCCGTCTCCCGCCCGGCTTCTCCGCGGAGATCGTCGCCGCCGAACCTCTCATCGCCGATCCCGTGGCGATCGATTGGGGACCCGATGGCGTCCTTTGGGTGGCCGAAATGGCGGATTACCCGCTGGGCCTCGATGGTCAGGGCGCTCCCGGCGGACGCGTTCGCCGCCTAACCGACACCGATGGCGACGGCCGCTACGATCAGTCCACCCTGTTTCTCGACGGTCTTCCTTTTCCCACCGGCGTCAAAGCCTGGAAAGATGGCGTTCTGGTCACCGCCGCACCGGAAATTCTGTTCGCCGCCGATCGCGACGGCGACGGCCGGGCCGAGCACCGCGAAACGCTCTATCGCGGCTTCATCGAAGGCAATCAGCAACTCCGGGTCAACGGCTTGCGCTGGGGTCTCGATAACTGGATTCACTGCGCCAACGGCGGTCATCACCCGGGATTCGGAACGGACACGGCCATCCTTTCCCTTGAGACCGGCCAGAAGATCGCTCTCGGCAGCCGGGATCTGCGTTTCCACCCAGAGACCGGCGCCCTCGAACCCTTGTCCGGCCCTTCCCAGTTCGGCCGTTGCCGCGACGATTGGGGCAACTGGTTCGGCGTTCAGAACAGTTTTCCCCTCTGGCACTACGTTCTCGACGAGCGCTACCTGCGCCGCAATGCCGCCGCCGCCGCCCCCGACCCGCGCCGCCAGCTTCGCGGCGACGCCAATCCCCGGGTCTTTCCCGCCTCCTCGCCCGAGAAGCGCTTCCACAGCTTCGAGAACGCCGGCCGCTATACCTCCGCCTGCGGACCCTCGATCTACCGCGATGACCTGCTCTTTCCAGCCGGTTCGCCTACCCACGCTTTCACCTGCGAACCCTTTCACAATCTCGTTCAACATCATCTGCTGCGCGACGACGGCGTCAGCTTCAGCGGAGAACGCGCCGAGGACGGTTCGGAGACCGACTTCTTCGCCTCTTCCGATCGCTGGTGCCGGCCGGTCATGACCCGCACCGGTCCCGACGGAGCCCTTGCGATCGTCGATATGTATCGCTATATCATCGAGCATCCGGACTGGCTCCCGCCCGAGGGCCGCGAGGAACTCGCCCCGTACTTCCGGCTCGGCGAAGGCATGGGTAGGATTTACCGCGTTTACCGGACCGGCCAAGCGCCTCGGGCCGCGCCCTTGCCGGCATCGATCGCGACAAAAGAATTGTCATCCCTTCTCGGGCATCCTAACGGACATGTCCGCGATCAAGCCCAGGAACTCCTGGTGCAGCGCGCCGATCCCACAAGCATTCCCTCCCTGACGGCAATGGCCCGGGAACATGGCTCCGCCTTGGCCCGGCTTCACGCTCTCGCCGCCCTGGACGGCCTCGGAAAGGCCGAAGCCGCTCTGCTCCGCCCCGCCCTGCACGACGCGCATCCCGCCATCCGCGCCCTCGCCCTGCGCCTCGCAGAAGGGCCCGGCCTACGCGATCCGTTGTTACGCCGGGACGCCGCGGGGCTTCGGGACGATCCCGAAACGAAAGTGCGCTTCCAGTTAGCCCTCACTCTCGGCGAATGGAACGACCCCGGCTCCGGGTCGGCCCTTGCCGATCTCGCTCTCGAGCACATCGGCGATCCCTTCTTCCGCGCCGCCATCGAAAGTTCTGCCGTCCCCCACCGTCCCGCCCTCATCGCCGCCGCGGCGCGAGACCCAGCCGGATGCTTTGCCCTTGCCGAGTTCCTCGTTTCCAGCGCTCCGGACGACCCTGAAATCTACTCCGCATTGCTCCGGCCCGCCGCCGAGTTGGATCAACTCGAGGCGGCGGCCCGGCCCGCCGCCTTCCGGCTTCTCGCGGCCTGGCTCGACGCCCAAACCGCTCGCGGCGGAGCCGATCCGGGCCAATGGCCGGAGTGGTTGTCTCCCGCGGCGGGTCACGCTCGTGCGATCCTCGAGGGAGCCGCGAGCGCTCCGGAGTCCCATGCCGCCTCCGCCGCCTTTCTCGGTCGCTGCCGGATCACGAAACCCAACGACGCCGCCCTCCTCCGGGAGGCCCTTTCCGCACGCACCGATCCCTCCGTTCAGGACGAAACCTGCGAGGCCCTTCTCCGCGGCCGCCGCCCAGATGCTTTCGCCATCCTGCTGGACTCCTGGAAGGAACAGGGACACACGCGCCGCTCGCGGATTCTGGATGTTTCAGCCGGGCGCCCAGCCTGGGCCGCGTCCCTTCTCGAGGCGGTGCGCGACGGGTCGATCCCGAGCGCGGAGATAGATCCCGCGACCCGGCAGCGTTTGCGCCAGCACGCCGATCCTGCGATTCAAGCCGCCGCAATCAAGCTGTTCCCGCTGACTCCATCCAGCGAAACCGCCGTTGCCGGAATGCTGCAATCGCTCGCCCAACTCGAAGGATCGCCGGAACGCGGAGAACCCTTCTTTCTCGGACGCTGCGCGGTCTGCCACCGGGCCCGGGGCACCGGTGGAACGGCTGGACCTGATCTCGACGCCATCACCGACCGCTCCGCGCCGGCCCTGCTTGCCGCCATTTTGGTCCCTAACGATGCGGTGGAACCGAGTTACCTCGCCTACGAAGTGCGCTTGCGAGACGGCGACACGCTCTATGGCCGGATCAGCGGCGAAAGCGCGGGAAGCCTTCGGCTGACGGGGTTGGACGGGAACGAGCAGAGTTTGCCGCGGGCATCGATTGAATCGGTGCAAAGCCGCGGGACTTCACTGATGCCCGAAGGTCTCGCCGCGGGCTTGTCTCCGCAAGACCTGGCCGACCTGATTGCCTACCTTCAAGCGGCCCAGTAAAAGCGGATCGAGGGCTTCGCTTTAGTTTCCTGCCAGTGTATGGGTGGAACGAATCACTCGAGGCCTACCTTCGCGGTTTTGGCGCCCGGAACACGGACAGACACACAAAACAGGTCGCTTTCCAGCCGCAAACCGATGTCTCCGCCCAAGGTCTCAAGGATGCGGCGGCACAGCCCGAGCCCGATGCCCATGTGCGCGGCGCCGCCGGCCTCTCCTCCATTCCCTCCCCTGGGTTCAGCCTCGGGGGCCCGGAAGAAGCGGCGAAACAACCCGGGCAACTCTTCGCGAGTCAACCCAGGGTTGGTGTTGGCCACGACCAGATCGAGATCCCCCTCTGGGCCAACCCTGGCGCGGATGCTGACTCGACCACCCTCCGGCGTGTAGGTCGCCGCGTTGGCAAAAAGGTTGTTCAAGGCCAGTTCCAGCAGCGCGGGGGAACTGCGAAACGGCGCTTTCCCCGCGTCGCACCGCCATTGCACACGCAGCCCCCGGGATTCCGCCGCGTCGTAATGGGGTTTCCAACAACGGCGCAAAAAAACCTGCAAAACGATCTCCTCCGCCGGTTTGGCGGCTGCCGGCGATTCCAGCTTGGCCAAGAGCAGGAGTTGCTCGACAGCCTGCTGCATGCGCAGTTCCGCGTCGAGCAGTTCGTGCAAGGCGCCGCGGTAATCCTCAGAACTCCGGTCCCGGCTCAAGATCAATTCAATACGCGCCCGCATCCCCGCCAAGGGATTGCGCAATTCGTGCGCGGTATTGGCGGCGAACTGCCGCTCGCGCTCGATCGCGTCTTCGACCCGGGTCATCATGGCGTTGAGCCGCTGCACGACGGGATGCAACTCCCGCGGAGCGTCCTGCAAATGAAAGCGGTGCCCGCCGTTCTCGCCCAAGGGACGCGTTTCGATCTGCCGCTCGAGTTCGCGCAAAGGCTCGAGCCGCCGCCGCACCACCACTAACGCCGCCAACGCGACCGCGCCGGTTGAAAGCAGGCCGACCTGCACCAGGAGATGCCGGAGATCCCGCAAGGCCGTTTCCACCCTGGTGAGCGGATGAGCCAGGGAAAGATGCACCCGTGCAGGCTCGGCCTGACCCTCCCTGTCCTGCGGAACGAAAACCAATCCCAAACAACGTCCCCGCGACCCGTCGGGCAGAGTCACGTCGGCAAAAACCGGAACCTCGCTCTCTGCTCCGACCGCCGGCAGGTCCTTTCCCTCCAGCGTGCGAGATCGCAGTATCGTCTTCCCGCCTGCGAAGCGGAACTGAAAATACTCGGGATCATCCGCGCCCTGGATCTTCAGCCAGGCGTCTTCGGTCATCGCGAAAGCGACGCGCCGCCCCCTCTGGACACAGGCCAATTGCAGGAAGCGCATCTTGTCCAGCAGCGCATGTTCGACCCCTTGCAACAGCCGGTCACGGAACAAAAAATAGGTCAGCCAGCCGCCCAGCATCGTCGTGGCCACCATAGCCGCCACAATGCTTCCCAGCAGCCGCCCCTTTAGAGATCCGGCTGCCATGGCGCGTCACTCCCGCGATTCGAGGACGTAACCTTCGCCGCGCCGGGTGTGAATGAGCCGGGGCCGCTCCGGCCCTTCCACCTTCCTGCGTAAGTAGGCGATGAAAACATCCACCACGTTGCTCTCGGCTTCGTCGGCAAAATCGTAGAGTTGTTCCCAGATGTCGCTGCGCCGGACAACGTGACCGGCCCGCAGCGCCAGCAGCTCCAACAGAGCATATTCCTTCGCCGTAAGCGACAATGGAGTTCCGCCGCGCCGGGCCGTTCGCCGCGCCGTGTCCACCTCCAAGTCCGCCACCTTCACCACCGGATCGCGCAAACCATAGGACCTTCGCGTCAAGACCCGCACTCTGGCCAAAAGTTCGTCCAACGCGAAGGGCTTCACCAAGTAATCGTCGGCGCCCGCGTCCAATCCGTTGACCCGGTCTTCGATTCCGTCGCGGGCGGTGATCAACAGCACCGCGGTGTCTTTCCCCTCCCGGCGAATGCAGCCCAGCAGGTCCAATCCCGAAACCGCGGGAAGCATAATGTCGAGCACCGCGACCGCGTAAGCGTTGTTTTGAAGCATCCACAAAGCTTCAGCCCCATCCGCGGTATGATCCACGGCATAACCATTCTCGACCAGGCTCTGCGCAATGGCCAGCCGGAGAGGGCCGTAATCCTCCACGATCAGGATTTTCATGGATGGTTTCCCTGCTCTCTAACAGGTCGCAGCATTGATCTTAATCAGAAAATCGCGCACAATTGCAATTCTGAGGTCCTTTTAATCCTGGTTTAATGTCCAAGCCCCTAAATTGCTCGTGGTCGGCGGGAGTAGCCACCCGCCTCATCTCCGGAACGACCATGACTCGACGGACCCCCCCCACCGTTATCGAGTCACCGCGGACCGGGCCGGCCGTGTGGCTGGCGACAGTTCTTCTGTCGCTGGCCCTGGCCGGTCCGGCTCTCGCGGACCGCTTCCTCGAGATCCAACCCGGCGTCGAAGTCACTTTCCCCACCCAGCGGGGAAACGCCTACCTCATGGAAATCTCCACCGATTTGGAGCATTGGCTCCCCGCTGGACCCTTTTGCTTCGGCGACGGCCGGCCTGTCCACGAATACTTCCCCGCCGCCTCCCGCAGCGGCCAACGCCATTTTTTCCGGCTCCGCATTCTCGATGCCGGCAGCATCGGGCTCGCGCCCGTTTCCCTCACCGGCCAAACCCTCGTTTTCAATGAGGGCTTCCAGCAACGCCGCTTCGACCTCATCGCAGGAGGGCTCGCGCGGGAAACAACCAACTCGCAAGGCCTCACCTATTCTTTCGACTTCCTCAAGTGCGCCCCGGACGAGGCCAAGCTTGAACTCTTCGACGACTTCACCGGGCAGCAGACCATCCACCTCAGTTTCACCTCCCGCGAGGTCGGTTCCTACCGTTGGGTACGCCGGAAAGCCGGGCGGATCGCGGATATCGATGAAGGGACCTTCACAACGATCCCCACGCGCCGGTTCGCCGGCCTTTCCACCGGCGGCAGCCCCGCTTCCGTCACCGGCCTCACCGCCGTCTTCGATCTCGGCGTGCTCCGCACCGTCGTTTTCTCGGAAGATACCCGCCTCCAGTTCAGCGGCGAATCCTCGTACAATCCCTCCGCTTACATCTTCTCCCGCTACAGCGACCACAAGGCCACCCTCCGCATCTTCTCCAGCAACGGCGTCGAAGAAGTCTTCGAACTCGAGTTCATCGACCGCTGGGGCGGCTCTTTCATCATGCGCCAATACCACGAAGGTGTGGTCGAAGATGTCGAGCGCGGCACTTTCAGTCTCTCCGGCGGCCCTCTGGAAGCCGGTGGAACAGACCCGGGGGATGACGGGGGCGGAAACCATTCCGGCGGGGGCGACGGGACAATCGAACCCATCGACTACCGGCCCGCCTCGCTGGCAGGGTTCGCACTGGATATTCTCGTGAAATATGGCCCCCGGCGCCTCTGCTTCACCACCCTCGAAAGCGGTCACTCCATTTGGCTCAAAGCCGGCAGTCCGGAGTATTGTCCCTTTACCTACCATTACGAAAAGATTATGGAGAACCGCGCGCGCCTGACCATCACCTACCCGGGGGACAGCGGCGATGAAGTGGAGGTCTACGACTTGAGCTTCACCGGCGAGGCCGGCGGCAACATCACTCACCGGGACAGCGAGAACGAAGAAGCCGAAGGCGACAAAGGCGTGTTCACAACCTTGCGCGACCTCTGCGGAGGCACCCAGGAAGTGGATTGGGGCGAGAGCGGGAGCCCCGGGACCTGGAACGGCTACCGCCATGCCGATGGCGAGGACGAAAGCGGCCACGAGGAAGAGGATTCAGACCAGGAGGAAGCAGCTCGGAACCTGCCGGTCGCCGCCCGGCCGGCGAATCCGGGCTGACCGCCGAAGTGCCTGCGGGACCGTTCGCCCTATTCCAGGCCATCTTTCGCTTGCGCTGAGCCGGCCGGACGGCGTCCTCGGGGACGAACCCGGCTCACGAGGCTTGGAGGGCGGGCGTCCTCAACCGCCTAACCATGGGAAGGGGGCTCAACCCCCGACTTCCAAGGAGCCCGGACCGCTCTCTTGCTTCCATTCCAACCCAAAAAAATCGCGCATCACCTGCCGGTAAACCGCCCGTTTGAAGTCGGGCAGCCATGCTTCCTGAAACTGTTCCGGTTCGATCCAACGCACGCTGCGGAACTCCGGATGCGCCGTATCCACACGCACGCGCGCCGGGTCCCCAACAAAATCGCAGCGGAAATACGTCTGCTCCTGCCCTGTGTAGATTTCGCGCTTCCGGTGCCCCGGCGGAAACGCATAGCGGTAGCCTCCACGCCGCTCCACGATCTCGTAGAGTCCGGCGCTGATCCCCAGCTCCTCTTCCATCTCTCTCCGGAACGCTTCCTCCAAGCTTTCTCCGGTATCCACGCCGCCCTGGGGAAACTGCCAACTCCCCGGAAAATCGTTGCGTTCGGCCACGAGCATCTTTCCTTTCGCATCCACGAAAATCCCCGCCACGTTGAGTCGATACAGACGTTCCATGACTCGTTTTGCCGGGAATCCGCCTGGCCAGCAAGCTTGATGCCATGCCCTTCCCTTTGCGTCACCGCCTCATCGCCCTGGCCGTCCTGGTCATTTTCCTCCCGCTTTGGCTCTTCTTCGTGCGCTGGACGCCCAGCGCCGAAGTCAAGCGACACCAAAAGGCCTTCTTCCGCGCGATCGAATCCGCCGATTGGGACGATCTCAACGCCCTGCTCGATCCCAGTTACCGCGATGACTGGGATCTCAACGGCGATCAGTTTGTCCGCCTCGTCGAGGAAGGCCGCGCCCAGTTTCTCTATCTCGATATCGAGGCCCAGAATCCGGCGATCGATGCGAAATCCGCCCCCGCCGAGTACCGGGCTGTCTTGCGCATCACCGGCTCCGGCCACGCACTGACTCAGCAGGCTCAAAAACGCTTCAACCGGCTGCAATCCCCCTTCGTTTTTTCCTGGCGCAAGAGCGGACCGAAACCCTGGGACTGGCAATTGGTCTCCATCTCCAATCCCGGAGTGAATCTCAGCGATTTCTCCGCGGGCGCCGATCTCCTCGACTTCTGATTCAATACGCCTCGACCAGGATCTCACAGATTTTTCCTAACCGTTTCCCCGCTTCCCGCACCTTGGCCCGGTCGTCGACGAGGACGTCGTTCACGAAGATCGCAAACACCAGCTCACGCCCACTCGCCGTCTCGAGGAAACCGGACAGCGCTTTGCTCGTCAGCAGATATCTCCCGTCCAAACCGCTTCTCCACACCAGGGTGCCGGTCTTGGCCCTGACTTTGCCGCGCGCGGGGCTCCCCGGGTCCACCACGTCGGCCAGAGTTCCGTCCACCCCGAGCACCGGCAGCGCGGCGCGATAGGCTTCCGCATCGCGGTGGCTCGCCATGTAACGCAGGAAGCGCACCGCCGCCCGCGGCGTTACCCGGTCGGCCCGTTCCCCTCCCGCCCCTCCGGCAAAGGAAACCTCGCCCCGGTCCAGTCCGGCTCTCCGGAGAAACTCCCCTTCCAACCGCATGCCGGCGTCGAAATCCCTCTCCCCGTTCCGGGCCGCCAACAACAACGGCAGGGTGCTCGCGTGGAGATTGTGACTCACCTTCAGAATGACCTTGGCGTTCTCCGAAAAAGGCGGCGAAACCAATTCCGCCAGTTTCACCCAACTCGCATAACCATCGAGTTGGTCCGGCATGAGATCCTTTCCGCCGCTGCCCTCGCCTTCCTGCGTTTCAACCCCGGCTGCGCTCAGCCGCTCAACAAAAAGTCTCGCCCCGAGCGCTGCGGGATCCTCCATTTCTTCGATCCGGACTAACGGATCCGCATCCAAGGCGATCGTTCCGCTCAATTCAAACCTGGCGCCGCCCCGGCGCCTGATCCGGATCTCCGGCGCCGATCCCTCTCCGCCGGTTTCCACCCGCGACTCCACGACGATGGCTGCGCCTCGTGGACGCCAATCCACCAGGGCGGGTTCGCCTGCATTCCCTGGCGAGATCTGAAAATCGATGACCTGATCGTTCAACACGAAACTCGATACCCGGGCCGGTCCGCTGCCGCTGCTCGAGGCCGGTTCGAAGATCCGCTCATCGACGAGCACCCCGCCACGCACCGTTTTCACTCCAGCGGCGGCGATCTGCCGGGCCAAGGCGTCGAGGCCCGCCAGCGGATCCACATCGACCAAGCCTACCTTATCGAGAAAACTCGCGTAGGTGTGATCGCTGTCGGCAAAAGCCAGGGTCTCGCCCTCCGCGCTCCGGCCGCCCAAGGTCAGGTCCCCCGACGCCACGAGCACCAAAGGCCCCTCGACGGCCCCCTCCGCATCCGGACCGCTGCGGGCATACACCGGCGTCCGAAACCGGTAATCGGAACCCAGCCCGTCCAACGTCGCTCCCACAGTGAAAAGCTTGGTCACCGAAGCCGGAACGAAAAGCCGGTTGCCGTTCTTTGCCCACAACTCCTCCCCCGTCTTCAGATCCGACACCGCCAGACCCCACTTGCCCGCCCGGAAGTCACTCTCCCGCAGAATCCGCCGCACGCCTTCGGGAGGACGCTGGCCCCAAGCCAGAAATCCGGGGCTCAAAACCGGAGCCATCACAACCACCAGCATCACTCTGGCTGTCCTCGCAAACGCCGCCCGCACCTTCATCATCGGGGAGTTTCCCCTGATCCACAGGAGATGCAATCAAAGTGGACGCGAACCAGCCCAGAACTGGGGTCAGGAGTTGCCACAACGAGTATGAGAAATGTAGGCCTTCCCAGGCGGGCGGTCGCGCGCCCATCGGGACACGGTATGGAATCTTTCCTTTCCCTATTCCCGCCTCTGCTGTGAGATATTCAGCCCCCTCCTGCCATGATCGCTTTCCGGATCTCCGCTCTGGCCGCCGGCTTTAGCCTCTTCGCTCTTTGCGTCTCCGCCGCACGCGCCGCCGAAGGCGCCCCGGACCCATCGGACCTTCCGGCCGGGATTCAGGCCGGTGCCGCAGCAGTCGAGATCGAGGCCGACGACGCGATGGTCATCGCCGGCGGCATCGGGCCTGGCAAAGCCTCCGGGCAAGAAGGCGCGCTCCGGGCCACGGCCGTCGTCCTGCGCGACCGGCACGGCACGACCCTGGCCATCGCTGCGTTGGACATTCTCATGATCACCCGTTCGGAGCTGGATCCCGTTCTCGAGGCCGTCGAGAAGGAAACGGGCATCCCCCGTTCGCATATCCTCGTCAATTGCACCCACACCCATCACGCTCCCAGCACTCTCACCGTGCATGGTTATGGGGGAGACCCCGTTTTCACTGCGCGCGTCCGCCAAGCCCTGCGCCAGGCTCTCGTCGACGCCCATTCCCAACTCGAGGCCGGTCCCTGCACCTTCCATTTTCACCTCGGCCGGGAAGAGACGGTAGGACAAAACAGCCGCCAGCTCCTCCCCGACGGATCGGTTTACTGGATTGGACCGCGGGACCAGTTTGTCCGGCCTACCGGTCCATTCGATCCCGAACTGCCCGTGCTGGCCTTCCGCGGCGCGGACCAGGCACTGCGCGCCCTTCTTTTCAATCATTCCACTCACACGATCGGCACACTGCGTCCCGGCGTGCGATCGCCTTCCTTTTACGGACTGGCCGCTCAGGAACTCGAGGAACGGCTCGGCGGCATAGTCTTGTTCCTTGAAGGAGCCTCCGGGTCCACCCACAATCTCGAGCTGCCCTGCGACCTCATGAAACGCCGGATCATGGGCGCCGCGCTCGAGGCTTTAGAGAAAAGCGAAGCCCGTTCCGTAGAACGCATCGCGTCGTTGAAACGGCCCTTTCGATTCCGGGTCCGCGACTTCGACGAGGAGCAGGAAGACGCTGCCGTAAGCCGCTATTGCCGGACGTGGACCGGAGACTATGCCGACGACGTGATCCCCGTTTTTCGGCGAATGCGCGAGGTCCTGCGGCCCCAGCGCGGGCAAGAGCGTGAAACCTGGATCCAAGCGCTGCGCATCGGGGACGTCGCCATAGTCGGCGTGCCCGCCGAGTTTTTCACCAAACTCGGCATCGACATCAAGAACCGGTCGCCCTTTCGCCACACCTATATCGCCGAACTCGCCAACGACTGGATCGGTTACCTTCCCGACCTCGACGCGCATCGCCTCGGGGGGTACCAAGTGTGGACCGGCTTTCACAGTTATGCCGAACCCGGCACAGGCGAACGCATGGTCGACGAAGCGCTTGAGCTGCTGAAAGAACTCGAAGAGCTGTAGGGGGATTGAAGGCGCCGCGTCAGTGGCCGGTGGTCAGTGGCCGGTGGTCAGTGGCCGGTGGGAAGTGGGAAGTGGGAAGTGCACCGCTTCGCTGAGCACGAGAACGAGCACGAGAGTGGAGAAGAGGCCCTATCGTGCTCGTGCTCGTAATCGTAATCGTAATCGTAATCGAAAGGCCGGGGGAAGAAGCGACTCAACGAACCGCTAGAAAGTGGGCTTTTCGATGACGAGCACCGCTTCGCTGTGGGAAGTGGTCAGTGGTCAGTGGAGACGCCGGGCCCAGGGCTGGGCGGACGAGGGTCTCCCCGGCTCTCGTGGAGGGACGCGCTCCTGCGCGTCCTGCCGGGGGGGCCTCTTCCCATGGTTAGGCGGTAGAGGACTCCCGCCCTCCAAGCCTGGTGGCAGGCCTCCAAAGCCTTCGAAGTCGCGTAAACGCGGAACCCCGGACCACGTTCTACAGTTGTAGTGCCGCGGTGAATGTTTCTAGGTCCGCCGTCGCGGCAATGACCTTCCTCAGCTCAGCAGAATCGTCCGTGTATCCCGTCGCAAACAACTCGTCCGCTTTCTCAGTCAGCCCTTGTAGATAAAACTCCCGGTGTGCTTGCATCTTGACGATGTGGTCCTCGTCAAATTTCTCCAGGTCTTCCTTCGATTTCGTCTGCAAGGCGCGAAACTCGACAGAGACCGTGTTCGGTATTTCGACGATGGCCTCCTGATCTTTCACTTCGTCGAGGTGTCTGTCCAACGTCCCCTCCAGAACCAAGTTGCCACCTCTCCCAAATCCCCGGGCGCCGAACCCTGTAAACTTGCCGCTCCGCAGCAATCTTTTCACGGAACGCGAATAGGCCGCCAAGACCTCTTGGCGCTCCAGCTCGTAGGCCTTCAAATCCTTGTCCACTCTGATCCGGAAATTCCGGTTCACCCCCGCCAGCCAGTGGTCGAGATCAAATGCCGCTGGAGCTGCTGGCTGCGCATCGCTCCATTCCAGCAACAGGGCCTGCGCTTCTCCCTTGGCCCCGCTGCTGACGACCCAACCGATGGGTCCAGTGGATTGACCGCGGAGAAGAAGCCGGTTCTGAGAGGGATTCTCGCCGGGTTGGCCGGGGAGCCATTCGGAAAACGTCCACGCTTCCCGCGTCAGCCACTGCCAAGGATCTCCCTCCTTTAACTTGTAGCCGCCCAGCCACAAGTTTCCCCCTCCGCCCAAGAACGATTGGAAAGCATCTCGATACCACTGAGACTCTTCCGGCGAAGAGGCCACCGCGAGATGGCCCCCTGCCTCTTGCGCTAAAAGGCGCGCTTCATCCCACGATCTCGAACCATCCACCAAAACATACCGGGCTTCGCCGTAAGCGAGCGTCCCGATAGGATAGCGGACCGATTCCCGGTCTCCAGATTGAGAATCCTCTCCCGCGCGTTTCAATTGAGCCAGGTAGCTTCCCGGATTCTCGCCGTTCTCCCGCCATTGGATGGCGAAGGGGAAGACTTGGGCGGCATACGCAGCGATGGCATCGGCCGTTGCCGATGTGGAAAGCGCAATCCGGTGATCCGTCTCAGGCGGCGCCGCTGGTTCATTGTCAGGATTGGAGCGGCTCCCATCGATCCAAAGCCATTTCCCGTCCGGCGTCGCTCCCGCTCCTACCCAAACCGCTTTCTCCTCGGCGCCCTGGAAGAATTGTTCGCCGAACCACCGCCGGTCCTCCGTCGACGGGAGCACCGCGAGGTGGGCTCCGTGAGCTTCAGCGAACGCCGCGGCCTGGTCCCAAGCCATGGGCTGACCCACGAGAAGGAAATGACTGTCGCCCCGCTGCGCCGTTCCCTCGGGAAAGAGGTCCCGGGATCCGGCCGCGAGCTGTTCCTTCAGCCTGGTAAGCGCAGCCAGGGTCGCCTCGGTGGAAAGCCGCGGTTCCGATTCCGCCTCCGGCTCATCCGCTACTGGGGCCATAGTATCGGCGACCGGTTCCGGAGGAGCCGTCTCCACCGGACCACTGTCTTGCCCGCGATTAGCCAGAAAGTCCTCGACATAGGGCTTGGCGAAGTAACCCCCTACGCCGAGGACAGCTATCGCCGCGGCCGTTTTCAGCAAAAGTATGAGCCCGGGTCCGATGGCGAGGCGGCCCTGGGCCTTCTCCGAGGCGGGCCGGGGAGGAATCGGAATAAACGGCGCCGGACTAACTGGAACCCTTTCCTCACGGGCTGTATCCGGCAGAGGAAGCGCTCCGAATCCGGGAGCGGCTGGAACTTCCGTCACCCAAGCCGCGAG
>DATKCT010000111.1:0-48883 GCA_035513055.1 Verrucomicrobiales bacterium | reverse complement strand
AGGCGCTGCGCCATGTGCTCGGCTAAAGACTCTGAGCGCTTCTTTTGCACCCCTTGTCCTGTCTATCGCGCCGGAGCCCTCCAGCTCCACCGCAATTCCTGAAATCCTGCCTATGAACTGAGCCCAATTGCCCGAGAGCCTCCTGCCCGCGCCGTGCAGCGGGCGCCGCTTGCACCCACAGGCAAGGCAGCGCGCCCCTGGGGCCAGAGTTCGAACTTCTGCCCGTCCCAAGCAGAAACGCACTTCCCGGTTCAACTCAGATGAAACGGCCCTGAGTTCCTCGGATCCCAACCCGAGTTCGGCATTGCTGCATTCCCTTCGGAAGCCTATGCTTTTCAATTCTACGAACGAATGCCCGAGCGCAGTCACCGCAGTGTCGTCCATCGCCTCCGGGAATCGGTCGCTGTGCACGCAGCGCACGCCCGCCGCGGATCCTCATGGAACGGCCTAATCATCCCGCTATTCCTCGGAGCGGGCTTGCTGCTGCTGCTCGCCCTCGTTTCCTATACCCCCGCCGACGTCCCTGGACGCTTCGGCATCAGCCAGACCAGTCTCCCCAACCCGGATACCCAGAATTACATCGGCATCGCGGGCGCCATCGCCGCGGGCTACTGCTATTTCCTTCTTGGAGCGGCTTCCTACCTCCTGGCCGCCTCACTGACCTGGTTCGGGACGGCCCGCATGGCCGGAGCGCCCGCCTTCACCAAAGGATCCATCGCAGGCCTGCTTCTTCTCTTGGTTCCGGGCGCCGCCCTCATCCACCTTCAACCCTGGTTCTTCCAAGACTGGTCCGAAAAATACAATATCTACGGAGCCGGAGGAATCACCGGTCACGCCTCCGGCGAAGTTCTTCTCCAGTTCCTCGGTGGAACGGGTTCCGTCATCGTTTTGACCATCGCCTACGGGGCCGGGCTCATCCTTATCACCGGTTTGGATCCAACGCAGTTTGCCAGACTCTGCCGCCGGGCCTGGAAAAAATCGCGCGCGCAGCGCCAGGCGCGGCGCGCAGCGGCGGGAGATGACATAGCCCGGCTCGACCGCGACGCCCGTGCCCTTCGCCAAGAGGAATCGCGCCTGCTCCGGCAACTCAAGCGATCCGGCCCTTCCGCGCAATCAGGCCATGCCGAACCCGCTTTCGCCCCGCCCGCCGGCCGCCGCCGCCGGCCGCATGCCTCCCCAGCTCCGGCTCACGCTGCCGGGGAAGACGCCGTTTTCCCTGCGGAGGAGCCGGAGGCGCCCGAAAGGATCGTGCCTCCTCCGCGGATCATCGACGGTTCGGCCCGCCGTCCCCGGGATCGCCGGGGCCCACCCCGCGATGCTGATGCCGGCTCTGGTCCGGAACGTTCCCCTTCCCGCACTGCCAATCGCAGCTACGCCGGTTACCGGCTGCCGGACCTCGATCTTCTCATCGATGCCGACGACGCTTCCAGCGCGTGTCCCGCCGATGAGAACGCCCTCCTCCAAATCCAACACACCATCGTCGAAACTCTGGCCACCTTCGGAATCGCCGTCACCCCCGGAGACATCACCCGCGGGCCCATGATCACCCGCTTCGAGATCTATCCGGGCAAAGGTCTTCGGATCAACCGGATCGTCGCCCTCGAAGCCGACTTGGCCCGGGCCACCCGCGCCGAACGCATCAACATCATCGCTCCCATCCCCGGCAAGGACACCGTCGGCATCGAGATCGCCAACAAAGAGCGCGTCTCCGTTCCTCTCCGCGAACTGCTCGACGATCCCACGTTCACCTCCACCAAATACCGGATCCCGCTCCCACTGGGAAAAGACGTCTACGGTGAAGTCGTTCTCGCCGACCTCGCCCAAATGCCGCACCTCCTCGTCGCCGGCGCCACGGGCAGCGGCAAAAGCGTCTGCATCAACTCCATCATCGCCAGCCTGCTCTTCCAATTCACTCCGGATCAGCTCCGCTTCGTCATGATCGATCCCAAGGTCGTGGAAATGCAGATGTTCCGGGATCTCCCCCACCTCGTGTTTCCCGTGGTCATCGAGCCGAAAAAGGTCCTGCTCGCCCTCCGCTGGGTGGTGCGGGAGATGGAACTGCGCTACCAGATCTTTGCCAAGGCCGGAAAACGCAATTTCGAGAGCTTCAACAATCGCGTCCGTCCATCTCCGAAAACCGCAGCGGAATCGAACCTGCCGGTTTTTGGAGAAGAACCCCCCGGCGATCCACATCCGGACGAGCCTCTGCCGGTCCAGCAAAGCCAACTCCCGCTCGAAGGGGAAGACGTCCTCGAGATCCCCGATACCATCCCCTATATCGTCGTCATCATCGACGAGCTTGCCGATCTCATGCAGACCGCGCCCGCCGAGGTCGAGACCTGCATCGCGCGTCTCACCCAAAAGGCTCGCGCCGCTGGAATCCATCTCATGGTGGCCACCCAAACCCCACGCGTCGACGTGATCACCGGCGTGATCAAGGCCAACATTCCCGCCCGTATCGCCTTTCAAGTAGCCTCAGCCATCGACAGCCGCGTCATCCTCGACCAGAAAGGGGCCGACAAACTCGTGGGCCGCGGAGACATGCTCTATCTGCCCCCGGGCACTTCCACCGCCGTGCGCACCCAAGGAGCCCTGGTCAGCGACGAGGAAATCCAGAGCATCGTCGACCACTGCTGCCGGCAAGGACCGCCCTCTTTTTTTCAGGAAGACGGCGCCGCGCTCGATGCCGGCGATGGGGAAGATCCCTCTGTATCGCAGGAGGATGAAGATCTCCTCGAAAAATGTCTGGAAATCATCAGGCAAGAAAAACGCGCTTCCACCTCCCTCATGCAGCGCCGTCTCGGACTCGGCTACACGCGCGCCGCCCGAATGATGGACGTTCTCGAGGAGCGTGGATACATCGGACCCGGCGATGGCGCAAAACCGCGCGAGATTCTTGTGGACTTGAATGAAGATTTTGGGTAACCGGTGGTTACTGCGATGCCCTCGTTAGGCAACACCTTCACTCAGGCCCGATTGAATCGCGGAATTTCCGTCCGTGACGCCTCGTTTCAAACCCGGCTTCCCGAGCAAGCCATCTTGGATTTGGAACAGGACCGGTATCTGGAATTCGACAGCCTGGTCTACCTCCGCTGGTTCATTCAACGCTACAGCGAATACCTCGGTCTCGAATGTTCAGACTGCCTCAAACGCATGCAATCGGTCATCGACCAGGCCAAGCCTGTGACCCAGTATCTTTCCACGGGCCACCGCACCCTTCCCGACACCCGCAAACCTGTCCGCAAACAGGCGCCGGGCGGAGGGATGCCCGTATTCCTCGCCCCGGTCTTGCTGGCCTTGCTCGCCTTTGTCGGCTTCTCCCTCTACGCCTTGGCTCAGCGGCATTTGCCGGAGAAGTTGAGCGCGCGTCCTCCCTCCACTTCCTCAATCCCGGCCCCCATCCTTTCCGCTGCATCTCCGCTCGAGAATTTCACCGCCCCGGGCATTCCAACCCCGTCGACTTCACGTCGTTTGCAACGTTTGCACATCGAGCAGCGCGTCCACCACAAACCGGCTGCTCCTGAGGAGCTTTCCGCGCCGGCCGAAAGCCCGAGTGGATTCGAGGATTTGCCCATGCCTTGAACGGCCAGCCAGCCGGTTCAGAGGCGATCCCGGGCAAGCTCCTTCGTCCCCACTTTGACTTGCCTGTCCTAAAGCGGATACTCCTCCATGCTTTCCTCAGCGTTCCCAGCCTGGTCTCCGAGGTTCCTCCCGCTTTGCATCGCCCTGGCCGCAGCGCTCCTTCCTTCGTTCCTCACCTCCGGCCAGGAAGCCGGCGACGAAACGGGCGAAACCGATCCCCGCGTCTCCGAGGTCCCGGACTCTCAGCGCTTCTGGGAATGCGCCCTCGACGGAGGATCATTCCTCATCCCCTTGGACCACATTGTAACGGTCAGTCAACACGAATACGTAGTCGACGGCGTGGCCCGCGTTTACGAAGCCACTCTCTCCACCAACAGCTCCATCGTCGCACGTTTCTATTTCCTCGAGCCAGCCGGCGGAGATTCCACGCTGACCTCAAGCCGGGAAGCCCTCAACCGCGCACAGTCGTTTCTCGAGGAAGCCAGCGGCCGCGCCGGGGTGGACCCGGTCTGGAAAAAGGTCGTCAAAAACTATCCCACGACAACTCACGCCCACACCGTGGAATACCGGCTCCAGCAAAAATCCGATGTCGCGAGGATCTATTCGAGCATCCGCCGTTGCCTGCGCACCGGCCGCGGAACTCAAATCAGCATCCGCAACCCTTGAGAATCCGCACCGGGGCCACGCCCACGCCGCCAGCGGTCTCGCTCACTTACTTGTAACTCCGGGTGGCCAACTGGACGTTCTCAAAGTCCAGCGGTTCCCGGTGCAAAACGGGCGCGCGATCCGGACCCGCGTATTGCCAGGCCGCCACATAGGAGAAATCCGCATCGTTCCGAAGCGCCTCCCCGTCTTCCGTCTGGTGCTCCTCCCGAAAATGTCCGCCGCAGGATTCCTCCCGGTGCAATGCGTCCCAGCACATCAGCTCGGCGAACTCGAGAAAATCCGCCACCCGGCCCGCCTTTTCCAACTCCTGGTTGAAGGATGCGCCGGACCCCGGAACCCTGACATTCCCCCAGAACTCCTCGCGAAGTTCCGGGATTCGCCGGAGCGCACTCTCCAAGCCGGCTTTGTTCCGGGCCATCCCGCAGTGATCCCACATCAGCAGCCCCAGCTCGCGGTGAAAGCTGTCCACGCTGCGCTGGCCTCGCGCCCCCGTCAGGCGGTCCACCCGCAGTCGCACCTCGTCCTCGGTACGCCGAAACTCCGGATCTCCGCCAGAGACCTGCCCCGGGGTCACTCCAGCCAGGTAGTTCGGCAGCGTCGCCGCGATCACGAAATACCCGTCGGCCAACCCCTGCATCAATGCGCTGGCTCCCAGCCGGTTGGCCCCGTGATCGGAGAAATTCGCCTCCCCGAGCACGAAGAGGCCCGGGATGTTGCTCATCAGATTATAGTCCACCCAAAGCCCGCCCATGGTGTAATGCGCCGCCGGAAAAATCCGCATGGGGACCCGGTAAGCATTCTCTCCCGTGATCTGCGCATACATGTCGAAGAGGTTGCCATAGCGCTCCCGGATCGTTTTCTCACCATAGCGCTCGATGGCGTGGCGGAAATCCAGGTAGACTCCCAGCCCCGACGGCCCCACCCCGCGACCCTCGTCGCAGACCTCCTTGGCGGCCCGCGAAGAGATGTCCCGCGGCGCGAGATTGCCGAAGCTCGGATATTTCCGCTCCAGATAGTAGTCCCGCTCCCGTTCCAGGATATCGCCGGGGACGCGCCGGTCGCCCGGAGTCTTTGGCACCCATACCCGCCCGTCGTTACGCAAGGATTCGGACATGAGGGTGAGCTTGGACTGGTAATCTCCAGCCACAGGGATGCAGGTCGGATGGATCTGGGTATAGCAGGGATTGGCAAAGAGCGCCCCCCGTTTGCAGGCCCGGAATGCGGCCGTCACGTTGCAACCCTTCGCATTGGTCGACAGATAAAAGACGTTGCCGTAGCCCCCCGTGGCCAAAAGGACGGCATCCGCCGCGTGCGAACGAATCGCACCGCTCTCCAAATCGCGCGCCACGATCCCTTTCGCGTGTCCGCCGGCCACAACCAGATCGAGCATCTCCATTCGCGGATGCATGCGCACCCCGCCGCGGGCGATTTCTTTCGCCAGCGCCGAGCAAGCTCCCAGCAAGAGCTGCTGGCCGGTCTGTCCCCGCGCGTAAAACGTCCGTGAAACCTGGGCCCCCCCGAAAGACCGGTTCGCCAACAACCCGCCGTACTCGCGGGCGAAAGGAACGCCCTGAGCGACGCACTGATCGATGATCTGCAGGCTGATCTCCGCCAGCCGGTAAACATTGGCTTCCCGTGAACGAAAGTCGCCGCCCTTCACCGTGTCGTAGAAAAGCCGGTGCACGCTGTCACCGTCGTTCTGGTAATTCTTCGCGGCGTTGATGCCTCCCTGAGCAGCGATGGAATGAGCGCGGCGCGGACTATCCTGATAACAGAAGCATTCGACCACATAGCCCAGCTCCGAAAGCGTGGCCGCAGCGGAAGCCCCCGCCAATCCGCTCCCCACGACAATGACCCGGTAACGCCGCCGGTTATTCGGGCTGATCAGCCGCGAGTCTTCCTTGTGCTTCGACCACTTTCGGTCCAGCGCTCCAATGGGAATCCTGCTTTCCGGCGTCGTGATCATGGGAGGTGGGCGGGCAAAAGAGCGATCAGGAAATCCAACCCAGCAGCACAGAGACGGGGATGGAAACATTGCCCACAAAAATCAGCGCGGCAAAGGCCAGACCCGCGCCCCGGATCAGCGCCCAATTGCGCTCCGTCCGTAGTCCCAGGGTCTGGAATACACTGGAAAATCCATGGCTGATGTGGAAGCACAGCGCCACCATGCTGGCGACGTAGAAAAGGCTGATCAAGGGGACCCGAAAACCCTGCACCACCATCCCATAGACATCGTGGCGCGGTCCTTGACTGGACAACTCGTAGTAACCCGGCTGGCCCGCATCCGGCGTCACGGTAAAATGCAAGACGTGATAAATCACAAAGCCCGCGACGAGCAACCCGGTCCAGACCATCGTGAGAGAAGCCCGCGAAGCTTGCACGGTTCTCTGGAAGACCGGGCGGGGTTGGCTGGCCAGGCGGTTGTGCCTGGCCAGATGCAGCGTCGTGACTACATGCAGCGTCGCCGCCCCGAGCAACCCAATCCTGGCCGCCCACAGCAGAACCCCAGCGTTTTGCAGTTTCTCGGCGTAACTATTCAGCGCGTCGCGACCAGCGTAAATGAGCAGATTCCCCGCCATGTGTCCGAAGACAAAGGCAAGCAAAACCAAGCCCGTCAGCGCCACCAGGGTTTTCTTGCCGAGGGACGATCCATAGAACTTCTGAAGTGCCTGCAATGGGATAATCACGGCGAAACCCATTAAGGAGCGACGCCCGGCCTTGGCAAGGGGATTCGAGCCGCCCATCCGGGGCGAGTCGAACGAACCCGGCGACGCCGCCGAAGACCGGGTCTGACGGGTCTCCTCGTTCCATCGCTGGCCCACAGCCAGCCTCTGCTCTTGCCTTCCCAAACCGCTCTCGCTGTTTTTGTTGCGACGCCCTGTCGGCTCCCTTAGGATCGCGCCCAATTCGCACCGGTCCCGATCTCATGTCCATTCCCCGCCGGCTCAGCCTCCTCTTCACCGCTGTCCTCCTGCTCGGCGCGCCTTGCAGTTGCGCCCCGGAGGCGGATTTCTTCGACGAGGATCCGCCCAGTCTCGATGAGCGCATCAATGCGTTCATGGATCAGCCGACCTATTACGTCACCAGAGTCATTTTTTATTCGATCAAGCTGGGCAACGATTCCGAGGGCCGCTTCACTGTTCTATTGCCGCCCATTCTCAGTTACCGGGCGCACCTCGCCACCAAGGACACGCCGCCCGACCCGAGAACCGCGGGCCTCACTGATCTGCCGCTGGTCCTCATTTGGCTGGCCGCCGCCGCCATCTTTCTCACCCTCTATTTCGGATTCGTCAATCTCCGCTCCTGGCGCCTCGCGGTTCGAACGGTCCGCGGCCGCTACACCCGGCCCGATGATCCCGGCCAGGTCACCCACTTCCAAGCTCTTACGGCGGCTCTCTCCGGCACCGTGGGCCTGGGAAACATCGCCGGGGTCGCCATCGCCATCCAACTGGGAGGCCCCGGAGCTACCGTCTGGATGATCCTCATGGGTCTCTTCGGAATGACGAGCAAGTTCGCCGAATGCACTCTCGGAGTGAAATATCGCGACATCGCTCCCAACGGCCGCGTCTATGGCGGCCCCATGCACTACCTCACCCGCGGCCTTCAGGAGCGCGGGCTCGGCTCCTTCGGCTCCATCCTCGCCGTCTTCTTCGCCCTCATGTGTATCGGCGGCTCCTTCGGCGGCGGAAACATGTTCCAAATCAACAGCGCCACGGATCAGTTCGTGCAAACCATCGGCGGCGAGAACTGGCAAGACTCGTTTTTCGCCCAGAACCGCTGGATCTTCGGGCTGATCGTAGCCGTGCTGGTCGCCCTGGTTATCCTCGGCGGCATCGTCAGCATCGCCCGTGTCACTTCGAAGCTGGTCCCCTTTATGTGCGGCATCTACGTGCTAGCCGCCCTCACCGTCGTGTTCGTCAATTTCACCAAAATCCCCGAGGCCATTCAGCTCATCCTCCTAGGGGCCATCGATCCTCAAGCGGTCCAGGGCGGATTCCTTGGAGCCATGTTCGTCGGCATCAAACGCGCCGCCTTCTCCAATGAAGCCGGCGTCGGTTCCGCCTCGATCGCCCATTCTGCCGTGAAAACGAGCAAACCCGCGAGCGAAGGCATCGTGGCCCTGCTCGAACCTTTCGTCGACACCGTGGTGGTCTGCACCATGACCGCGCTGGCCATCACCATCACCGGCGTCTTCGCGGACAAAGACGCCGCCGGCATTGAGATGACCAGCAGGGCTTTCACGACCGTCTTGCCCTGGTTCTCCTACATCCTTTCCATGGCCGCCATCCTCTTCGCCTTTTCCACCATGATCTCTTGGTCCTACTATGGCCAGCAGGCCTGGGCCTTCCTTTTTGGACGCAGCAATTCCATGGATATCCTCTATAAATTGATCTTTTGCAGCTTCATCGTCGTCGGCTCGGCCATGACCCTAACCAACGCCACCGACTTCTCGGACGCCATGATCTTCGCCATGAGCATACCCAACGTCATCGGCATGTACTTCCTCCTCCCGGTCATCCGCAAGGAACTCGCCGCCTTCCGCAAACATGCGGCCGAAATCGATGGCCAATCCTGACGCGCCCGGCTCCTGCGCGGCGCCGGAATCGCCTCCGCCGCGCCCCGGCCTCCCTGAAGCGCTCGACTTCTCCGGCTTGCTCAACGCCCAGCAGTTAGAAGCGGTCCTTTCCCCTCCCGGACCCGCCCTGGTCATCGCCGGCGCGGGCAGCGGCAAAACCCGGACCCTGACCTACCGCGTCGCCCGCCTCCTCGATCAGGGAATCTCCGCCCACAACATCCTCCTGCTCACTTTCACCAACAAGGCCGCGCGTGAGATGCTCGAGCGCGTCGCCGAAGCCACACCCCACGATACCAGCCGGCTTTGGGGCGGAACCTTCCATAGCGTCGGCAACCGCATGCTCCGCCGCCACGCCGGATTGGCCGGGTTGGACCCCGGCTTCACGATCCTCGATCGCGAAGATCAACACTCCGCCATCCGGGCCACCCTCCGCGAAAGCGGGATCCCGGAAGAGCGCCTCAAACAAAAACGCTTTCCCAAACCCCAGGTCATCGCCTCCATCCTCAGCATGGCCAGAAACCTCGAACTCGACCTGCGCGAAACCATCGCGCGCCGCTACCCTCACCTCTCCGGCTACCTGAACGATCTCCAACTCGTCGTGTCCCGTTACGAAGAACGAAAGCGGGAAACCCGTTGCGTCGACTTCGACGACCTCCTCGTGCTCACCGTCGCGCTCCTCGAAGAAAACGCCGCGATCCTCGAACTCTATCAAGAACAATTCCAGGCCATCCTCGTCGATGAATTTCAGGACACCAATCCCGTCCAATCCCGCTTCGTCGACCTCCTCGCCGCCAAACGCCGCAATCTCATGGTCGTCGGCGACGACGCCCAATCCATCTACTCCTGGCGCGGCGCCGATTTCCGCAACATTCTTCAGTTCCCTATCCGCTACCCCGGCTGCCGGATTTATCGCATTGAAACCAACTATCGCAGCACTCCCGAGATCCTGCATCTCGCCAACGCCAGCATCGCCCAGAATTCCCGTCAGTTTCAAAAGCGCCTCGAATCCGCGCGACCGGCCATAGCTTCCACTCCCGCCATCGTCGCGCTCGCCGACCCCGCCGCTCAAGCCGGCTTCGTGTGCAATCGCGTGCGACAACTCCAAGACGGCGGCGTGCCGCTGAACCAGATCGCCGTTCTCTACCGGGCTCATTTTCACTCGATGGAGATCCAAATGGCCCTCGAACGCTACGGCGTGCCCTTTCGCGTCACCAGTGGCCTTCGCTTCTTCGACCAGGCTCACATCAAGGACATCAGCGCGTTCATGCGGCTCATCGTCAATCCGCACGACGAGGTTTCCTTCCTCAGACTCGCCCGCATGGCGCACCGCATCGGCGAGACGGGAGCCAGCCGTCTTTGGAGGAGTTGGAGGGAACGGATCTCGCAGGGAATCGCGCCGCCCGCAGTCCCGCCCTCGACCATTCTCCTCGACCTGAAACCGCCCAAGCTCTCCGCCGAAAGCTGGAAGCAACTCGCCTACACCCTCGATGAATTGGTCCGCGACGGAGTTCCAGTCTCGCCCAAAGCCATGATCCACTCCATCGTCAACGGCTTCTACGAGGAGTTCCTCCGGACCGAGTTCGCTAACGCCCAGCGCCGCGCCGAAGATATCGAACAGTTCGCCCGTTATGCCGCAACCTTTGACTCGGCCGAGACGCTCCTCTCCGATCTCTCCCTTCTCAGTTCCCCCGGCGACGAGGAAAACTCCGCCCGGGAGGAACAGCGTGAGGAAGTCGTCCTCTCGACGGTCCATCAGGCCAAGGGACTCGAGTGGGACGCGGTCTTCGTCGTCTGGCTCACCGAAGGTATGTTTCCCAATCAGCGCGCTCTATTGGAGAATGTGGACGGGGACTGCGACGATGGCGACGCCTCCAACGCCATGGAGGAAGAGCGCCGGCTCTTCTACGTAGCCGCCACCCGGGCTCGTGATCACCTCTTTCTCACCTTCCCCCGCCTCTGGCCCGGCTCGCACACCGGTGAACTTCGCCAGATGCCTTCTCCCTTTCTTCTTGAACTTCCAAAGTCCGCCTACGAGGAATGGAAGGTGGAAACACGCTTCTAATCTGCTCTTCCTTCCCTCTTCGCCAGCCGGGGATTCCGGCGTCCGCGGTTTCCCTCGATGGCTCACGACTCAACCGACAATCCTCCGAAGTCCGGGCCTTCCCTCGGGAAAAAGGAGAGCCTGCGCGAAGCCCTCGCTCTGTTTCCCTATCTGAGCCGCTACCGGCGCTATTTTATCCCCGCCCTCTGCGCGATGCTCGTCACCGGCGGGCTCGTATTGCTCTTTCCCAAGCTCATGGGCGACCTCATCGGGGCCCCCCTCAACGCCCTGGGTAGCGGAGGAGAAATTGATGTGGCGGCCGTCCTGAACCGGCGCTCCCACATCGCCCTGATCCTCGTCGGAGTCCTCACCCTCCAAGCCCTCGTCGCCTACTTCCGCATCACCTGGTTCATCAAAGCCGGGGAATGCGCCCTCGCCGATATCCGCCAGGATCTCTACGCCCGGCTCATCCGCCAGCCCATGACCTTCTTCAACCGGCATCGCACCGGCGAACTCTCCAGCCGGCTCGCCTCCGATCTCACCCTCATCCGGGACACACTCGTTTCCACCGTCCCGCAATTTCTTCGTCAATCCATCACCCTCGTCGGCAGTCTCATCCTTATCTTCGTCACCTCCGTCAAACTCAGTCTGTTCATGCTGGCCTGCCTGCCCGTCGTCATCCTCGCCACCGCCTGGTTCGGACGCCGCATCCGGAGCCGCTCCCGCCTGGCTCAGGATCTCATGGCCGAAAGCCATGTCATCGTGGAAGAAACCCTGCAAGGCGCCGCCAATGTGAAGGCCTTCGGCAATGAAGGTTACGAAACGGAACGCTACCAGCAGGCCGTCCAACGCTTTCTCAAGATCGCGCTCTCCACCGCACGCCTGCGCGCGGCATTCGTATCCTTCATCATCCTCGTTCTTTTCGGCGTCATCACCGTGGTCGTCTGGTATGGATCGGGCCTGCTCGCTCTCCCTCCCGAGGAAGGGGGGATCCGCTCCTCCCAATTCATCAGCTTCGTGCTCTATACCGTCTTCTTGGGTGGCGCCCTAGGGTCCTTTCCCGAAGTCATCAGCCAACTGCAGAAGGCTCTCGGAGCCACCGAACGCGTCCGGGAACTGCTTCGGGAAGCGCCGGAACTCGATCTCGACCACCCGTCCCCGCGCCAGGCCGCCGCCGCTCAACCCCGGCTCCGCGGCGCCTTGTGCTTTCGGGAGGTCCATTTCACCTACCCCTCCCGGCCCGATGTGGAAGTGCTGCGCGGCGTCTCCTTCTCCGCCGCCGCAGGACAACGGGTCGCCCTCGTCGGCCCCAGCGGAGCCGGCAAATCCACCGTTATTTCTTTGCTCCTGCGTTTCTTCGAGCCTTCCTCCGGCCAAATCCTCTTCGACGGCAAGCCCTCGGCGGAGTATGACCTCGCCTACCTGCGCACCCAACTCGCCATCGTGCCGCAGGAAGTCCTCCTCTTTGGAGGATCCATCCGCGAAAACATCGGCTACGGCCGCATCGGCGCGTCCGAGGAAGAGATTCGCGACGCCGCTCGCAAAGCCAACGCCAGCGATTTCATCGAGAAGTTTCCGGAACAGTACGACACACTCGTCGGCGATCGCGGACTGCGTCTCTCCGGAGGCCAACGCCAAAGGATCGCCATCGCCCGCGCCATCTTGGCCAATCCTGCCATTCTCATTCTGGACGAAGCCACCAGTTCTCTGGATTCGGAAAGCGAGGCCGCCGTGCAAAGCGCCCTCGAAGATCTCATGCGCGACCGGACTTCGATCATCATTGCTCACCGCCTCTCCACCGTGCGGGAAGCCGATCAAATCCTCGTTCTCAACGAAGGGCGCGTCGTGGAAACCGGAACGCACGAGAATCTCTCCCAGATCCAGGGAGGCCTTTACTGGATGCTCTCGAAACTGCAGTTCGCCGGCGCCGCTGCTTAACCGGCGCCCAATACCGTCCTGGCAATGCGCTCCCACTCCGTCTCGGCCTCTTCCCGGGCCGGACGCGAGCGGCCCACCCGTCCGTACCAGTAAGCAGCGTTGCCCAGATCGCCCTCAATCAGATGCAAGAGTCCGTGAATCCAATCACCCGTCATGTCGCCCATTGACTGCGCCAGGTGATGCGCATCCTCCCAGCGGCCCGCCTTTGTCAACCACAAGGCCTCCACCGCCGGATCCAAGTCCGCCGGCGGATCCCCTCCTTCCTTCGCCGAAGCGGCCAACGCTGCCACGCTATCGATCTTCACCGGACAGTTTCAAATCTCAAATTCTCAACTTGAATTCTCAATCCATCATCCGTGCTTCTTCGCCGTCATCTCCATCATAACCATTTCCAATAGTCGGAACGCGGAAGGGAAACAAGGAAAAAGGGCCGATCGCAAGCGTCCCGCCCGGCCCCTGCGCCTTCATGCGACGCCGGGCCGGTCCCGGCCTCCTACTTCCGCAGCACACTCCTGCTCCCTGCATTCAGCGTCCGCTAGGTCCTCGGCCCAGTCCCCCCCTGGGTGGCCGGGCAGCACGCATCGGTAGCCGGCGGCGTCGAGCCGTTCCAGCAAGCGCCGCAACACCTCGACCGATTCCGCCCGGCCCTGATGAATGAGGAGAATATCCCCAGGCCGCATCCTCCGCGTCAGCCTATCCACCACCCGTTCCGGATCGCAGGGAATGCCGTCAAATCCCCGCCGCGCCCAACCCACCAGGGTCATTCCCCGCCGTTCCAAACATGGCCAGAGAAAGACGTTTCGAAAACCCGCCGGCGCTCGAAACAGGAGAGGGGCGACGCCGGCGGACTTCCCGATCGCAGCAGAGGCCAGGTCAATCTCGCGCAGCGTACGGCGCGGACCAGCCATCCAAAACGATCCGACGGGGTGGGTGTGGGTGTGATTGCCCAACCCATGCCCAGCGGCCGCGATGGAACGAAGCAGATCGGGCCGGGTCTCCGCAACTTGACCAATGACGAAGAAAGTGGCGCGCGCATTGCTTGCCCTCAGCAAGTCAAGCATCGCCTCCGTATCCGCCGCCGGCCCGTCGTCGATCGTCAGCCAAACCGCTTTTCGGCTAGTAGCGAAAGATCGAACTAACGGACCGTTCCACCTGCACCCGGGCAACAGGGTCGTCGCCACGAGAAAGAGATGCGCCGTGGCCAGCGCAACCAGTCCGGGGATCCAGCCGCCAACCCACCACGCCGCGCCCGCAGCGACGTGCAGCGTCGCCACGGCCTTCATCGGACCGCGGGCTCCAGCAAACGCTGCCCAAGCCATTGCGTTGAGCGTCAGCCAGAGGATCCAGAACAGTCCGCACACTCGTGACACAGGTTGACCCGCGACGGTCAACAGCCCCGCCAAGGTCAAGCTGCCGGCGTGCCCCACCACGTCCGGCCACCAACGCCGGCTCGTATCCGGAACGATCCTAACAGAGCGTAAAGCCAGGCCGGACAAATGACAGGCCACACCCCAGAGGTGAGCCAAAAAGAGCGCCCCTGCCGGAGCCGTCAACAACGCCGCCCACCGCCACAGGACATTCTGACCAGCCCAGGCCCGGCCCAGCTCCCATGAACTCAAGCTCAGCAGTAAAAACACCGCCGCCGCCGTAAGACCGGCTTCCAGCCCGCTCTGTCCCGGAACCGGCGCGGGCAAGACCTGAATCCCCCCGTGGACCCGAGGCCGGCGGCCCGGCGGCTGCAACAGCCGAAGCAAGGGCCAGCGGCAACGGCGCACTCGGCACAGGCTTTCCGCGCCGTTATCCGCCATGCTCAGCCCGTTGCAAAAGAGGTTCAAAGACAAACCACTGTTTCCGATGACGCTCGATCACGGCTCCGAGCCTCTCCATCCATAACCCGGCGCAGTCCCGGATCCCGCCGTCCCTTTCCGCGCCGCTTGGAAAACCACACTCCAAGGGCGCCTCGACCCGGATCCGGTAGGCGTAGCGCCCGGTCCGGATCACAAAGAGCGGAAACATCGGACAACCAGCCGCACGAGCCAGGACAAAAGGACCCCGGGGCAGCTTCAGGCGCAGCCCACGCCAGTCCACTTCCAGTCCAGCGATATCGAAAAGCATCCGGTCTGCTTGAATCGCCACGATCTCTCCCCGCCCCAAAGCCTGCGCCAATGTCAGCCCGAGCATGGATCCCGGGGTGTTGAAATGAACTCCATAACTGGACTCCGGCTGCCGGTTCAACTCGCGCTCCCGGAGAACTTGCAACTCGGGGTTCCGTTCCGGCGCCCGCACGGCGTGCACCAGCCGGCCAAAACGCTCGGCGAAGAAGGTTCCAGCCAAATCATAACTACCCATATGGGCGGTGAGAATGATGGCCCCTCTCCGCTCTTTCCGCAGCGTTTCAAAATGCTCCGAGCCTTCAATCTCCCATTCGATCTCTCCGGGAACCACGCGGTGCCGCGCCGTATCGATCATGGCCCAGGCAAAATTCCAGAACACCGCCAGCGCGTCGCCGAGCAGGGCCGCCCGGGACCGGCCAGGCCGAAGCATCGCGAGGTTGCTCTGCACCGCTCGCCGTTGGTCCCGGCACAGGCCGAAAAAGAACAAGGTGTAGAGCACCGCGTGAATCACCTGAAGATACCAGGCGTGCTGCGAGACTCCCCAATTCAAATAGCGGGTCCACAGGTCGCCATACACGGTCCACCTGGCTCTGCGATCCCTTCCCGTTCCGGAAGTCGACGGCTGTTGCGGCTGCTCTTGCACTCGACTTTGAATCGAACCCACCTAGCATAGCCGGATGATGCGGAAAAGCCTCTGGATTCTCGCTGCTGCGTTCTGGCTCGTTACGGGAACGGCAGCCTATTACCTTGGAACTCTCCAAGGCCGGAGAAGCGCGGAAAACGCCGGAAGCGCCGGAGCCGCCGGACAGCGCCACGCCCCAAGCCTCCTCGGCGAAAACGGCGGCGCCCGTCTGCAATCCGGCGATGCCGCAGC
This sequence comes from Verrucomicrobiales bacterium, assembly GCA_035513055.1. Lineage (GTDB taxonomy): Bacteria > Verrucomicrobiota > Verrucomicrobiia > Verrucomicrobiales > DEV007 > DATKCT01. The sequence goes on along the minus strand of DATKCT010000111.1, from coordinate 33,092 downwards.
CGGCGCGCCGAGCGCCGGCTCCGCGGCGGCTGGGGAGGTTTCCGTGGGCCAGGCGACCTACAGCAACCTCAACGCCTGGTTCACAGAGGTCTCGAGCCTGCTCGGGGGCGGCATGATGAACCAGCGCAATATGGTTCGGGCCTTTCAATTGACCCAAGCCCTGCGGCAGGAAGACGTCCCCAAAGCCTTGGCCATGGCCGAAGAGCTTCCCGACGATCAGCGCAAGATGTTCATGCTCTCCGGCGTCCTCAGCCGGATGGCCGAGTTTGACGGCCCTGGGGCCGTCGCTTATCTGCAAACCAGTCAAGAAGGCGGTTCAATGCGGGCCTTCTTGGGAGGCGCCATCCACGGAGTTATGGGCGCCTGGGTCGAAAATGATCCCGATGCCGCCTGGAAATGGTTCGAAGAAGAGTCGAAGAAAGAGCCCATCAGTTCCGCCCGCAGTCCCTTGGGAGCCTGGTCGGATCCAGCCTCGGTCGCGGCAATGCCCCTCTTCCAGCAGTTGGCCAACAAGGATCTCGGCGCAGCCATCGCCAAACTGGATTCGCTTTCCTCCCAACAGGCCAAATCCATGGCATTGCAGGGAATCATCTCCACCACCATGTTCGGAGGAAACCGCGAGGAAATGTTGGCCCAGGTCGAAAACATCGAAGACAACTCCTTGCGCCAAACCGCCTACCAGCAAGTCTTGCAATTCTGGGCCGGGTCCGATCCCGAGGAAGCCGCGGCTTGGTACGAAAGCAACGGGCCGGAAGATCCGGACGGAAATGTCCGCCGCCAGCTCGCCAGCAGTTGGCTCATGCGTGATCCTAACAAGGCCGCGGATTGGTGGTTCGAGGAAACGCCGGAAGAAAAACGAGCCGATATCCTTCCTCAAATCGTGTCGAGTTGGGGATACCAGGATCCCGAAGGAGCCCAAAAATGGCTGAACACTTTTGATCCCGGTCCGGAACTGGATCCGGCCGTGAGCGCCCTTGTCCATGCCACAGCCCGGACCAATCCACAACAAGCCTTGGAACTGGCCGCCACCATGAGCGAAGACAGCAACCGCCACAACGCCGTCGAGCAGGCCATCCGGGTCTGGAGCGAGACCGACCGTTCCGCCGCCCTGGATTATCTGCGCAGCACCCAGGCTTTGCCCGCCGACCGCGTGGAGAATCTTCAGCAGCAACTCCAACCACAGCCCGTCGAGGAAACCCCCTGACCGCCGCTTGATTCGCTCCCGCCGGACGCCTATAAGAGGCGCAATGCCGCGGGACGCCTACATCGTCACCATCGGGCTGGAGGTGCATGTCCAGCTCAAAACCCGCTCGAAGCTGTTCTGCTCCTGCCCAGTCCGCTTCGGCGACGAGCCCAACACCTTGGTCTGTCCGGTTTGTCTCGGCTTGCCCGGCTCCCTGCCCGTCCTCAACCAGGCCGCCGTCGAAAAGACCATCCTCGCGGGACTCATGCTCGGCTGCGCCGTCCCTCCGCTGTCAAAATGGGATCGGAAGAATTATTTTTACCCGGATATGCCCAAAAACTACCAGATCTCCCAATACGATCTGCCTCTCTGCACTGGAGGTTCCGTCCCCCTCTACGACCTGGCCTATCCCAAGGACGCCCAAAACGCCATCGCCTTTCCGGGTAAAACTGTGAAGCTTACGCGGATCCACCTCGAAGAAGACGTGGCCAAGAGCACCCACCACGCCGCCTCCACCACCATCGATTTCAACCGGGCCGGCCTCCCGCTCATGGAAATCGTCTCCGAACCGGAGATCGCTTCTCCAGAAGAAGCCTTCGCCTACCTGTCTTCACTGCGGCAAATCCTCGTTTATGGAGATTTGTCCGACGCCGACATGGAAAAAGGTCAGATGCGCTGCGACGTCAACGTGTCGGTGCGCCGGCGTGCCGAAGATCCTCTCGGAGCCAAAATCGAACTGAAGAATCTCAATTCCATCAGCGGCGTGCGCCGCGCTCTCCGCTACGAGATCGAACGGCAAATCGACGATCTTGAATCCGGACGTCCCTTGACCCAATCGACGCGCCGCTGGGACGACGATCTGGGCCAAACCTTCCTCATGCGCAGCAAGGAACACGCCCACGATTACCGCTACTTTCCCGACCCCGACCTTCTCCCATTGGAAACGAAGGCGCTGGTCGGAATCGCAAGCCAACGGATACCCGAGCTGCCTCACGCCAAGCGGGAGCGCTTCGAACGCGAATATGGCCTGAGCCCTTACGATGCGGGGGTGCTCGCCAGCGACCGGTTTTTGGCTGACTACTTCGAGTCCGCGGCAGAGGGCGTCGCCAAAGCCAAAGCCATCGCCAATTGGATCATCAACGATCTCCTGAGCGCCCTCAACGCCAGCGGCCGGCCCCTGGCCGAGTGTCCGCTTCCGCCTGGGCATATCCGGGAACTCACCGGCCTAACCGAAGAAGGCTCGGTAAGCGTGGCTCAAGCCCGCGAAGTCTTCGCCGTCATGTTCGAGTCAGGCGGCGATCCCAGGACCATCGCCCGGGAAAGAGGCCTCGAACAGGTCAGCGACACCGGAACCTTGGAACAGTTCGTCGAGCAGGTTCTGGCGGAGAATCCGTCCGTTGCCGGCGATGCTCGCTCAGGAAATGACAAATCCCTCAACTATCTCATCGGCCAAGTCATGAAACTCAGCCGGGGCGCCGCGAATCCCAAAAAAGTTTCCGGGCTTCTCCGGGAGCGCGTGACCCGATAACTAGCCCACATTGTTCATACCGTTTGCAATGCGGATTCAGCCCCCCGCCGCCAACTGCACCATCTCGATCACGTCTCCCTCATGGACCAGCGCTTCCGCGATCTCACCGGGGCGCAAGGCCACACCGTTATGCTCCACCAAGACCGGACGCCCCTCTAATCCAAGCTCCCGCAACAGTTCCGGAAGCGGCGCCGGATCGCGCGAGAGAGCATACTCCTGTCCGTTCAACCGTATGATCATAGCCCGGCTGCGCACACAGGCGCGGCATCCTCGATCCGGCGATCCAATCCGGTTCCCTCGACGAGAATCGCCTCGTCCCAATCTTTCCATACTGGATCCAGACCCTGGGCGCTGAGCATCTTTGCCACTGCTTGGGCCGAGCGAACATCGGCGATGCCGAACTGCTCCGTCGCCCGATCGGGAGTACCCTCCAGGTCCGCAATCAGTTCGACCCGGCGGCCGCGCACCGTGCGGTGCAGATCGCCTGATCCCTGCCCCGTGTAGCCTCCGGGCTCCGTGTGACTCCCGGCGCTCATCATCGTCACGCCGAGCCCCGCAAGCGCGTCGCGTAGCGGCGCCGGTTCGCGCGTGCTCAACACGATCCCCACCTCCGGAAACAGGATCCGAAAAGCACAGATCAGTTGCAAAAGCTCCCTGTCCTCCAGCTCATGTCCGGGCTGGAACGATCCGGCATGAGGACGCATCCGAGGAAAGCTCACGGTTAAACTGGCTTTCCAACAGCGGCGATAAAGATACTCGAGGTGTGCGGCGAGACCGGGCGCCTCAGTCCGCCAATCCGCGAGTCCGAAGAGCGCTCCGATCCCGATGCGTCGAAACCCGGCGTCGCAGGCGCGTTCCGGCGTGTCCAATCGCCAGTCGAAATCCCGCTTGGGTCCCGAGGTATGAAGCCGGGAGTAGGTCTCCCTCTCATAAGTTTCCTGATAGACTACGAGACCTTCACAACCCGCAGCAACCATTCGCCGGTAGTCTTCCGTCCTCATCGGCCCGACTTCCAGCCCCACCGTGGGAATGAAACTTCGGATGGCGCGCACGCAGTCCTCCAGATACCCATTCGAAACGAACCGCGGGTGCTCTCCGGCGACAAGGAGGATGTTGCGGAACCCCTGGCCGGCCAGATGGTGGGCTTCCGCGACTGCCTCAGGCACGGAAAGCGTCGTGCGGAAGATGGGATTGTCCCGGGAGAATCCACAATAGAGGCAATTGTTGATGCACTCGTTCGAGAGATACAGCGGCGCAAAAAGCCGCATCGTGTTGCCAAAACAACGCCGGGTAATCCGCCGGGATTCCGCGGCCATCGCCTCGAGTTCACCCCGGGTCTTGGGCGCGATCAGCGCTTCCAACTCCCGCATAGCGGGGGAAGGACGCGCGACGAGCGAATCAAAGACCTGCGAGAACGCCATGAATCAGCGGGTTGCTAACCTTAACACGGGCGGTCCTGGGCCGCAATGCTTCAGGTTTCCGTTAACCCCCCCATCCCACTGCCCATGCGCCAACGGGACTTGGGAGCGCGCGTCTTTAAGGGTGGGGGCGGAGGCGGGAGGCGCCGGCTTTCCTTGGCCGTTGATTCCAAACGTATGAAAACGTTCAACGCCAATGGCTTGTCCCAATCGGCGGATAGGCAGCGCCCCCTCCCGGCATTTCTCATGCCACTGCCACCGATCCGCTTACCGGGACGCATGCAGTTCCATGTAAATCACATAGGCCCAGTTCGCAGCAAAAAGCAGGACCAGCGCAATCGCGATCGCGATCTTGTCCCCCTTTCTCAACTCAAACCGCAAAGTCCTCCGGCTCCCAATGCGCAGGGCCAGACCCACGGGAATCAGCACGAAGAGCATGGCCAAGAGCGGGTTGAAGCTGAAGGCCCCAGGGAGATCCCCGGCCAGGAGTCGAAGCCCAGCGCGCGTGCCCCGGCAGCCCGCGCAGGGGACGCCCGTAAAACGCTTCATCGTGCACAATGTCCACTCCGCGCCCGTATGCCTTCCGAACCAATACACGACAGCCGAAAAAGCTCCGAATGCCCCCAGCGCGGCAAAGCCGTACCATGGCATCGGAAGACTCTGCGCGGCTGGTTCGATCCGGATGCGCATGAAACCCTGGGACACACACCAAAACGGCGCGGCGGCGGTCAGCGTTTTCCCCCGGCTTCCTCGACTGGAGCCACCTCGGAGGGCCAAGGCAAGCCGCTGCTCCGATAACGCTTCGTAAGCGCCGAGATCTTCCCCGGCCAAGGCTCGCCTGGGCCTTTTCCTTCGGAAATGTCTTCCAACGTTCCTTCGAAAACCAAGCTCCCTTCGGCATCGCGGATCCGCACCGCTTCTTTTCCCTCTCGTATGGATATCTCGACGGTTCCGTCTTCATCCTGGGCTGAGAGAGCGAAATCGCCCAAGTAAATCACACTCGAACGAAACCCCGGCATCGCCCCCCGTGGCTGCCGGCGAAGGAGTTCCTCCAACTGGGGAAACTCCGAAAAAAGCCCCGGAGGCACTTCACCCTCGTAACGCGGCGGCCGCGCCGCTCTCACCACGCCCGGCGTGTGCGACCCCAGGGCGACCGCGACCTCTTGAGATTCTCCGGCGCGATACACGGCGAGGCGCGACTCCTGACCGATCTCCATGCTCTGAATCAGGAGCGCTAACTGACGGGCCGTGAACAACAGTTGGTCGTCCACGCGATGCAAGATGTCGTGCTGCCGCACACCGGCTCTCTCCGCCGGGCTCCCGGGCATAACGAAATCAACAGCCAATCCGCCGTGTCGCAGTTCCGGAAGCTGCTCCCGGACGAGCGAGTCCACCTCCCGGACGCTGACGCCAAGCCATGGGACCGGTTGGCGGGACTCCCCGGCGGGAGCGGGTTCAGCCGCCGGAATCGCCGCCGGAATCGCCGCCGGATCCTCCGTCTGGTTCTCCCCGGCGATCTCTCCCTCGCGATCTTGTCCCCACAAGAACGGCCCGGCAAGATGCATGACCAAGGCCAGGCGAACGGCTCCGGAAACAGGCCATGCCCGAATAACCATCAAGAAGCGGCGGTTTCTCTGCATCAGTACGTGACGATGGGCAACAACAAGCTCTCCTCCCGGGGAATCTCAGCACGCATACTGCTGCGATACTCCGGCGCGTCCCAAAGAAACTCGTCCCGCATCCGCACCCGCACCCGGCGGAAAGGACGATTGCCTTCTAAAATCACAATGCCGTCGTCCTCGAGTTGGTCAAAGCGCGGATACCAATGCACCGCGTGGCTTCCCTCCGAGGGGATCAGGACCGGGCGCTGCGTCTCGAGGACCGGGTCGCCGTCCGCCTTCGCCTGGGCCGGAGCGGGAACCGCTTCCCGTCCCGGACGCGTGAAAACCGACAACACTCCCAGCACCATCAACAATACCGCCGCGAGCTTGAACAGCGGAGCCCAGTCGCGGAATCGCATCGGAAACGTCGCGGCCTCCTGCGAGACGAGCGGTTCCCGCTTCAAAGCGTCCGTCATTCGGGCAAGAAACTCCGGGCTGGGAGCAGCCGGACGCAATGCCTGCAATCGGCCTTCCAACAGGCGGTCTTCTTCCGGAAGCAGAGGCGCGTCGCCGAGACTCATGATGCGGATGTCGAACTGAGTTGTTTACGTAGTGAGTTCAAAGCATAGCGATAGCGCGAGGCCACCGTGTTGATGGAAATACCTTGCATGTCCGCGATCGCTTGAAACGTCATCTCCCCCCAAATCTTGAGCAGGAGCACCTCCTGAAAATTCTCCGGAAGGTGTCGCACGGCCCGTTCCAATTCCTCCCTTTCTTCCCGTTGTTCGAGATCCGATTCGAACCAGACGACGCTCTCCGCTTCTTCCGCCAATACTTCCTCCCGGCGAGCGCGCCGCGTGCTCTTGCGGCCCAAATCGATCGCACAGCGCCGGATGCTGGTGAAGGCAAAGGCCAGACTCGGCAAGTCCAATTCGGGTTGACGCTGGGCGACGTTCCACATGCGGAGAAAGGCGTCCTGGAGCACGTCTTGCGCGTCTTCCTCCCCCCGCGTTTGTTGCCGGGCGAAGAGCAGGAGCCGCCCCGCATGCTCCTCGAACCAGCGCGACCAGACTTCGCGATCGGGAGGGGAGGCCATGGAATGCTGAAGGAAGCACCTGGAGAACTTTGTCCATCTCTACGGGTTCAGCGACCGGAGAGTGGGCATTTGTCTATCGAAGCCCGGACCGCTCATCGATTTCCGAAACAAATCAACCGGGTCATGGTCCGCACATACAAACGGTCGCCCACCACCGCCGGAGTCGCCCGAATCTCCTCCTCGACGCTGGTCTCGGCCAACTTCTCGAAACGCTCACCCGCGCGCACTGTGACAATTTCCCCTTGGCGGCTAAACAGGTGCAGCACTCCGTTGATGCATAGTGGCGAACTGTAAATCGGGCCGCAAACCCGCTCGCGCCAGAGGGCCTCTCCGTCCGCAGCGCGGTGGCATGCCAGAATGCCGCCGTCCGACATCAGAAAAAGAAGTCCGATGTGGTAAAGCGGAGTCGGCACATAGGGTAATCCTCGCTCGATCCGGTAGAGTTCTTTCACCGCGCCACCCTCTCCCGGTCGCACGGCAACGCTCTCCTTTCCTCCGCCGCCTTGGCCCGTCGCCGCAAACACCGCCTCCCCCATGATCACCGGTGAACCCACGCAGCGCTGCTCGAAATCCGGGTCGAACTTCCACTGTTCCTTACCAGATTTCGGATCCAACGCGGTCAACCCGAAGGTCGTGCTCGAATACACGACTTGGACCCCGTCGCCCGTCCTCCGCACTATCGGAGTCACATAGGGCGTGCGCTCGCTGGGCCGCGAGACTTTCCACAGTTCCTCCCCCGTTTTTGGATCAAGGCCGGTCAGAAAACTGGACGGCGCACGGTTCTCCTTCGGCACGATCAACACGTCAGACACAATCACGGGCGAGGCGCCGCTTCCGTGCTGTGCTTCGAAGGGGCCCAAAGGCGTCCGCCACCGCAAGTTTCCTTGAAGATCCAGCGACAGCGCTTCCGAGCCGCCGGCTTCCGTCCAAAAAACATAGACCCCGCCGCCATCCACCGCCGCTGTGGAAGCGGCATACGAGTTGAGACTGTGCTGTGGATAGGGTTGGAAAGGGAAGGCCTTGCGCCATTCCACCTCCCCCGTCTCAGCCGAAATGCAGATCACTTCGCGATTCTCTTCTTGGCCGGCAGGGATGAGGGTCAGAAACACTTTTCCTTCCCGCACCACCGGTGAAGAATGCCCGGCGCCTCCCAGATCTCGCGTCCAGAGAACCGAGCCCTGGCCGAAGTCCGTAGGCAACCCCGGAGCCTCCACCACTCCCGTCCCGTCCGGGCCGCGCAACCGCGGCCACTCCTCCACCGCCGCTCCAGCTTGAAGGGCAGCTACGGTCCACCCGGCGCCAGCCAGGAGAGCGATCAGTCGAGAATGAGTCGGCGATTTCATGTCGAAGCGTTGAGTTTGCTCTCCATTGTTCCCACGAGGACCGCCAGCGTCAACCTCCACCGCTCCCGGCCTCACTCGCCGAACCGGGCTCGCCGCCCCGCTGGTTCCCCGGCTCCTTGGGCGCCTGGAGGATCAAAGCAAGCAGCTCCGGATAGACCCGCCCGATTTTCGCGTCCACTTGCAAGGGATCGATCAAATCGTGGTGGAGATGTTCTTCCGCCGGAAACTCCACATTTTCCACAGCCCCGCCAACGCTTCGCGTCCACTCGCGCCGCAGTAGTGCGATCGAATCGAAATTCACCGCCGTGTCGCTCCCATTGGTCACCAACACAATCGAGTTCGAGCGCGGAGCCGATCGCGAGGCTTCCTCCAACACATGCAATCCGAGGCGCAATACCTCGGCCATTCCGCGCGTCGCGAAGCGGGGATAGGCATAGGGAGGTCCCGGCAATCCCTCTTTCAATTCCGCGTCCCACCACCAAAAGCGATTCGGCCACAGCAGCGCAAAACTCGTCGCCGGACGCGTGAAGACCGGACTCAAGCCCGGAACGCCCGCCACCGGCGAAAGCACCAGCACCCGCTCCACCGCCCGGTGTTGGGCAACCCAAGCGGCCATCGTCCCTCCTGACGAGAGCCCCACCACCACGGTCCGGCGCCCCAAACCCGCCGCCGCGTCCACAGCCAGGTCGCACATCACCGTCATCTCCTCCGCGGTGAGGCCGGCCAAGGCCATCGTCATACGATCTTCCGATCCATGATCCGGAGTCAGTGGAATAACCACATTGCAGCCCGCTTCATAAAGGATGGTTCCCAGCATCCGGAACTGCTCCGGACAATTCGTGAACCCGTGCAACAAAACCACAGCCAGTTCGCTCTGCGCGCCATGCTCCAAAAGCGTGGTCCGGCAAATCGGAAGGCTCACGGCCGGGTCCGCCTCCGTTAGACCCTGCAAGATCCGCAGGGCCTCCTCGCGGGACGGAGCCGGCTCGGCCCGCGATTGCAACGCGTTCAGCCCCAAGGGCCGGAACCACAACCCCGCCGCTGCTAGCGAAACAAGCAACCCCATTCCCGCCGCCAGACGCCTCAGCCCGAGATACCGCCGCGCCCGCTTCATAAATCCCGCCTCGTTAAGTCCTGCCCCCACACCACCTCGCCCGGACGCGCCACATTCCATTGGCGCCTAATCATTTCGCCGCTCTACCGGTCCACGATTCACTCGCCGCCGGGAAGCGCCTACTGGATCTTGGCCACGGTCAGTCCGTAGGCCCCGGTGTTCTGCGGATACGCCCACCATGCTCCCCAACATGAAGCGACGATGATATAGGATCCGTTGGCCGGCAAATTGATCCCGAACGACGCGTCACGGAAGTTTCCCACGGCATAGTTGTCGTCCTGTTCCACCATCAACTGGCCGGTACTGAAATCGAACAGGTAAAGATACGTGTCGATAAACGCGGATGTCATAGAGATTTGATAGAATCCCGCCTCCGAAGTGGTAAACAAATACTCGTCCATGTACTCCCCGGGCCGCCAGGGATTCGGAGTATCGTTTAAGTCCAGACTGTAGATCCCTTGATGCAGCGCCTTAATGTGCGGCAGATCCGGCAAAAGCGTCATCTCCACCGAAACCACCGCCTGTCCGGCCGCGCCCCCGTCGATGACGACGCTCCCATTAAAACTGCCGTAGCCCAAACCCTCGACATTGAAGCCGATCCGAACCCGCAACTTCTCCCCACTCTCCAATCCGCCGCCCGAAGTCTGCGCCACGATCCACAAATCGCCGCTGGCAACCGTAAAATCCAGAAAGCCGCCGCCCGTGTTCGATACATCGAAAGTCACCGAAGCCGGATTGGTCCCCTCGACGCCTTCCACCAGGATCGGCTGTGTCGGAACGCCGATCGCCGGCGGGCCTTCCGACTCGCGCAAATTCAGGCTGAAGGTCCCCTGAGCCTCCGGCAAATAACTTCCGACTCGAGCCAAATACGTCACTCCCGCCTCTGGATCGAAATCCAACGACGCCCCCATCCGGCCATCCGCTCCCGGACTCGAGGCAAGGATCTCCCCGCTGTCCTCCCGCACGATCCACAGTCCAGGGAAGAAATCTTCGCTCTGAACTCGCACCGAAAACGGACGGTCGCCGGGAAGGCCCATCAATGCGTAATCCCGAACGTAGAACGATCCTTCCGGCCGCGAGTCATCCAGCCGGTCTTCCGGCAAGAGCTGCTCCAAGGGCCAATTCGACGGAAACGCGACCGGTTTCGCCGCCGGCACATACCCCGTTCCAGGCTCGAAAACAAAACGGAGAAATCCCAGCCCGCTGTCCGCCTCCAGTTCCGGACCCAAAAATGACCATTCCTCCAAGCCGGGACTGCCCGGCGCCGGATTCACCGGCAAAAGCGTCGCCGGATCCCATGATCCCAATCCCGCGGAGAAATAACCCTGTCCCAGCACTTCGGCGCTCAGCCCTTGCGGCCCCAAAAAACGCACCTCCCGGTAAGCAGTCCCGCCCTCTTCCTGTGTCCCAACAAAAATGCCCGAGGACGTCAACGAGGCCAGAGCGTAGTCGGAGAGGTTAGTCTCCCCGTTTCCATCCGAGTCGGCCAGAGGCCCGCCGCTCCACCCTCTCCCCGCCGCCCACGACCCGTAGCCAGGCAAAAGCAGGGCGTCGATCCAAGGTTGCATCAGTCGCATCCGGGTGCAGACCCGCACCCCGTTCGCCTGGCCACAGGCATCGCCGAAGCTCGCCAAACCGGCCAACACCGGGCTATCGCCCACCCAGGCCAGAACCGGAAGCGAGCTTTCCTCGGGGCTGCCGTCGGTCGACCCGTTACCAATCCCCAGCGGGAGAAAGGCCGCATCGTCCAACCGGCCCGCGAAGGACCCGAGACCGTTGGCCTCTTCATTGGCCAAAGCCGTCATCACCGTCTGAAAGCGCGCTGATCCGCTTTGATTGCCCGTCTTCGACGACGACGCCCAACCGAGCACCGTCAACACTGACCCGGGCGCCTCCATTTCCTCATTCCCGGCCACGGGAAGCGCCGCGCGATCCGTCACTGCTTCCGCCAAGCGCAGCAGGGCCACATCATTCCGAAACAATCCGTCCTCCTCGACAAAACCCGGATGAATCACCACATCGACCACCGCCACGCGTTTTCCCGCACTGCGCCTGAGATCGGGAGCGTCAAACAACACCTCCAATGCCTCGCCGGTCCTGGCCCGCACCGAGTGAGCGGAGGTCAGAACAAAGCGCGGATGAATCAAAACAGCAGTCGCGATCTGCGACCGCCGGAGGTCCCGGGCGTCCGCCTCGGCGATCAACGCCATCCACGGAAACGCCTCTTCATTCACTTCACCCCCTCCAATCACCCGCGGAATCGCAGAAACGGACATCAGCGTCCCACCCAAAACCGCCCCAAACCACAGGACCCTCAGCGGAATTGCGCCCAACAACCATCGGAATCGTGCTTTCATAGGGGTAGCGAAATACGCCCGGACGGAGAGATACCTGCCATCGCCCCCCGCCCAGAACTCCGGATCTTCCTAGCTCATGAGCTTTTTGTCAACCCTCCCGGCCACGCCCTCGCGACGACGCTCAGCCCCCCGTTCCCCTATTCCTCCTTCGCCGCTTTGCTGGCCGCCAAGGCCCGGGCAATGAGCGCGTTGATGCGCTGGACCATCTCCTGCGGCTCCTCGATCAAGCCCGCCGAAAGCAAGGCGTTGTCCAGCAACTGCTGCGCCGCCAGCTCCGCCCCTTCGGGATCCTCTTCCATCGCCTCAGCCAGCCGGTGGATCAACGGGTGCCGCGGATTAAGTTCCAAAATGACTCTCTCGCGCTCGGCCTCCCCGTCGATCTCGCGGATCATCCGGCGCAAATGCGGACTCATGACTCCATGCTCCAGAAAAGCGGCAACCGGACTCCCGGTCAGTCTTTCGCCTAACCGGACTCGCGTCACGCGCTGTCCACACCGCTCCTGCATCCAACGGCACAAGGCCTCCGACGCATCGGAACCCAACGCTTCTCCCTCCGGAGCCGTATCCGCCTTTCCCAAATCCAAATCCGGCCGGTCGGCCGCAGTCAGCTTGCGGCCTTGAAACTCCCCGATCGCCCCCGCCACATACTCGTCCACCGGATCCGTGAAAAACAAGACTTCGATGCCGCGCATCCGGAAGGCCTCCAGGTAGGGCCCAGATTCGAGCGCCCGGCGCGATCCCCCCAACAAATAGTAAATCGCATCCTGTCCCTCCCGGGCCCGCCCCGCATAACCAAGGAATCCCGTTTGCACGCCCGGATCCAGGAGCGAAGATTCGAAGCGCAATAACTTCGTCAATGCCTCGCGGTGCTCGAAATCCGTAGCCGCGCCCTCCTTGAGAAATCGTTGAAAACGCGCGTAGAAGCGGTTGTAACGCTCCTCATCCGTCTCCTCTTCCTTCTCCAAGAATCGCAGAAATCGCTTGGTAATCACACGGTTCAGCTTCTGAACCAGGGCGCTGTCCTGCATGCTTTCCCGGGAAATGTTCAGCGGCAGATCAGCGCTGTCGATCACCCCTTTGAGAAAACGCAGCCAATCCGGCAACAACTGCCGCGGCGCCGCAGCAATGAGCACTTTCCGGCAATAAAGCGCCACTCCAGGATCGATCTGCCCGGCAAAATACCGCTCCGGATTCTCGCCCGGAACAAAAAGCAGAGCGTCGATCGCCAGAGGCGCGTCCGCGCTGAAATGCATCCGGTAGAGCGGTTCATCCACCGCATGCGCGCTGTAGCGATAAAACTCGAGATACTCCTCGTCAGTGATGCTGCTCCGATTCTTTAACCAGAGGGCCTCAACCTTGTTCACCTGCTCCCCGTTGAGATGCAACGGAAACGGGACGAACCGGCTGTAGGTCTCGAGCACCTGCCGGATCCTGGCGCGCTTCGAAAACTCTTCGTGCTCCGGCTTAAGCCGGATGACAATCTTACAGCCCCGCCGCTGCCCCGGAGCTTCCTCGATCCAGTAATCGCCTCGACCCTCGCTGCTCCAACACAGGTGCTCGCCCTCGGCGCGCCAGGAATGTGTGTAGACCTTCACCGATTCCGCAACCATGAACACACTGTAGAACCCCACCCCGAACTGCCCGATCAAACTGGCTTCCTTCTGCCCCGCCGCCGAAAGCGCCTCCAAGAACTTCTTCGACCCGCTGTGCGCGATCGTTCCCAGATTCTCTTGAAGTTCCTCCCGGGTCATCCCGATCCCGTAGTCGCTCACCGTCAGCGTCCGCGCCGTGTCGTCCGTAGTGATGTTGATTTCCAGCGGTAACTGAGCGTCGAAAATCTCCTGCTCTCGCAAATGAGTGAGCCGCATCTTCTCCAGCGCGTCCGCCGCATTGGACACGAGTTCACGCAGGAAGATCTCCCGGTCCGTGTAGAGCGAGTTGATGACAATGTCCAGCACCTGCCGGACTTCGGCCTGGAACTCGTGCCGGTCGGATCCTTCCGAATCACTCATGAAAATGGGGAGGCGTTTCGCGTCCGGGGAACGCCGATCATAGACACCCAGCACCGGAAGTCAAAGCCAAGCATGAACTCCCATCGCCCCGGTCCGGTTCCGCACTCCTCTCTCCCTCACGGGATTCCGCCCCCGGGATTCCGCCCCCCCCGGGGCGAAGACCCGAGACCCTTGTCCCCCGGTTGATCCGCGAGAGTTCACGGGCAGGAGTGCCCGCGCCGCAGGATTCGGGCGGTTGCTGTTCTTCGGCAAGTCAACAACTCCTGCCCCGCGCGTCCTGCTGCTTGATCTGTCCGGTGTGACCGCCTCCGGCTCAGCCCCTCCCCGAGTTCTCCAATTCGCCGTCCCACCCTCCACGTCCTCCACGTCGCACTTGCTTGCTCGCCTTGAAGACTCCATCGTGTTCCACCATGTCCTCTCGCCCCCTGCTCCTCGCCGCAGTTTCTCTCCCTCTCCTCGCGCTCACCATGCCCTTGACCCGCGCCCAGGAAGATTCGGAATCGCCCAAATCCGCGCTGCTCGATCCCTCCAAGTTCGCGGATAAGGCCCCCGACACGTTTCGGGCGAAACTCGTCACCACTCGAGGCGACGTCGTAATCGAAGTCACCCGCGCCTGGGCGCCCAATGGCGCCGACCGCTTCTACAACCTGGTAAAAGCCGGCTTCTTCACCGACATCGCCATGTTTCGGGTCATTGACGGATTCATGGCCCAGTTCGGAATTCACGGGGATCCCAAAGTCGCGGCAGCTTGGCGAGACGCCAGGATCAAGGACGATCCCACCGGCAAAGCCTCCAACACCCGGGGCATGGTCACCTTCGCCACAGCCGGTCCCAACACGCGGACCAGCCAATTGTTCATCAATTACGCCGACAACTCTTCGCTGGACGCCCAAGGCTTTTCCCCCATTGGGAAAGTCGTCGAAGGCATGGAGGTGATGGACAAGATCTATAAGGAATACGGAGAAGGGGCCCCCCGCGGGAAGGGACCGAGCCAGGCGCAAATCCAACGGGAAGGAAACGCCTATCTCAACAAAGATTTTCCCAAACTCGATTACATCAAGAGCGCCGAAATCCTCAAGGCGGACTAGCCCGAACCGCTCATCCCGTATCATGCGTTTGGAAGCAACCCCCAAGGGAAGCCGGACGCTCTTGGACTGCGGCGAGAATCTCCCCACTTTTTCCAGACGCGCAGCGCCTTGGTAGGCAGCGGCCTCAACCCAGCGACTTCAAGTAGGCCATCAAATCCCGCAACTCTCGCGGCGTCAACAGGGCCCCCACCGGAGGCATCCCGCTGACCGGCCGGGTCCGGTCCCGGATCTCAGCGGCCGGTATCAGCCGGCGTTCCTGATCGATTGCCAGTTCCACTTCCCCTTCCTCTTCCCGCAGAAGCGTTCCCGTAAGGATCTCCCCATCGCGCATCGTCAGGGTGATCGCTCCAAACCCCATCACCACATCCGCCTGCGGCTCCACCAGCGAGACCAGCAACCCTTCCGCGCTCGAGCGCGCCGCCACCCCATCGAGAGCCGGACCAATCCGTCCGCCCTTGCCCGCCAACGAATGGCAGCGCACACATTGCACCGCGCTGTTGGTTTGAAAAATCTGCCGGCCCCGGCCCGCATCGCCGCCGTGAAGGGCCAGCCGCTGCAGACCTTGTTCTCCCACCTCCGCGCGCAACCCCTCCGCGTAGGTCAACGCCTGCTGCTGCAAGGCGTTGTCCGGCACGATTCGCGCCGCTTCCAAGACATCCAAACCGATCTCTTCGTCCAACTCCCCGTTCTCGAGTTCCTTCATCAGCCCGGCCAGCAGGTCCACCGCTCCCGGAGCCGATAGGGCCGCCAGGACCTTGATCGCTTCCTGACGCTCCCTCAGAGGCGATTCCGGATCGAGCGCTTCTTCCAGCAAGCGGACCCGTCCGGCGGGATCCTGCAACACCAGGCTCCGGCGCGCCTCCGCACGTAACTCCGAAGGACCCGGACCGGCCAGAACCTCTTTGGAAGCTCGTTCCAGAGCGTCGGCCTCCCCGCGCCTCTCGAGGGTCTGCAACGCATCCAACCGAAGCAATTCCGGCGACGCCGGGTCCGTGGCCAAGCGCACCAATTCCTCAGGCGGCCGCTCCTCCCCATACAGCGCCTCGAGCCGGGACACCCGAATCCGAAGCTCTTCGTCCCCCAACTTGTGCAGTTCCGGAAGATACCGGCGAACCGCCGCCCGGGCCACACCCACGGAGCGCTCTTCAGCGGGACGCCACCGTCCCCAAACCCCCTCCCGCGGCGGCGGCGAATCCCAGTCTAACAACGCCTGCAATGCCGGCGCCCGCGCCTCCGTCGGAGCCTCGCTCACGGCAAATCGCGCCAGCCGTTCCGCGTCCTCTTCCCGGCCCAAACGCAGATTGGATTCCAAGGACCGCCGCAGAAAAGCCTCCGGGCGTTCCCCTGCTCCATCGCCGTCGATTCCCGCTGCCAGCGCCGGCCACGCCATCGCAATCTCTTCGTCGTAAATCGCCCTGGCCGCCTCCGTGGAAACGCGCGAATCCGGATCATTCAAAAACTGCGCCAACCGGGGATCGTGCAGCCGCCGCAAAGTCAAGACCACGCCTAACCGAACGGCAGGAGAATCCATGCCTCCTGTCTCCTCCAACATATCGTCGGCGCGGTTCAACTTCGAAAGCCCAACGACGGCGGCATGACGCAGGAAAGGATCTCCGTCCTCATTCACCCGGAGCAGTTCCACCAAGCCGCTCAGGGCATCCCGGTCCCCGATGCGGCCCAGTGCTATTGCGGCGAAAAAGCGGACGCGAGGCTCGACATCCCCGAGCAACGCCAGGCAGCCCTCTGCCGCCGCGGCGAGGCGGTGTTCACCCGCCAGCCGGCAAGCCTGCGCCCGCATCTCCGGGTCCCCGTCCCCCAACAGCCCGGTCACAGGCTCCAACGCGTTCGGCCAACGCGCCGCCGCCTGACCCAAGCCCCAAAGTCCATGCAGCCGCGCCTCCAAGGGCATCCCCGCACGGACCGCCGCCGTCAACGCCGCAATCTCACCCCGGCCCGCCAACTCGAACTGTGCCCCCATCCGAACCCGCTGATCCGCGTGACCTAACCAGCTCGAGAGCGCTTCTGCTCTGGCCCCGGCGAATCCCTTCCGCAAGATCTCTCCCACTTCCCGCGCCAGCGCCGTCGCCCGGGAAGGCTCATGTTCCAATGTGTAAATCTGGGCCCGGGGATTGATATCCCACCCCGGACCCCATTCGGCCACGTAGATCCTTCCCTCCGGTCCGAATGCCAAATCGCTCACCGCCGGACCATCGTCGAACGCTTCGGCGGAACGTAACCGGAATCCAGAGCCATGGGGAATCGTGGAAAAAGCCAAGACCAACCCGCGTCCGCCGCGGTAGTCACACAAGAAAAAACGGCCTTGATAGTCCTCGGGAAGCCCCGTTCCAGGATAATATGCCAAGCCCGACGGCCCTTCGCTGAGATGTCCCACCGGCGGCAACACCCAAGCCGGGGGATCCATCCCGCCCGGCTCCGGCATTTCCCACATCCGCTCCTGCATCCAGGGCCCTCGCGTCTCGAGACTCTGCACGCTCATGTCCCATCCGGAGTCGCCCCCTTCCACCACCCAAACGATGCGCGCAAGATCCCCCGCATCGCAGTTGTTGTCCGCCGTGAACAGGTTGCCCCGGCTATCGAAAGCCAACTCCTGCGGATTGCGCAATCCCGTCGCAAAGAGTTCCAAACCCGATCCATCCGGCCAACAACGGAACACCGCCCCGCGACCCGGACCGTGCAACGCGCTGCCGTCTTCCGCCGTCGTGTGGTAACCCCGGTCGCCTACCGAAAAATACAGCCGTCCGTCCGGCCCCCACGTGAGCCCGTGCAGATCGTGTCCAAACCATCCCGACCGCACTCCGAATCCGCGGGCCAAGACCTCCCGCTGATCGGCTACGCCGTCGCCGTCGGAATCCGTAAGCTTCCAGATCTGCGGCACACAGGCGAAATACACCGCTCCCCCGCCCGTCAACACTCCCGCCGCGGGCCCGTCCAATAGGTCGTTGAATCCCTCGGCGAAAACCCTGCGCCGGTCCGCGCGTCCGTCGCCGTCGAGGTCCTCCAACAAGGCAACCTTCTCGGAAAACTTCGTGAGCAGATTGTCGTCCTCCGAAAAAAGATCCCGTCGCTTGGCGTATTCTGCAGCCAGCTCGCCATCCTCCAGCCATTGCAACAAGAAACGGCGCCGGTCTTCCAACGTTTCCGTCTGCAAGTCGTCCCGCTCCCGGCGCGCCTTGCCGCGGTTGTCCACCACGCCGCGACCCTCGTAGCGATAGGTCTCGGCCACATATACCCTTCCCCGGTCGTCCACCGTTAACGCCACCGGTCCATGCACCTGATCAGAGCCAGCGAAGACCGAACGGCGCAAGCGCATCTCCTCGGAGCGCGGATCGATCCCCGTCCGCGTCGCCGCTGCCGAGACCGAACCAAACACACCTTGCCGCAACGGAACGCCCCACTCCTCGCCTGCGTTTCCCGCGAAAAAGGCGAATTCCTGGATCCGGCCTTCGGCGCCATCTTGCCGCGGGAGATACCGCAACGCGGAAAAACGCTGCCGCCCTCCCAGGTCGATCTCGAGCACATGCGGCGGTTCCGTCGACCCACTGGTTAACCAGTAGGTCTCCCTCCTCCCATCAAAAGCGCGATCGGCGCCGTGTCCGCCCTCGCCATCTTCTGACGAAACTAGACGGACCGTCCAACCTTCCCGCGCCACCGGTTCGCCTGTGCTCGCGTCAATCAGCCACAATTCCGCCACGGCGGCTTGCTGATCGCGGCCTTGGCTCTCCGACCGGCCTTCGAAGCGAATCACCTCTGCCTCGACCGGTTCGAACCGCAGCTCCACCTCGGCGCGGTCCTTGTCTTCCGCACCGGCATCCCCTTCGTCCGCCCGCCCGGAAACAAGGCCTGCCCCCAGACCGACTGCCCCCATGGCGGAAAGTAGCCAGCTTCCGCCGCGTTCTACACGCATTGGGCTCCATCCTACCGGTTTCTCCCCGCGCCGGCAAGCCGCAAGCGACAGCCGCAACCTCTTTCGCCGGGAGCGTTTCCGAGGGAAAAGCCGCTTCCCGCTCCCACCCCGGGCGGCGCTCCCCGGCGCCCCTGCACAATGCCGCCGCCATGCATGCACCAGATGAACTGACGGCGTTCGTCGAGCGCCTGGAGGTCGTCGGGGCGCCCGACATGGTCTCCGGCGCCGTCGCTGCCATCCTCTACGGTCTGCCCAGGGTCGCCAATGTCCTCGACGTTGACCGTTGCTCGAGCGTCTCCGCCTGCAGGCAATCTGGCGCGAGTTTACTCAGCTCTCAGGGAAGCCCTGTCGATCGAGAAACGATACTTCACATCCGGCTTGAGCAATCTCTCGTAGGCCTCGTTGACCTTTTGAATCGGAATCACTTCGACATCGGCCGTGATATTGTGCGCACCGCAAAAGTCGAGCATCTCCTGGGTTTCGGGACCTACCTGAAGTGGAGGTGATCCGAGGTCGTTCAGGATTCCGGCAAGATAGGCGCGAATCTCGCCCTGGGACGACGCCTTGGCCTTGGGGAGTATTGCCAGGGTGGTCCTTATGAAAGGCAGGACCGCTCTCCTTCCTTTCAACGGGTGGTGATCCGCAAGCGATAGTACTTCGCAGCTTGCGCGGGCGCCGTTCCCAAATACTCGCGAGCATAGCGACCGCCCACGCTCGAATCTGCCGGCGGGCCGAACTCTGCCGACGCGTCCGTCCACATCTCCAAATCCGAGGAACTCTCGATGGTGTACAGGACAGCCACCGGATCGCTCGGAATCCTGTGGCTGAGCACCGAACGCCCCATGACGTCCAATCTGAGCGCCGGCGCAAGCACATCGCCCGCCCGCGGATCGCCGGCCAAGGCGAACTCGATGAAATTGTTCCATCCATCCGCATCGGGATCGGCTTCCCACGCCACTAGCGCCTCGTCATCGCGCTCGGCTTCGGAAAAATGAACCGCCAGCCAGGAGTCATACGTCTGCTCGCCGGACGGTTCTTCAAGCGCCCCGGGAGAACCGCCCGTGCGGCCACTGGCCGACCACGAAGACGGATCCGACAAATCGGCGTCCGCCGTAAGAGCCGTCAGCACAAGCGATTTGCCCCCGCCATCCGCTTCCTGCGGCCACCCATCGCCGTCGCCATAGGAAAAATCGCGGATTGGCGTGCCGGCGCCAAACGAAAGCTTGATCCGTTCCCCGCCGTTCGCCAACTGACCATCCTGGAAGACGCCTGCCACCGGCAAGCCCGGTCCATAACGCGATTCGAAGGCCTCCAGATCATCCACTACCAGAACAAATCCGCCGGGCGCCAAGCTCGTGATAGCGCTCCCCACAAAGTCGAAATCGATGCCCTTGGTAAAGCGGACATGGGTCAGGTCCAAGATTTCATCGCGGATGTTGGTCAATTCCACAAACTCGAAGCTCGTGCTGGACCAACCACGGGCCGTCTCTTCTGCCGTAGGCGGAGCGGGGTTGTACATGATCTCGCTGAGAACCAGACCCGACGTGTAGGGGCCGATCTCCGGCGCCGCCGCCACGAACTCCACCGGCGGCGACCAGTGACTCCAATGCCCCGATTCGTTCTTCATGCGCGCCCTGACACGGTAGGCGCCGCCAGGGCGCGGCACATTGGCGGGGATCCGAACCGCCGGCTCGAAAATGGTGACTTGCTCGCTCAGCCAATCGGCGTCGATCTCGTAGCGGCGCGGAAGCGTAGGATCGAAATCGTCCCGCGACCGGTCCGTGATCTCGGCCAGCCGCCATTGCATGGCGGCGAAAGCCTGCGGCGCGAAAAGCGAGCCCCCGGAGAAAGCGCTTGATTCGAAGGTGAGATCCGTCACGCTCGCGTATCCCGCCGGTCCAGTGTAAGTGATAGAAGGCGTGTTTGGCCCGTCGGCAGCGTCGATGTGCGATCCCAGCAGCTCGTAACCATACCCTCCCGGCCCCAAGAAGTCCTTCATGTAGGCCTGGTAACCGCGAAAATCCTCGCTCTCGATGCCGGTGATGTTCTTGTAGTAGATGCCCTTTTTGCGTTTGCGCGGGTGATAATCCCACATGGCCTGGTCCATGAGCACCAGCGGTTTCTCTGAGGATGCTTTCGAGACGGTAATGTTGCTGCCCTGGGGATTTCCCGCGAAGATCGACACCGCATATGTAAACTCGGTCTCGGAAACTTTTTTGATCACCTTCTCGCCGTCGTAAAAGTTCGTTTCCACCCCTACCACAAGCACCACGTCATCGGTTTCAAATCCGTGCGGCTCTGCGGTCACGACGGTTGCGGTCCCTCCTGACCTGGTCAGCGAAACGACAGGTATCGTGATCTCCTGAGCTGCATTCACCCAGACAAAGCGTGAATACTCGTCGATCAGCATAGAAACTTGATCCTCCGAGAGCAGCAGGTCCTGAATCTCTCGCGCGCGGCTCTGATAGCCGGCGTCGACGCTTTCATGCGCCAGCACGCGATGGAGGTTTTCCCAAGCAGGCGTGTCTCCCCGGCCCAGGTGCGGCGCGCGCTCGAAGGTCAAATCAAGGTCCCACGGCAAGGGATAAGTCTGCCCGTTCGGATGGTGGTAGGTCATCATGTTCTCCCCGGGACGCATGTCGGAGTTGTTCACGATGAGGTTGCCGCAATTAAAGGAAAAGTAGGCATCGAAATTCAGATGCGCCTGCCACCACTCGAGGGGCGTGCTGTTGCTCAAATGGGTGACAAATTCCGTAAAGTCCGACCCGCCGGTCACCGAAGTCGCACCCTGATTCTTCTGCACGCCGGTCCCGTGCCAATTGTAGATATTGCCATCCTCCATCCCGCGCTCCTCGAGAAAGCGGCTATCGGGATCCTGAATGGCGATGTAGAGGCCCCACAAATCCCCGAAATACTGATCCGCCGGCGCCTCGGAAACATCATCGATAACGCGCAACTGAAAGAAATGGGTGTTGCTGGCGGGCGACCCGATGAGCTGAAAAATGCGAAAGCCGACCGCCTCGTTGAGAATGGTCCCGTCGGTGGAGATATCGTTTCCCCACCATGGATTCGTTCCGGGCAGCACGTTGATTTCCCGCCACTTCACGGCGTAGGGCTCGCCGTAATTGTCCTTGGCCTGGAAGCGGTGGCCGCGGTTGAAATTCCAATCCCACTTTTCCTTGCCGACTTGTCCCAAAGACGCGCGGCCGCGCTTGGAAAAGCGGATATGGTCATAAACCTCGTCCTCGTAGACGATCGTCCCGAGATAATCGCGATCCGCGCCCCACTGCTGTCCTTCCACATCCGCCCGCTGCGCGAGGAGATGGTAGACGGCGATGGAGTTCATCGTTTCCGCGCTGAAAGTGATCTGAGGTTCCACGCCCGGCTGGATCGAGCCCTTCCATGGCGGGACGCCGTCATACACGAAGTAGGCGAAGTTCGGCTGGGGATCGTCGGAATACGGCGCCTGCAAGGCGTTTCCCGCCATGTCTTCCATCGTGATGCGGTAACGCACGAGGTTTCGATGTCGTTGCAGCGTTTCCGGAACCGTGACGGAGAAAACGCTGTCGCCCGCGACCGCATCCGCTCCCATCCCGTCGTCTTTCATCTCCAAAGATTCCCAGGTCGTTTCGTAGGAGTCGTCCGAGAGCCGGATGTAGTTGCCGGGCTCGAGCAACTGATAATGCATGAGGACGGAAGCGACGCCGTCCTCGTCGGTAACCTTGGCCGACACCGCGACCGTGTCCCCGCTCTTGGGCGCTTTCGGGTGATGCTCCACTTGACGGATGATCGGCGGGATCTCGCTCAAATCCGTTAGGATCGAGTTCGCTTTGCCGGGCGTGGGCCGGAGGGCGGCGCGCCAACTGCCGCCCAGGTTGTTGTCGAGACCCGGATGCAGCAATTCCATCGACACGCCGCGCCCGTCCACCAAGGCGCCTTGAGGCGCGGTGGGCCAGGGAAAGTTGGCCTGGTAATTCACCTCGTCGACGACTTCTCCGAGGGCATCGCGCAGAACGATACGCTCGCCCTCGTTCGACAAGCGCCCCGACGCGAACTGACCAAAAGCCTTGGCGCCGCCCGCAAAGATCGAGCCGTATCTGCGGTTATAGCCATCGACATTCTGGGCCAGGACGAGGTAGGCGTCCGGCTCGATCACTGTGTTCTCCGGAAACGTGAACTCGAAGCCGTCGGAGAAATAGAAGCCGCTCACATCGACGGGCGCCGGCCCTGCGTTCAGCAGTTCGATGAACTCGGCCAGATCGGTCTTTGGCTCCGGATCGTAATGGACTTCGTTGATCACGATGTCCGCCCGGCTGAGCGTCAAGGCCAGCCAGAGAGCGCCTACCGACAGCAAGACACGGGGGAATCTCATCAGCTTTAAGAGATTACGGGAATTCCGGGGCCGTGCCAAGGCGATTACTCCCAGACCCAGTCTCCTTCAGCAATCGTGATCGCCTGGACCACCTGAGTCCGGCATCTCAGGCCAGACCGCGCATGGAACCGGCGCGACATTCAGGTCTCGAAGAGCGCGGGACGGAGTGGAAAACTCGCTAGAGAGTCGTATTGGACTCCCCCGGGGCACGGAGTGCTGCGCATGAGATGAAGCTGTTCGACGCTGCCCTGGCAACGGGCCTCCTGAGACTTGGGGTCCGGACCCCATTCCAGAGACCGCCGGAAGCGACGTGCCCTATGTCCGGCCCGGCCAACTGTGATGTGGGGATGGAAGTCCCCCTGGTTGGCAGTGCCTCCGATCCCTTGGACTGCGCGAGACACGCTCTCGAAGAGACGCGTCAGAGCTTCCGCCTCGTCTATCAACCCCACCCAGAAGATCCGCGGCCGGCCGGCGCGGGTGAAGCATCCGGCCGGTCCCAAGCGGAGTGGAAAAGGACCAAAATTCTGGACGGCTGTTTCCACCGCTGTGCAGAGGGCCGGCAACTCGTGTTCTTCGAGGTTCGCGAAAAAGCGTAGAGTGAGGTGCATCTGCCCTGGGACAATCCATCGCGCCTCGAATCCGGGGAGACATTCCCGGAAGCGCTCTTGCCAAGCCACGAGTCCGGGCAAAAGGGGCGGTGGGGGAAGCAGTGCGAGGAAGGCGCGCATACTTGGGGGCGCTCCCGGCCGCCTAAAGGGTTCAGAGGCTTGTATTTCGCCTACGAGCCGCGCGCCTGGCGCGGTGAATGACCCCGGGTTCGATCGTAAGCGTGCAACGCACTTTCATACGATTGCGTATATCTGAGTCGTATTCGTGTCAAGGCGAGTCCAGAGCGCGAAGGATCCGCTTCGACAGCACGCTCCTTGGCGCTCCGAACAGCGTGGCTAACTATTTGGAATGCGCTTCACCGATAACTTCCTACCTTAAGGCCTCAGCCTTGAAATATGGCGGGGAGGAACCCCGAGATAGTAGGCCGCCAGCATGAGTTGGTGGCGGAGGAACGTGGCGATGACTCCGCTGCTTTCCCAACGGCGCGGCGAGGTGAGGATTGACGCGGCGCTCGTCCGGACTGCCCCGAGTTTCCCGAGGCGGCGGACGAGGTGCAAATCCTCCATCACGGGCCAATCCGGAAAGCCGCCGATGTGGCGGAAAACGCGTCGCCGGATGAAGAGCCCCTGATCGCCGTAGGGCAGGTTCCGGAGCTTGACGAGCGATTCGATGAGCGGCGCTGCGGCTAGATCCCCGTCTCGGTTTTCGACTACTTCGAGTCCATGATCGCGACCCCATTCCAGTCCGCGGGCGGCGGATGACTCAGGCATTCCCGGCAAATCTTCAGATAAAAGCTCGCGCAGTAATCTTGCGGATTCTCCCGGAGACAGGCTTCAAACAGGGACGCGGCTTCCGCGAAGCGCCGTTCCAAGTGGAGAGCGAAGGCCCGCTCGTAGTGAGCAACCCACTCCGCCGGCTTCGGGGCGGCCGGGTCATCAGGAGCGGACAGGGCTTCGAAGACGCGAACGGGTTTCTTTTTGCCTTTGACCACGATGACGCCAACGCTGCGGGTGAGGAATCCAGGGTCGAGGAGCCGCTGGACACCTTCTCCAATGAGCACTCGAACACGGTATTGCTTGGTCAAACCCTCGAGCCGGGAGGAGGTGTTGACGGCGTCGCCGATCACCGTGAACTCTCGGCGCTGTTCCGCGCCGATGTTTCCCACCATGACCTCTCCGAAATTGATGCCGATTCCCGTATGGAATTCGGGCCGGCCCTCCTGCGTCCAGGCCGCGTTGAGAACAGCATTCTCTCGCGCCATCTCCAGAGCGGCGCGCACGGCATTGGACACCGATTCTTCCGGAGTCTGGTTCGTAACGTCGCCCCAAACGGCCATGATCGCGTCCCCGATGTATTTGTGCAGAGTTCCCTCATAACGATGAATGCAGGCCACCATTTTTTCGAAGTACTCGTTGAGTTGAATCACGAGATCCTCTTCCCGCATGGCTTCGCTGATCGTCGTGAAACCACGGATGTCTGAGAAGAGGATGGCCACCGCCCGCCGTTCCCCACCCAACCGGATGTTCTCCGGATGACGCAGGAGTCTCTCCATAACCGGCTTGGATATGTAGGAGGAAAACACGCTGCGGATCTCCTGCCGGGCGGTCCTCTCCGCCCTCCAACGCAGCAGACCATCTCCGACATGGACGCCGAGGAATCCAGTGAGCGGCCAGGCCAGGGGCAACTGGATGCTCCAGCGGCCGAACAAGTAGTAGCTCAGGCCGACGTAAACCGCGGCGAGCAGGACGGGCGTGCCGGCGGCCACTCCGATGGGGGTGTCGCGTAAGGCGAACAGAGTCGCCCAAGTGAATCCAAACCAGACCAGAACCGACCAGGAAAGCAGGGGTCTCCAGATGTAGTCTTCGCGAAGGATGCTGTTCAGGGCTACGGCATGCACTTGCACATTGGGCGTGACTGGATGGAGCGGGCTGGGGTCGAAGTCGGTCAAGCCCTCCGCGTCTTGCCCTACCAAGAGAATCTTGCCCTGCACCGGAGCGGCTTGTTCGGGCCAGGGTTCGCCCTGCCGCAAGTGCCGGACGAGAATCGAGGAAAGAAAGCCATAGCCATACCAGCGCCCATAAAAACTCTGTTTCGATCGCCAGTTGAGGAGCAACTCGCCACGGTGACCCAATGGAACCCTCTTTTCGCCCTCCGGAGTCTGGAAAACGATGGCTTCACCAGGGATGACCGTGACGTCGCCGGGACCAACCCCCCAATACACCATCAGAGTCTGCGTGACGAGCGACGGATAAACCTCGCCGCCAATCTGAACCACCATCGGAATCTGGCGCCGGACTCCGTCTCCATCGGGGGGCGAATCCACGTAGCCGATGAAGGCGCTCTCCGCGAGTTCCCGGATCGGCAAGGTTGCTTCCTCGGAGGAGTAGAGGCGGGTACGTTTGTTGCTACGCACATCCCGAATCGGGAGAGTGAATCCATGCTCGTCCCTGTTGCCGGCGCCAGTCCCTGCAGGGTTGGAATCATGGCCGCCCTTCTGAAAGGCGTAGTTTCGCCAGGCGCCCACCACCACACAACCCAATCCTGCGGCGGCGTCGGCGAAATACTGATCAGGATCCTCGCCGGCGCCCAGATCCTGTCCTACCGGATTCTCGGGCTCGGCAAACACGAAATCAAAGGTCACCGCCGAAGGAGGCGCTTCGGCCAGGAGCGTCAATAGCTGCCCATGAATCCGCCGGCTCCAAGGCCAACGCCCGAAGGTTCGGATATCCTCCTCCCGGATGCCGACGACATGAATCCGCTCATCGGCGGGAGGATCGGACGATGCCCGGGCCCGGAAGCGGGAGTCTATCAAAAGGTTCTCGAGGGGAACAAATACGTCCAGAGCCAGTCCAGCCAGAATCACGGCCATGACCGCAGCGGGCGCCACAAGCCGGTAGGCCCGCCCACGATAAGGCTCGGCCATGGCGCCTTTCCGCTCAGACCGGCGCTTCATGTCCCGCGGGTTGGCCGTGTTCCGACATTTCCGTTGCCCGTCCTCGCGCCCAGCCCATATAAGCGAGGCGAACCGGCGCAACTGCTTCTCTTCGACCGCAGTCGCGCATTGCTTCCAGCCGATCCAGTTCGAATACTATGTGCTGTCCTATTCTCCATCCAGCTTTTTTCGGGCGAGGGCCGGCAATCGTTCTGAGCGCCGTTCTGCTGCTGGGCGCCGCCGCGTTCTCCACAGCTCAAAACGTGGATCTCGCCGGCCCGCGATCGTTACCCGGCTCTGACGAAGGCAGTGATGTCGCCATCGACGAAAGCTTCGACGATGCAGACGCCGATGACGTCCCCCTGATTCCCGTCCTACACGGCGTCGTGCTGTGGAGCGATCCTGGGTTGGTAGTTTTCGATGGAATCACCGGAGTTTCCGGATTGGAGATACGCGGAGTCGCTCTACCGGACCCGGACGATCTGAGAAGGGAGCTAGCGCCTTATTTCGGTTCTCCTTTTTCCTTCGCCTCGCTCCAGGATCTGACTCGCGCCATCGTCGGGCATTACCGTAAATCTGACCGTCCGCTGGTTGATGTCATTGTTCCTGAGCATGATCTGACCCACGGAGTTCTCCAATTGGTGGTCCTCGAAGGCCGGCTCGGAGAGACCCGGGTCCGCGGAAATCGCTGGTTCTCCGACGCCATTCTCCTTGATCCTCTGCGGATTGAACCGGGCGACGTGGTCCGGCAGAGCAAGCTGCTCGACGATCTCGATTGGCTCAACCGCAATCCCTTCCGGCGAGTCGACCTCGTCTACACTCCCGGAACAGAACCCGGTCAGACCGATCTCATTCTCGATACATCGGAGCGCTTTCCACTGCGGATCTACACCGGAATTGAAAACAGCGGCACTGAATCCGTGGGCGAAGAGATCCTCTTCGCCGGCTTGAACTGGGGAAACGCGTTTCAAGCCGATCACATTCTGAGCTACCAATTCACCTTCACACCGGATCTGGAGGGCCTCCTCAGCCACTCGGCTGTTTACGAAATCCCCCTTCCTTGGCGGCACCGGCTCCGTATCCTGGGTCTGCATGTGGAGACCGAGTCCGACGAATTGCCAGACTCCAGCTTTGATTCCCAGGGAACAAGTTCGCAGGTGAGCACCCGCTATGAAACCCCGATCCCTCGTTGGGGCGGCCTGACCCACTCGCTCTTTTGGGGTTTTGACTTCAAGTCCACCAACAACAACCTCGAATTCGGAGGCAGCGGAGTCTTCGATACGACCACGGAAATCTTTCAGTTTTCCACTATCTATCAGGGACTCTTGCGCGACCGCTGGGGATCCACCGGCCTGGAGGCCACACTCGTGCTCAGCCCCGGGGATTGGAGCAGCCATAACCGGGACGATGTCTTCGACGAAGTTAGGCCAGGAGCGGAAGGCGAATACGCCTATGCCCGGATGGATCTCGAACGGGAATTCACTCTCCCGGCCGGGTTTTCGGTCAACCTCCGCCTGACCGGACAGGCAGCCAGCGTCAACCTCCTCGCCAGCGAGCAACTTGGCGCGGGCGGTTACCGCACCGTACGTGGCTACGAAGAATACGAAGTGCGCGGAGACGAAGGGTTGTTGGCAAGTATTGAACTCCGATCCCCCCCTTTCAGCCTCACCGAAAAGCTCGCTCCGGCCTGGTTCCGGGACCGGATGCAACTGTTAGCCTTTTGGGACCACGGTTGGGTCACGAACCGCGATCGTCTTGCGGGCGAACCCAGCAGCGTTGACCTCTGCAGCACTGGAGTCGGTCTTCGCTACGAAGTTCAGCCTTGGTGCGCTTTACGCCTCGACTACGGAATCCAATTGGAAGACAGCGGCTTCGGCAACGGAGACAATTCCCGCTTGCACTTCGGGCTCCAAATAGGGAATTGAATCATCTTGAGAAGCGCCGCGGGCCGGAGCCGGAAAATCCGCCGGACTGCCCGCTCTCCCGTCCAGCGATTATTTTCGCCGGACCCCTGAGGAAGGACGCCGGATTCGGCTTTTCTCCCTCGTTCCAACTTCGTCTTTCTCGCTGCTGCTCACCTCACCCGCGCGACCTCGCCGCACGTCTACCTTTCCTTCTCGCACCTTGACGAAAGAACGTCCATCCGACGCCGACACGCCGTAAATGGTTCCGCGCGCGGCGGCGGTTCCATGCGGCGTCGTGATCTCGAACTCGGTTCGGACATCGCGGGATCTATCGATAAGCGCGCTCAGGTTTCCTGACTCAAGGTCGAAACGGATATCGTTCCTGCCCCCCGTCTCACCGGGAGCAGGTGTGTCTATTCTGCCGACCACGACCGAAGTCTCAGGCCCTAGCCGCGTCACCACCCCAGGCCCGGATACGATCACCGCCCTCGACCCGGCCCCCGTCCGAATCGTCGTTCCCTCGGGATACGCGTCGCCGCGTTTCACCGCGGTAAACCGGGTGCTTCCAGGAAACGAAGCCTCGACTCGGCCCACGACCAGCGAGATCTTGACATCCTCTGCTGCTGCGAAGGTGGAGCAGACCAACCAGAGCACGAGTCCCAGGCGCCCAAATCTGCGCAGCTTTCTCTCGCCGGTATATTCCATTATTCCTTTCACGCGATTATCTCCCAGCTTCTTCCGCATCCAATGCGCTGCGCATCTCACGCACCGCGGCATCGCTCACTCCGTCAAGCAATTCCCGCGGAGCCTCGACATTGGGAAGATTGAGAACCCCGGAACCATCGAATCCAACAACGCCATCGCCGCTCTCCACGCTCATGACCTCACTATCGGCGCCGGCGGATTCGCCCGCCGTTGCATCCGCGGCAGCCCCCTCTTCGCTTTCGCCATCGTCTTCACGGCGCACTTCATATTGCCCTTTCGTCCGGGAACCGGCGAATTCCGTGAATAAGAGCGAGCCCTCACTAAAATCGTTGATGGCGTTGTAAGGAAGCTTCACCGGATCGGACGAGCCGATGATAAAGATGTTTCCTCCTGTAGCCAATGGAGGATTGGGAAAGTCGATATCGGATTCAACGGCATCGGGAACGAGACTCCCGAGATCAGACCCTTCCTGCTGTCCCGCGTAAATCAGCCAACGACCGGAAGGCGCTAAGACCAGGGGATTCCGAAGGAGAGATTGATTCAAAAAGAAGCGATCCGTGTGCAACACGATCTGCTCCCCGCTCGCATCCAATCGCACTATGCCGGCCGGGCCGAGGACCAGATCTCCGCCCACTGTGCCCAACACCACACTTCCGCCCCGGATCTCCAGGAGCGCTTCAACCACCATTCCTCCCAATCCAAAAATCCCGCTCGAACCCACCGCAGAAACCGGACCCAACACGGCAATGCGATTCGCCGTGTTCTGCAAAAGTATGGGGCCGGAATTCGCCGCCGCTTCCAATCGCGCTACCGACACAGGATGCGATTGCGTGATCGCTCCGCCGGATTGCAGGAGCAAGCGTCCGGTAACCACGCCTCCGCCGAGCACCGTGGAATCGGCTTCCACCAACTCGACGTTCCGGCCGCTCAGCGCAACCTGACCGAAGCGGTTGGCGCTCTTGGTCAAGAAAATGTCGTGCCCGCCCGCCTCGACCTGCAGCACTTCCAAGTTCCAGGCCTCGGCCTGCGTCACCACATCGTCCTCGACGACCAGCGCTCCGGCGGCCAGCAACGCCAAATCCCCGAAAACACTGCCGGGCGCATCCAAGCGAATGAGATGATCCCCCGCGTCCAGATGCGTATCGCCGGTTGCCCAGGGGCCCCCAGTCGTAATGTCGTCGTTCTCGGCAATCCGCACGGAGCCGGCCCGCACCGTAAGATCTCCCAAGACGTTGTCGCCGTTTTGCAGCAACACGGCTCCATTCCCGGCATCGAGCACCGTGGAACCCGTTCTCCACGGCCCGTTCTGCGTGATCGCACCTGCTTCCCGAAGCAAGAGGTCTCCCGATTCGATCGTCAGATCCCCCAACTCATTCGAGGCGTTCCCCAGGATGATGGCGGACGTTCCAGCATCCAGCACAGCATCATCCACTCTCCAAGGTCCGCTTTGCGTGATGTCGTCGTCCTCACGAACTATTAAATCTCCCCCGTCGAGCTTCAAATCGCCGAACACATTTCCCTCCGCCGCCAACAGGATGGAGTGTCTCCGCGAATTGAGCTGAGTTTCCCCCGTCCTCCAAGCTCCGCCTTGAGTGATCACATCGTTCTCGACAATCCCCACCTCGCCAGCGCGAATGACGAGATCGCCCAAAACATTCTCGGTGTCGGTCAGAAGGATTGCGTGGTCGCCCGCGTCAAGCTCCGTCCTTCCCGTCCGCCACGGCCCACTCTGGGTAATCGCGTCATTCTCGACGATGAGCAGGTCACCACCGCGCACGCTCAAATCCCCTAAGCGGTTGCCCGGGTTTCCAAGCGAGATTCCGTGGTCTCCTGAGCGCAACTCGGTTGACCCCGTCGTCCAAGCCTGAAACTGCGTAATCGCGTCGTTCTCGCGAATCCGGACTCGGTTGCCGAAAACCGTCAAATCGCCAAACATGTTTTCCCCCTCGAATAAATCGATGTCGCCATCCAGCGTTGCAAAAAAGAAAGCGCGTCCGGCAACGCGCAGTGCGCCGCCCTGTGTAATCCCGGGCGCCTCGGCCGAGGTCACCTGCGCCAGCGGGGCCGCCGTTGTCTTCAATTGCAGTTCTCCCTCGAAACGGTTGCCTTCGGAAAGCAACTCGATGGCCCGCCCCGACAGAGCGTCTCCGTCGAAAACCAGGCCCGTTCGCTTGCTGTTGACTATCAAATCTCCCGCAACATCCTGTGAATCCAGGTGAATCGGCCCGACCCGATCGATAAGCACATCCCCAGAAGGAAGCTCATAAAAAGGAAGGACGTTGTCCGGATGAGCCAGGATGACATCGGGAGCGTCGTGAATCGTCACCATCCCGGCGACCGCCAGCCCACCCACCTGTCCAACCTCACCGCTCGAATGCAGCAGCAAGTCGCCTCCGACAACCGAGGCTCCGAAAACGGTGGCCACGTTGTTCCACAACTCCACCGTTCCGGCGTCCAAGAGACCAGACACGAACCGCGCCCGCCCTCCTACCCGGAGCGGATCGAATCCGGTTATTCCACCCAAAGCATGCACTTCAAAATCGCCGGCGACAGTCCATGCGCCAAGCTCAGCCGGGCCGGAATCGTGGATCCAGAGGGAACCTCCTGCGCCGGAAATGAGCCCAAAGATATTGCCCGGAAGGCTCAAGTCGATCTGGTTGCCCTGAGAGTCGAGCGAGGTCTCACCGGTCATCCACGCTCCGCCTTGCGTGATCGCGTCATTCTCGACCAAGGTGACTCTGCCCCCTTTCACCACCAACGCCCCGAGCACGTTCCCCGGATCACTTAAATCGATCTCATTACCCTGAGCATCCAGCGAGGTCTCGCCAGCCATCCAAGCGCCGCTCTGCGTGATCGCGTCGTTCTCAACGAGCGTAACCTTCCCGCCTTTCAGCACCAGCGCCCCGAGCACATTCCCCGCATCACTCAAATCGATCTCGTTGCCTTGAGCATCCAACGAAGTCTCGCCAGTCCTCCAAGCCCCGCTTTGCGTGATCGCGTCGTTCTCAACCAGGGTGACTTTGCCCCCTTTGAGCACCAGCGCCCCAAGCACATTCCCCGCGTCGCTCAGGTCGATCTCATTGCTTCGAGCATCCAGCGACGTCTCTCCAGTCATCCAAGCGCCGCTCTGCGTGATCGCGTCATTCTCGACGAGGGTAACCTTCCCGCCTTTGACCACCAATGCCCCAAGCACATTCCCCAGATCACTCAAATCGATCTCATCGCCCTGAGCATCCAGCGAGGTCTCTCCCGTCATCCACGCCCCGCTCTGCGTGATCGCGTCATTCTCGACAAGGGCGACTCTGCCTCCTTTGAGCACGAGTGCTCCGAGCACATTTCCCGCATCGCGCAGGTCGATCTCGTTGCCCTGAGCATCCAACGACGTCTCTCCAGTCATCCAAGCTCCACTCTGCCTAATCGCGTCGTTCTCAACGAGGGTAACCTTCCCACCTTTGACCACCAACGCCCCGAGCACGTTCCCCGCGTCACTCAAATCAATCTCGTTGCCCTGAGCATCCAACGACGTCTCGCCCGTCATCCAAGCGCCGCTCTGCGTGATCGTGTCGTTCTCGACTAGCGTGACTTTGCCCCCTTTCAGCACCAGCGCCCCAAGCACATTGCCCGCATTGCTCAGGTCGATCTCGTTGCCCTGAGCATCCAGCGACGTCTCGCCAGTCATCCACGCCCCGCTCTGCGCAATCGCGTCGTTCTCAACCAGGGTAACCTTCCCACCCTTGACCACCAGCGCCCCAAGCACGTTCCCCGCATCGCTCAGGTCGATCTCGTTGCCCTGAGCTTCCAACGAGGTCTCTCCAGTCATCCACGCTCCGCCTTGCGTGATCGCATCGTTCTCGACGAGGGTAACCTTCCCGCCCTTGACCACCAATGCCCCAAGCATATTCCCC
>DATKCT010000110.1:0-54000 GCA_035513055.1 Verrucomicrobiales bacterium | reverse complement strand
TCTGTTCCTCGGGGATGGCCTCAACGATAGTTTGGCCTTCGCCGCCGCCAGTTGCGCGGGGACTCCCGTGATCGACCGCGCCCCGCTGGCCCGCAATGCAGACTTTCATTTTCGCGCGCGCAGTCTCGGCTTTCTGCCCTGTTTGTTCGAGGTTGTCCAGCGGCACGGGAGTGCGGTGCGGACGGTTTTTGGTTTTGCCGCGACTTACAACGTGGCTGCTGCGGGACTGTGTTTGGCGGGAGCGATGAATCCCCTCTTGGCGGCGATTCTCATGCCGCTCAGTTCGGTGTTCAGCCTGGGTCTTGTGCGGTGGAGGATGCAAAGGAAGGTCTGACGTCTTCTGTGATTTGCGATTCACCATTTTTGTGATCAAAACGAGTTTTCCACCATGACTGTCCGCCAGATCAGCATCAGCGAGTTCAAGGCCCACTGCACGGAAGAGATCCGGGAAGTCGAAACCGCTTACGTTCCTAGATCGCCACTCTCCAACAAGCGCATAATCTTCGGAACAAGTTCTCTGTTTTGCCGCTCTTCTTCCGGAGTCATCACTATCGATCGTCCCCACTCCTTCACCCAATCATCAGCGTGATAAAACTTCAATTTAAGTAATTCCGCTTTAAGAGTCTCTCCAGTTTTAACACTCTCGGATGCTTATTCAAGAATCTCACAATCTCTCGCATGCTTCTCCGCACTCCAAGCCCGACCACCGGCATGCAAGGGCGGTAGCGTCCGGGCCCTGACCATGTCTTGATCACATTCACTATCAAATCCACCGAAATTTCATCGTCTGAACCCCTGCTTACGTGCACATCGAATCCATCACGCACATTGTATGCCGCTCTCACTCGTACCATTCCTCGTTGATATTCCAAACATCTTTCGCTTCTGCTACTAAGCATAAAGCCTTCCGATTCAATCAAGAATCGTAATTTCGATTCCATCCACTTGTCAATGCGGTCCATTTCGCAGAGATCCCATAAGGGCTACAAACCGGGCGGCGCCCAGTGTTCGCTCACCAGTTTCAAGTCACGCCTCAGTAGTAGACCTCGCTCCTTTGTCAAGAATTCCCTCCCGTGCTTACGGAAACCTTTGATTTGATCTGATACTACTGACCGCGAATTCCGGGCGATTAACGCTTTCTTGGGAGGGCTCTGGGGATTACGGCATAGATTGGAGCATGGACATGGTGGCTTGGAGGCGAGTGGAGGACGCGGAATCTGTGGATTTGGGCGGCGTGCAGCGTGTCGTCATCGAAGTTCCGGAGTCCGGAACAGGCACTTTCAGACTCGTCAGAGGTGGAGAGTGCTTGTGAGTTCTTGGTGCGGACCGTTGTGAGAATGTACGCGTGAGAGCGGTTTCCGTTTCCCGCGATCTCTATAGGGAGCGTGCGCATGGCGCAAAGGCTCTTCGATGAGCCAGCGGGGT
This sequence comes from Verrucomicrobiales bacterium, assembly GCA_035513055.1. GTDB lineage: Bacteria > Verrucomicrobiota > Verrucomicrobiia > Verrucomicrobiales > DEV007 > DATKCT01. Next base: position 52,575 of record DATKCT010000110.1, on the reverse strand, counting down.
TGGGGGCCCTGGGCCGGGAGTCCGGCGGAGCGTTGGACGGGAAGCTGGTTCATGGACTTATGCGCTGGAGGCGCCATGTTCTGGCCGCCAGCCCTTTGAGGTCCCGGCGCAACTCTCCCCGAACCCTCGCGGCATAGCGACGGACAGGAGTGTCCGCCCCACGGTAAGGAGCGCCGGGGCATGGCCACTATCGCCTTCGCGGGTCATGGAAGGGCAGGCGTCTCGCCAAACCCCGGTCGCTGACTTCTCCGAACCCCTGCGGAAAGCGCACCATCCCCGGGAATGGCGTTGCCTGCCGCGAAAAAATCCACTATCGTTGCGCAGAATCAGGTCAAACTTGCGGCTGTTCGACACGCTCGCAAAAGTCGGTGGCGGACAACCGGCTACCCGCTTCAAGTCGCATGACCCTCTTCACTCAAACCCTTCACCCTGTTGCGAGGCGGCGTTTCCGGTAGCCGGCGCCATCCCTCGGACGTTCGATCCGAATATGAATGTTCACTCTGGCATGGTTATGAGCCTGATCTCGGGGGTTCTACTGGTCAGCGCCGCGGAGCGGCCGAATCCGGCCGGCATCGTCGATGCGGCTCGCGCGCAGATTGGAAAAACCGTGCGTTACGATCCGGGTTACCGGGCGTTAGATTATCCAAACGGGGATGTCCCGATTGAGATGGGAGTATGCACGGATGTGGTGGTGCGCGCCTTGCGCACAGGCTTCGGAATGGACCTTCAGAAACTTGTGCATGAAGACATGAAGCGCAATTTCTCGCGGTATCCCCAGAAGTGGGGACTCAAAAGGGCTGACAAGAATATTGACCATCGTCGTGTCCCGAACTTGCAGGCGTATTTCAAGCGAAGCGGATGGGAACTCGAGATCTCGAAGGATCCCCAAGATTACCGGCCGGGCGATCTGGTGACCTGCATAGTGCCTCTAAACCTCGCGCATATCATGATCGTGAGCACTCGCACCAATGCGGAAGGACGGCCTTTCGTCATTCACAACATCGGCGCGGGGACACAGGAGGAAGACCGGCTGTTTGACTTTAAGATCACGGGCCATTATCGTGTTGGCAGGATCGAACCAGACGATCCAGCCAACGCGAGCCTGCCCATTCGCTCAGAGACAAAACGGACATCATCGGCGGATGGCTCCCGTCGCTGACCATCGCCCGCGATGGAGTGGCCAGCCAAAACGACCGGCTCGACACCGCGTCCCTCCGTAAAGGAAGTGGGGAGGACTTCTTCTGTGAATACCTGGACGGAGAGTGCGATGCGGCTATTTGCAGTCATGCTGGCTGTAGGCGCAGCCTGCACACTCTTCGCGGAATCGCCCTATCCGCCCAGCCCCGTCATAGCCCAGATGACGCTGGTCTGTTGACGCCTCCCTCTCACTCGTGCCGAAGGGCCTCGATCGGATCCAACGACGCCGCGCGACGAGCCGGCATGAACCCGAAGAGGATCCCGATGGCGGCCGAAAACACGAAGGCGATGACATTGATCCTCGGATCAAAAATGAACGGGGCGCCAACCGCCTCAGCCAGCAGGTCGCAAAGCGCATAGGCGAGAAGAATGCCGGCGACGCCGCCGACGCATGACAGCGTGACCGCCTCGACGAGAAACTGAAGGAGCACCTCGCGAGCCCGGGCGCCGATGGCGAGACGGATGCCGATCTCGCGGGTCCGCTCGGTCACCGAAACCAGCATGATGTTCATAATCCCGATTCCCCCGACCAGCAGACTCACGCCGGCCACGGCGCCCAACAACGAGGTCAGCACCCGAGTGCTCGATGTAATCACGTCGGCGATCTGAAGCGAATCGAAGACACTGAAGTTGTCCTGCTCGTTCGGAGCCAAGTGGCGCCGCTCCCGCATCAACGATGTCACGTCCGCCACAATGTGGACGCTGGGATAGCCCTCGCGGCCCGAAATCATGATCTGATTGATGTTGTGACCACTGCCGCGCCCGCTCATCCGGCGCAGAATGGAGGTGTAGGGCGTGAGAATATTGTCGTCGAGATCCTCGCCGAAACCGCCCTGACCTTTGATTGCAGTGACCCCGATGACCTCGAAAGACGTGCTTTTCACCCGGATTTTGCTTCCGACCGGATCAACGCCCGGACCGAAAAGTTCCTTGCGGACGGTTTCCCCGATGACACAGACGGGCGCGGCTTCGTCGACATGAGCGTCGGTGAAGAACCGTCCGAGACCGATCTGCCAGTTCCCTATGACGAAGTAATTCGCAGTGGTGCCCTGGATGTCGCAGTTGAAGTCGTTTTCCTGATAAACGGCGGCGCCGTTGGTCTGAATGAAAGGGGCGATGCCGGCGATGCCGGGCACTTGCTCCCGAATGGCGCTGACATCCCTCATCGAGAACTGCGGCGCCCCCCGCGAACCCCAGCCTTGCCCGGGGCGAACGACCAGCAGATTGCTGCCCATCTTGGAAATCTCCTGTTTCACCGCAAGCGTGGCTCCTCGCCCGAGCGTGACCATCGTCACCACCGCCGCAACGCCGATGACAATCCCGATGACGGTCAAAAACGACCGCGTCAGGTTCCGGCGAATCTCTCGCACCGCAATGAACAGCGCATTTAGGAGCATCGATCAGAGTGTGATGAGTACACTGCGAACTTCAGCCGTTTGACCTGCCGCTGTCGCCTGCAATAAGTCCGTCGTGAACCTTGATGGTTCGCCGGGCATACGCCGCAACACTGTCCTCGTGGGTGACGATGATGACAGTGATGCCGAGTTCGGCGTTGAGATGCTGAAGAAGGTTCATGATCTCGATCGTCGTCTTGGAATCGAGATTGCCCGTGGGTTCGTCTGCAAAAAGCGTGTTGGGTTCCGTAACGATGGCGCGCGCGATGGCGACCCGCTGTTGCTGTCCGCCGGAGAGTTCGGAAGGCGCGTTACGCTCCTTGTCAGGCAGACCCACGGAGGCGAGGGCCTCGCGAGCCATCTTGTGTCGCAGGGTCCGCGAATACCCGCGGTAGAGGAGGGGCAGTTCGACGTTCTCCAGAGCCGACGTGCGGGCCAACAAGTTGAAGCCCTGGAAGATGAAACCCAGCGCGTGGCGGCGAATGAGCGAGCGCTGGTCCTTGTTCAAACTTTCCACTTCGATGCCCTTGAATGTGTACGAGCCGGAGGTCGGGCTGTCGAGGCAGCCGAGGATGTTCATCAAGGTGGATTTGCCGGAACCGCTGGGACCCATGACAGCGACAAACTCGCCGCTTCCGATGCTCAAATCCACGCCACGCAATGCCGTGAAAGCGGCGTTTCCCGATCCGTAAATCTTTGTCAGACCGCGCAGCTCGATCAGCGTTTCCGCGCTCATGCCGCAGACTTGGGCTTGATGCTGACGATGACGGGCATGTCCGGTTCCAGGGCGCCGCCGGTGATCTCGGTCAAGCGGCTGTCCGTGATGCCCGGGGTGACCAGAATCTCGACGGGTTCGCCGTCGATCAGAGTGTAGACCCGCGGTTCCTGTCCGCCGCCGCCGGGTCTGGAGCCGGAGTTTCCTCGCCAGCGCCGGCCGCCTCTCGGCGAGAGGCTCTCGACGAGCGTGCGCTTGTCGTCGTCTGGTTTGCCTATGGCGGCGGCCTCCTCGGGGTTGAAACGCAACGCGGAGTTCGGAACGACGAGGATGTCGTCCTTGTCCACAATGGCAATATCGACGGTGGCCGTCATACCGGGACGAAGCGAGAGATCTTCATTGGCGACCTCCAGTTCGGTGCTGTAGGTAACCACGCCGGTCGTGACGCCGGAGCCGCCTGCGCCCGAGCCCGAGCCGCCCCCGCCGCTGGAGCCCGCGGTCTGATTGTTATTCGATCCAAAGGCGACTTTTTTAACGGTGGCCGTATACGTGCGCCCCGGCCAGGCATCGACCGTGAAGGTAGCCGTTTGACCGGCTTGGACGCGGCCGATGTCCGCCTCGGTGACGGATACGAGAAGTTCCATCTTCCTCAAGTCCTCGGCGATGGTGAAAAGCGTGGGCGCCGTAAACGATGCGGCAACCGTTTGCCCGACCTCGATGCTCCGCGAAAGGACCACGCCATCGACCGGCGACCGGATAATGGCTTTTTCCAGATCGCTTTCGAAGGAGCGGACATCCGCCGCGGCGCCCTCCACGGAAGCCAGGGCGCTTTCGAGATCGGCTTCGGCACGGGAGACGGTGGCGAGCGAAGTTTCCATGGTGGCTTTTGATGGCGTTCTGCCGCCGCTGAGCCGGTGGAGTTCTTCTTGGCGGGCAAGGGCCGCCCGCGCTTCCTGGAGAGTCGCCCTGGATTGGCTGACCCGCGCCTCGGATTCCAGAAATGCGGCGCGGCTGCGCTCCGTCTGCTGGTCGAGCTTCGAGGTGTCCAGCTTGGCAACCGGCTCGTTCTTCGCCACCGAATCGTTCGTGTCGACGTAAACCTCATCCACCCTCCCGGAAAGCTCGGAGCCGATTATCACCTGATTGATGGGGGCAAGATTGCCCGCCGCGGTGACGACGAGCGAGATGCGCCCGATCCGGGCCGGTTCGGTGACGTATTCGGGTTCTCCGTTTTCCGCCTTTTGCTTTGTCAGAAGAAACCACGCTGCGCCGCCGGCCAGCACGCAGCCCGCGAGGATGAGCAACCACTTGCGAACCGGCCGCGACTTGCCGCGTTGAACGATGGCAGCAAGGTCTTCGTTGGGTTTTGGACGCAACATGGAATTGGGGAAAGGATTGTATCAAGCGCCGCCGTAGAAGCGGCGGCAAAGTTGTGGGCCGGTTTTCATCATCCCGCATAGGGCGACCAGCCGCCGCCGAGAGCCTCATAGAGACGGATGTAGGCGGTGGTCCGGTCCGTGCGGGTGGAGAGCAAGTTGTCCTCAAGGTTCAGCAGGGTGCGCTGGGAATCCAACACGTCCAGGAAATCGATCTCGCCCGCCTCGTAACGCTGGCGGGCGAGTTCGTCGGACACCCGGGCGAGCTGGGTGGCTTTTTCGAGGGTCGCGAGGCGTTCGGTGGAACGGCGGCAGGCGATGAGCGCGTTCTCCGCTTCCGCAAGAGCGATGAAGACCGTGGCGCGATAGTTTTCGATAGCCTGTTGTTCGGCGGCCGCGGCGGCCTCGATGTTGGCGCGAATCCGGCCGGCGTCGAAGATCGGCGACGTGAGGTTGGTAGCGAGCCTGGCCGTCGCGGTTTCAGGGTCGAAGAGATCGCTGGCGTTGATGGTGTTGAGCCCGAGCGACCCCGATAAACTGAGGGCCGGGTAGCGAGCGGCGTCAGCGGCGCGGGTGTTGGCGGCGGCGGCGAGGACCTGATAGCCAGCCACGCGGACGTCTGGACGCTGGCGAAGCGCGTCGGCGGGAATGCCGATGGCAAGGCTGTTGGGCGGGTCCGGAATGCCCCGGCCGCCCAAAAGCAGGGCGTCGAACGCGCCGGGTTCCCGGCCGGCAAGCAGGGCAAGCTGGTTGCGATCTTCAGCGATGGCCTGTTCCAGCGAGGGGATCGCCGCGCGAGCGGATTCGAGGCTGCTCTGCGCTTGGCTGGCTTCGAGCGAATCCGCCTCGCCGGATTGCTCGCGCCAAGTGGCGAGCTGGGCGGTCTGCTCGCGGGTGACGACGTTCTGCTCGAGAACCACCAGCCGCGCCTCGTTCGTGCGGAGGCTGGTGTAAGTCGCAGCGATCTCGGCGGCCAGCGCGGCGTGGACCGAATGGACATTCTCTTCGGCGGCGCCGAGATTGGCGGCGGCGGCCTGGACGGCGCTCCTTTGTCTGCCGAAAAGATCCACCTGCCATGAGGCGTCGAGACCGGCCGAATAGGAAGTGCTGGAAACCCGGCCAGTGAGGTCGGTGTCCGTACTGCCCGAGTTGCGGGAAGCGCCCCCGTCCAGCACCGGAAAAAGCCCGGCGAACTCCGCATCCCGGCGGGCGCGCGATTCGCGGACCCGCGCCGTCGCGATGTTGATGTCCGGACTGTCCGTCAACGCAAACGCGATCAGCAGGTTGAGTGTGGGATCCCCGAAGCGCCCCCACCAGCGGGAGAGGTCCTCCGCTGGAGCGGCCAGCGGGAAACCCCCAGCGTTCCTCCACTCCACCGGAACCGCCACCAAATTCGAGTGAACGCGGGAATCCAAAGTGCAGGATCCGAGGACCACCGGAATCAACACCGCAAACAGGCTCGGACGAAGGGTATTCATTCAGGGGACGGCATGCAGAGGGCGCGGGAATCGAATCTCACCCGGCTGATTGTGCAACAAAACTGCGGATTTTCATCACGATAGCCACGCGACCCGCGGATCAGCGGTTCCGGGCCCCAGCGTGACGCAGGGGAAGGCGGGAACAGACGCGAGCAATGGTGTGGTGAAACGCCGGACCGCTCCAGCGATCCGTGCGGGCGCGGAACATTCGCAGGACGGCAGATCATGTCCACCGGACTATAACGGTCCGTTGCCCAGCGTGCTCCCGCCCGGATTCCTTCCCTTGGCAACCGCGGCGAAACTGTATATTTTGGAGGTGTTTACAATCCGAAAATCGTTCGCTCATGGCCGCCGCCCCAACTCTCCGTATGGCCGGTCTCCTCATCCCGGCCCTCTCCGTCTTCTTCAGCGCTGGTTGCTCCTCCCCAGCGCCTCAACGCTACACTTATCAGTATATCCCCGGAAAGACCGCCTCGCTCCAAGCCGGTTTTGCCCAGGCGCCCCGCCGCGCCCCGAAGGAAGTGCAGCGCATCATCTCCGCCGGCAACCGTCTCCAAGGCCGGCCCTATCGTCACGGCGGCGGTCACGCCCGCATCGAGGATCAGGGCTACGACTGTTCGGGCACAGTCTCCTATGTGCTTTACAACGCCGGGTTGCTTGACAGTCCCATGCCCTCCTCCGGATTCCGCCGCTACGGAAAGAAAGGTGCGGGCAAATGGGTCACCATCTATCAGCGCGACGGACATGTCTTCCTCGTGGTCGCGGGCCTCCGTCTGGACACGGGCGGCCAAGCTGGACGCACCGGACCTCGTTGGAAGCCCGAGCCGCGGTCCCTCAAGGGATTTCACGCCCGCCATCCGCCCGGACTGTGAGCCACTGTGAGCCGGCTCACGACACCCGCTCAGACATTGAAGCGAAACTCGATCACGTCGCCGTCCCGCACCTCATAGTCCTTTCCCTCGATCCGCAGCCGTCCGGCCTCACGCGCTTTGCTCATCGAGCCGAGATTCACGAGGTCGGGATAGGACACCACTTCCGCAGCGATAAACCCGCGTTCGAAGTCGCCGTGAATCACTCCTGCGGCTCGCGGCGCCCGGTCACCCGCGCGGATCGTCCAAGCCCGGGTTTCTTTATCCCCCGTGGTCAGATAGGTTCGCAAACCCAACAGCTCGTAAACCGCGCGAATGAGCTGCTCGACTCCGCTGCTCTCGACCCCCAAGCTTGCAAGATACTCCGCGGCCTCTTCCGGCGACAAATCGACGAGATCGCTCTCGATCCGCGCGCTGATCGTCACGCAAAGGGCTTGATGCTCTCGAGCAGCGTGCTCCCGCACCGCCCGCACATGGGGATGAGCGCCAGGATCGTCAAGCGCCGAGGCCAGATCGGACTCGGCCACGTTGCAGGCGTAGATGGTCGGCTTCGCGGTCAGAAGAAAAAAGCCGCGCAGAAGGCGGCGTTCTTCTTCGGTGACCTCCAGGGTCGCCGCGGGCTTTCCCGCGTCCAGATGAAGAGCCAAGCGGGCGATCAGCGTCAGTTCCGATTTTGCGTCGCGGTCGCCCCCTTTCGCCTTCTTTTCGTTGCGGTCGCGCCGACGTTCCAACGCGGCCAGATCCGCCAAGAGCAACTCGGTGTTGATGACTTCGATGTCCCGGACTGGATCGATGGCTCCGTCCATGTGATGGATATGGGAACTTTCGAAACATCGCACCACTTGAATGACCGCGTCGACTTCCCGAATGTTGCCCAAAAACTGGTTTCCCAGCCCCTCCCCCCGGCTGGCTCCGCGCACGAGACCGGCGATGTCGACGAATTCCACCGCGGCCGGAACAACCCGCTCGGAATGGGAAATCTGCGCCAGCACATCAAGGCGAGCATCCGGGACCGTCACCACCCCCTGGTTCGGTTCAATGGTGCAAAAAGGATAATTCGCCGCCTCCGCCTTCCGGGTGCGGGTCACGGCGTTGAACAGCGTCGATTTTCCGACATTGGGCAGACCCACAATTCCCGCGCGCAACATGCGGCGGACCCTATCCTGACTGGGCCGGGGCGCACGCCGATTTTTTTCTTTTGTCCGGACCCCAAAAGAGCGCGATTCTTCGCGGCGCGCACCCGGGCTTTTCGCGGGCGGCGCAGCAGCCGCCGCAACGGAACTTTACCGGCGCTTTGGACCGGATCGCCTCAACGCATGCCCTCGCACCGTCTCTGCAAAGTGCGGACGATTCCTTTACGGTGAGGGAGGAGATCCCGGCCTCCCCATCTCGAACATCAGCCTTTGATGATCCGTCGCTCCGTCTCCCTGGTCCTTACAGCGGTCAGCGCGGTTCTGCTGTTGCGGCTGAGCCGCGTTTGGCTGCCCGCCCTTCATGCGCAAGATTCAGACCGTGCCGCGGATGCCGCGAAACGCTTGCGACCTGCCTTGACCCGGGACCTGGAAGGAGCCGGCCTTCGCTTCGGGGACCCTGTCTTTCTCCGGATCTTCAAGGATCCCGGAGAACTGGAATTGTGGGTTTTCCAACCCGCCGCCGGGATCTACAAACGCTTCCGCACTTACAAGATCGCCAAGTTCTCGGGCACACTGGGGCCGAAGCTGCGCGAAGGAGATCGCCAGGCCCCAGAGGGCTTCTATTCCGTGGCCGCGGACCGGATGAATCCGCGCAGCGCTTTTCACCTCTCGTTCGATCTCGGCTACCCGAACGCTTACGACCGCCATCACGATCGCACCGGCAGCCTCCTCATGGTCCACGGCAGCGACGTGTCGACCGGATGCTACGCCATGACCGACGCCTTCATCGAGGAGATCTACACGCTCTGCGATGCGGCCTTGAAAAACGGTCAGGATGCCTTCCCCGCGCACTGTTTTCCCTTTCGGCTGACTGAAGAGCGCTTGCTCCGGGAACGGGACTCGGGGTGGTTCGAGTTCTGGACCAACCTCAAGGAGGGTTACGACGCCTTCGAACGGAGCGGGGTTCCGCCGGATTGGAGAGTGGAAGGCGGACGCTACCAGTTTCCCAAGCCGGAGCCGGCTCCCTGAGTTCTGAGTCGAATGGCGCGCAGCGTCAAGGGCGGCCGCCAAACGGAGAAGAATCTCGACTCGCCGCCGGTCACGCCCCTGAGACCGTCACTCCGCTCTTGCGCGGCGCGGGTCTCTCGACACTACTATTGCCCTCCATGAAGCTGCCCCTCCCTCTCTTTGCTTTGGCCTGCATCTGCGCCGCCGCCTGCGGCGCCGCTCTCGCCGGGGAACCTGTCGCGTCGAAGGTCCTTCCTTTGTGGCCTACGGGCAACCCCGAAGGTTGGTCGGTGGAGGGCGAAGAAATCCGGGAAGAAGACGGGGACCTCGTCCGCATCCGCAACGTCAACCATCCCGATGCAGACGAGGTCTCGTGCCGGCCCGATTTCACCGCGCTCATCTATCCGGCCTACCTTGTCGCCGGAAAGGATGATCCGGCGCTTGCCCCCGAACTTCCTGTTGGCGGCGAAACACCGCCGGTCTTCTTCGCCCATACCGGCGACGACCACGTTCCTGCCGAGAGCAGCATTTACTTTTACCTGGCCCTGAGAAAAGCCGGCGTGCCCGCCGAGCTGCATCTCTATCCCAAAGGCGGCCATGGCTACGGACTGCGCAACCAGACCGGCCAGATCCGTTTTTGGCCCGAGCGCATGCTCGAGTGGATGCGCTCTCTGCCGGCGTCCTCGATCGAAAACTAACCAGAAGCACTGCACCCGCTTCGGCCCGTGTCGACCACTCTTCGGGTTTCACCCCGCCGGCTTCCCCAACTGGACCCCAGCTTCCTTCCCGCCCTGCTTTGGAACCGGGAGTTTGAGGCAAAGGTCGAGCGCGAGGGAGGGATCGCCCTGGGCATCGCTCTGGAAGGCGGAGCGGGAGCCGTCAGTGTCCATCGCACCCGCATCCTCGCGGGCACGGACAAAAACTCCCGCTCGCTCAACGAGCGATATGCCGAGCGCCTCCTCAAGTTCCTGCTCTGGCAAAAAGGCGGATGGCGGGTCATCATCGGCGGCTGCGAGGCCCTCGCCAAGGGCTTGCAAACCATCTACGCCCCCGCCGGACGGCGCGCTTTTGATTTCCAGTTCATGGGGGAGAAACTCTTCGGAAAGACCATGCGCATCGAGACCGCGCCCCTCGAAGCGCTTCCGGAAGAACGGGAATCGGCGGTGGATCTCGGCGGTCACCTCGACGGCTGCCGCATCGGCTTCGATCTCGGCGGCAGTGACCGCAAGGCGGCAGCTCTGATCGACGGCCAGGTCGTCTTCTCCGAAGAGATCCCCTGGGATCCCTATTTCCAAAAGGATCCCGCCTACCACTTCGAAGGCATCCGCGATTCGTTGCGCCGAGCCGCCGCGCACCTGCCCCGGGTCGACGCCATCGGAGGCAGCGCCGCCGGCGTTTACGTGAACAACGAAGTCCGCGCCGGATCGCTCTTTCGCGGAGTATCCGGCGAGGATTTCGCAAACTCGGTGCGCCGGATCTTCTTTCGCGTCATGGAAATCGAGGGTTGGTCCAACATACCCTGGCAGGTGGTTAACGACGGCGAAGTCACGGCCCTGGCCGGATCCATGGCATTGGAGGCGCCGGCCGTGCTCGGCATCTCGATGGGAACCAGTCTCGCTTCCGGCTACGTCGACCCTCAAGGCCGGATCCGCCCCTGGCTCAACGAACTCGCCTTCGCCCCCATCGACTACCGGGCGGACGCGCCGGCCGATGAATGGTCGGGCGACATAGGCTGCGGCGCGCAGTTCTTTTCCCAACAAGGAGTGGGCCGGCTTGTCCCTCGATCCGGTGTGGATTTGCCTAACGGAATGCCTTTGCCCGAACAACTTGCGTCGATTCAAGAACTACTGGCGCAAGGCGACGAGCGAGCCGCAGGCATCTACAACACGCTGGGAACCTGTTTCGGATACGCCGTGGCCCACTACGCCGGCCATTACGACCTGAAGCATCTCCTCCTGCTGGGCCGGGTCATGTCGGGACCCGGCGGTGGCCTCCTCATCGAGAAAGCCCAGGCCGTGCTGGCGGAGGAGTTTCCCGATTTGGCTCGCCGCCTTCACATCACAACTCCCAGCGAAAAGGACAAACGCCATGGGCAAGCCATCGCCGCAGCCAGTCTCCCGGCGCTGCACTAGTGTGGTGGTTGCTTATTTCGCAAACGCCACACTAGCCCGCCAAGACCTGCGGGCGCCCGTCCCTCCACCATATCTAGAAGAAAATGCGGGCTAGCCCTTGCCTTTCCCTGCTCCATCCCACCATCGTGCAGGCGGATGAGCGCCTATCTCTTGCACGGCCTGGAAACCGAGTGCAGTTACGCACTGCACGGTTCCTCTCCGGCCGGAGGCCGTGCGCTGGGCCGGGCCTGGATCGACTCTTGCGGCGCTCCCCCTCCCGCACTGGAAGCCTGGATCCACCACCATCATCTCGACGGCGGCGAGATCTGGCTCTCGAAGGGGCGCGCCCAGGGCGATCGCGGCTGGCTGGTCCAGGTCCGCGATATCGCCCAGTTCCACATCGAGCCCGACCGCATGACGGTTCACTGCCATCCCCACCCCGGCTCGTCTTCCCGCGACATCGCCTATGTGACGGAAAATCAACTGCTTCCGCTATTGGCCTCGCTCCAAGGGCTCCCGTTGGTTCATGGCGCCGCCATCCAGGCAGGCGATCGGGCCGCATTGTTTCTGGGCGCAACCGGAAGGGGAAAATCGACCTTGGCGCTCTCTTTCGCCGGCAGCGGAGAGGGCCGGTTGTTGAGCGACGATTGCACCGCCTTCGCATTTGAGCATGAAGACGGCCTCTCACCGGTCTCGGTTCTGCCCAGCGGAGCCCCGCCCCGCCTCTGGCCTGACAGTTATGCCGGATTATTGAGCGGCGCCGAACACGTTGCTCCCGGGTCGGACTACTCCCCGAAACTTCAGCTAACTTGCGCGCCCGAGGCTCAGGAATTCGATGTGCGCCCGTTTCCCTTGACCGCCCTCTTTCTGATCGGCGAACCCTTACACGATGACGTCCGCTCCGTAAGTCTCGAGACGATCTCCCCCATGGAAGCGAGTCTGGCGCTCGTCCGCCACGGACTCGTCTTCGACCCCGGTGACGCCAACACATTGGTCCGCCAGTTCCGCGCCGTCACCGCGGTGGCACAACGAGTCCCGGCGTTCGCACTGCACTACCGCCGGGAATTCGGAGCATTGCCCGCCGTGCGCTCGGCCATCCTAAAAGCCCTCGATGGCGCGCCAGGGCCTGAACGCGCGGACATCGGGAGGGCCAACGATCCTGAGGGACCTTAGGGCGGTCCCGGAGGAACGGTGGGAGGCTGACCACCGCGCCGGCTCTTGCTGGCGTGGAAGTCAGGAAAGGTCCCGACTTTTCCCAAAGCGGGAGGACTCGTCACGCCCGCCCTCGTCAGATCGGCGACACAGCCGAACTCCTTCAGTTCAGGTTTCCGGTACGTTTTTCTGTTCTTCATGATTCTTAAAATGATTTCGCGTGGAAAATGATTTCGCGTGGACTTTCTCGAAAGCGCTCTCGACGAAACCCGATCCAGCTTTCGCCACCGGGAACTCGAGCGAGCACATCCAATGCCAGCGATGCGTCTTCTCTTAACGCCCTAACCATGAAGGACTCTACGACAGCGATCAAGCCGGAAATCGCCCTGGAATGCGACAAACGCGGCGCGCTTTCACCATTCGTCCCCAAAACGCAGCAACAGCAGGGCGTTTAGAGAGATGCGCGAAAGCGCCCGGCTCCTATGGCCAGGCCGCGATAAATGCGGGCGCTGCCAAACCTTACGGCGGTCCCGGAGGAACGGTGGGAGGCTGACCACCGCGCCGGCTCTTGCTGGCGTGGAAGTCAGGAAAGGTCCCGACTTTTCCCAGGGCGGGAGGACTCGTCACGGCCGATCTCGTCAGATCGGCCACGCAGCCGAATTCCTTCAATTCAGGTTTCCGGTAGGTCTTTCTGGCTTTCATCGCTCCGAAGATGTCTGGGTCTACTGCTGATCTCCCTGTCTGAGCCGCCGTCGCTCGCAATCCAGAGGTTTATGGCATATCCATGCCAAGCTGTCCATAAATATTTTACAAAATTTGATAATTCTTTTTGAGAAAGTGCGTCGATCCAATGCGCCATCACACCGGGGCGCAACCGCCCTCCAGCCGTCCAGTCCTTCCCATAGTCTCCAGCCGCGCGATGCCGCTCCCAGGTCCGGCGAAACAAGAGACTGAACTCGGCCTTGTCGCTGCGCGCCCGGATTTCGGGAGGGAATTTCGCGTCCTTCCGCAGGGCCTCGCGCAGCAAGATCTTTGATTCGGTCCCGGTCTCGAGGCAGTGCGGCGGCAGAGAGAGGCAGAACTCCTTGAGGTCCCGGTCCAAGAAAGGACTCCGCAGCTCGAGGTGCAGCCAGCGCCGGTGAAAGTCTTCCAACTCAAGGGCGGCGACGCTCCAGGGATCCAGACCGCAGGGAGGAGTTGCGCGGAGGCGGTCGGCCAATCCGCTACGGCGCACGAACGCGGGGTCAAGCCAGGGCCAGCGGCCGGGGCGCCGGGCGCGCCAGGTCCGGATCGCGGAACGGCAGCGGGTGGGAACCCAGGGCAAGATCCCTTCCCGTAGAAAGGCGCGAAGAATTTGGGGGCGAGACCTCCGCTTCCAGAGACCCGTCAAGACCATCCAAACCATGGCAGCCCCTCCCAGCGGCTTCTGGGCCGGCGCGTGGACCGGCGGGCGCCAAGGCAGGAAGCACTCGTCGCCTCCGACTCCAGTGATCAAGACCCGCCAACCCTCATGACGCGGCCATGAAGTCCAGCGCGTGATGAGAGAACTGTTGGGAGGAGGCGGGGGCAAGCGGCTCTTGCGGCCGATTTCCCGCCAGAAGTCCAGGGGCAGCGGTTCGGGGATCGTATGGCGGCCATGGCAGGCATAAGCTTGCTCAACCGCCTCGATAAACGGCGTCTCGTCGCAGGATTCCCCCGGAAACACGAGAGAAAAGGTCTCGAGAGGCCGTTTGGGGATGCGGGGTGTCGCGCCTCCCATCAGACTGCCCGCAGCGGCCACGATGGCCGAGGAATCGAGCCCGCCGCTGAGATCGAAAGCCAGGCGGCCTTCCGCTCGCAACCGGGACTGCACGGCTCGCTCGAAAAGCTCCGCGAACTGATCCACGCGGCCTGTTTCCGCATCCGGCGGCGCCGGAGGCCGTCTGAGCAAATCGTAGTAGGCGCCTACCCGCGCCGGTCCGTCCCGCGGGACCCGCATCCAGTGCCCGGGCGGCAGGCGAAGGACACTGGAATAGAGGGTCTCCTCGACGCTGCGGAGCGAGTCGGTCAGATATTCCGCGAGCATGCCTTCGTTGAGTTTCCCGGAAACGCCGGGCACAGCCAGCACCGCTGCGGGCTCGGTGGCGAACACGAAGAGGGAAGCGCCGCGATGATAATAGAATGGGCGCAGGCCAGCGGGGTCCCGGGCGCAATGGAACTCCTGCCGGTCCCGGTCCCAGAGGGCATAGGCGAAATCGCCGCGGAGGCGGTCAGGACAGCCGGGACCCCATGCCAGCCAAGCTTGCAGTACGAGTTCTGCGTCGGTGTAATTCCGCAGCGAAGCCCCCTGTTGCAGCAGCGCCCGTCTCAGTTCTTCGCGGTGATCGAGACGGCCGTCCCAAACGAGCAGGAAGCGGCCGGCAGGATCGCGGAGGGGCTGGACTTCAGCGTGGGCTTCCGGGCTTGTGCGCAGCTCCAAGGAGAGCAACGCCAGGGGACCCTCGATCAGGGTCCGGCGTCCGTCGGGACCCCGAGGCGCCATCGCGCCCGCCATACGGTCCAACACTTCCGGATCGACAGGGCGTCCATCGCTGTGGAAAATGCCGGCGATGCCTCCCATGGAAAGCGAGCGAAAGATGAATGCCGCGGAGAAGCAAGTGAAGATCGAGAATCAAAGCCCTCGGACCTGCCTTAGCGCTCTCCGGGGGCCTTGAAATCGACATAGCTGGGATCGCGATTGATCCTTTCGCCGCTGGGCTCGATTTCGATCCAGGCGTGAGCACGGATTCCTGCCTCACCCGACTTGCGCACGCTGAATCGCACCCGCGCCTCAATGCCCCGGTCGCGAAGCATCCGGCAGCCCGCCAGCGCCTCGGGCAGGCAACTCCCCTTCCAAGCCAATCCTATGCGGGCCCGGCGCAAGGCGCGCTGGATCTCGCGCGCTTCGGCGGGGACCACAGGGGGCTCGTCCTGCGGAAGGCGCTTCGAGGGCCCGGAAAAGCTCTGGAGGGACCCGGCCACACCCCGCAAGCGGAGGCTCCAACGGGCGCAGAACAGCAGCCACACGGCGCGGGCGACCAAGCGGCGCTCTCGCGGGGAAAGAGCCGTCCAGGCTCGAAGTCTAGCCGGCATCGCGAAGCTCGACCATCCGGCGGCTCAGGAGCTGCCGGACAAACTCCTCGATATCCCGGCGCAAGGTGTCCTCAGGAACGTCATATTCCTCCAGCATAGCCTTGCAGACGTCCTCGAGCGATTGCGAGGTGGTCAACAACTGCCACAACCGGGTCCCCACTTCGTCCAAGCCGTAGTAGGAATCGTCGTTCAAGTTGAGGATGACCGCCTCCCCGTCGAGTTCGCGAAACATCACTTGATCGGATGCCACGACGCGGGAAGAAAAAGAGATCTCCTGTTGCACGGCGGGGAGGGTAGGAAAAAACGGCGGCACGAGAAAGTGAAAAGTGGGGGAAAGGCTAGCGAGTAGCCAGGATCAGCTTGCCGGGGAGAATGGCCAGGCTTTTGGGGGAAGTCTCAATCCGTGGGTGGCGTTTGGGGGAGAACTGTCCGGGCTTCTCAACCCGCATAAAGGGCCTGGGTCCGGCGGTCCGGGGGTATCACCCGCCGCGTTCGCGGGTTCAACCCCCGGCTACGTGCTGCCATCGCCCTGTCTCAAAAAAACGGCCGGACGGGCCCGCAACCCCATCCCCAGCGCCTCCCTCTCCCCCCACTCCCCGCGCGCCATCACCAAATCCATCAACAGGCGCAGGTTCCTTGCCGTCTTTTTCCTTCCCGGTCTTTTTTCTTTGACCGGTTGGGCCTGACCTGCTACGCCTCCGGGGATTTTACGTTGTTTCACACCACCAACACTGCATGAAGCACTTTGCCCCCGCCGGATTTCTCGGCCTGCTCACCTGTTTCCTCGGCGCCTGTTCCTCCTTGGACGAGCCCAAGCCCACCAGCATCAGCGTGGCCAAGAATTATCCGACGGCGGTCGTGCGAACCACCGCCTATACCCACTCGGAAGCCGATCATTTGATCTATGGGTCCAAGACGGCGCTCGGAACACAGCTTCGCTATCAGGGTCCGGTCCGGAGCGCGGCCGCGGACTGGTCCCGCTTCCCATTGGGCACCCGCTTTCAGATCGTGGGCAGTCCCGTCATCTACGAGGTCGACGATTATGGAAGCGCTCTGGTGGGCAAGAACACCCTCGACCTTTACAAGCCCAGCAAAGCTCATATGAACGCCTGGGGAGCGCGTTATGTGCAGATTCGCATCCTGCGCTGGGGCAGTTACCAGAAAAGTCTCGAGATCATGGCGCCGCGCGTTCATCATCCCCATGTCCGGGAGATGGTCCACGCCATCCAGCGCAGACAGGCGCGCGCCGGTGTCAGTTAGACTCGAGCGGATCCGGCCGGCGGTCTTTCTGCCCGCGTCCTGAGGTGACCAAGAAAGACCGGGCCCGCTTCATCGCCACGCGGCTCGGGGAACTCTACCCAGATCCCCCAGTCCCCCTCCACCATCACGACCCGTTCACCCTGCTTGTCGCCGTCCTGCTCTCGGCCCAATGCGCGGACGAAAGGGTCAATTGCGTTACCCCGGACCTGTTCGCCCAAGCCGGCTGCCCCAAAGCCATGGCCCAACTCGGACCCGAACGCATCCTTCCTCTCATTCGATCTTGCGGATTGGCCCCACAGAAAGCGAAAGCTCTCGCCGCTCTTTCGGAGATCCTGACAGAGAAATACTCTGGCGAGGTTCCTAACGATATCGCCGCTCTGGAGTCGTTGCCCGGCGTCGGCCATAAGACCGCCTCCGTGGTCATGGCTCAAGCCTTTGGAGTCCCGTCCTTTCCGGTCGACACCCACATCCACCGTCTGGCCCAACGTTGGATGCTGAGCAGCGGACGAAACGTTGCCGAAACCGAACGCGATCTGCGCCGCTTGTTCCCCCGCGATCTCTGGAACCGGCTCCATCTTCAGATCATCTATTACGGCCGCGAACACTGCACCGCCCGCGGATGCGACGGGACCGTCTGCGAAATCTGCCGGACCTGTTTTCCCAAACGCCGGAGGGCCGTGGTCACCAGAAAATGAACGACGGCGCCCGCCCCGCATTCCAGCACCTGGGCGCTTATCTCCGGCGTCTCGCGGCCAGCGGCTGCCGCCGGGTTCGCCTGTCGCGGCGAGCCCAAGCGTCTCTCGAGGCCATGCTCGACACGGCGGCCCAGCCCCGGCCGCAGCCGCTTCCGCACGCCGGCGGGATCGAGGAAAGCGCTCCCGTCGCCGCCGTCAGCCGGGTCATCCAGCCGGAGGGAAACAGCCCGCAAGAGCGAATCCGGTTTGTCGCTGAACGGATGCGGAAGTCGCCGGAGGTGGCCGCAATGCGCGGCTTGCGGCCGACGATGGTTTTTTCCACGGGCGATCCGCAGGCCCGTTTGATGTTGGTTGGGGAGGCGCCCGGAGCGGAGGAGGAGAGACAAGGCGAACCCTTCGTCGGTCCGGCAGGCGCGCTTTTGACGAAGATCCTCAAAGCCATGGGGCTGAGCCGCGAACAGGTCTACATCTCCAACATCGTCAAGTTTCGCCCGTCCCTGCCCCAACAAACTACCGGGAACCGCAAACCGGCGCCGGAAGAGATGGCGGCCTGTCTGCCCTTCCTGCTCGCCGAAATTGATGTCGTTCAGCCCCGGGTCATCGTCGCTCTGGGCGCCGCAGCGGTTCAGGGACTAACGGGCGAAACCACGCCGGTGAGCCGGCTCCGGGGCCGGGCCCGCCGCTGGCGCAACGGGATATCCCTCATTGTCACCTTTCACCCCTCCTATCTTTTGCGAAACCAAGATCCAGCGGAAAGGCGCAAGGTGTGGGAGGACATGTTGCTTGCCATGGAACTGTTGGAATTGCCGGTATCAGAGAAGCAACGAGGCTTCTTCCGCACGGCCCGTTAAAATGCGGGTTCAGCCCCGGCGACCCGGAAAACCCGCCTGGGAACGGGGTTGCGGCAGACGGTTTGACAAACCCGCGTCATGACCCCAATACTGCGGGCGGGCTGAGGCGCCCCGCTTTTTCGATGGGAGGATCCGACACGATCACGGCAGGCGTTTCCAGGTGGTTCTACCGCCGGATGCTCATCATGACCCTCGTCGTTTTGGGGATGGGAGCGTTCTTCCTCTACGACGGAATGGTCCGCTACCCGGAAAAAGGCCGCATCTACCAAACCCATCAAGCTTGGACGGGATACGAAGCGGAACGCGACGCCTTTCTGCAAACGGAACTCGACGACTCAAACTGGATCGCCAGCGCCCAGGCCAGGCCGGAGTTCCAGCCTTACTCCTTCTGGGAACACGAGACCTGGAAAAGTTACGCCAACGCGCGGGGATGGCCTGAGAAACCGCCGGAAAAGGACTACAGCAAGAAGGTCACAGAGCAGTTTGTTTGCGCCGGTATCTGTTTCGCCATCGTCATCGTTCTGCTCACGGTCTTGGTCTTGAGCCGAAGCCGGACGCTGCGGGCTGACGGCGCATCGTTCACCACGCCAGCAGGCCGGCGGATTCCTTTCGCCAGCGCCCACCGTGTCGACAAGCGGAAGTGGGACAACAAGGGCCTCGCCTATGTCTACTACGACGATGAGGGCGGGATCCGGAAACGCGCCACCATCGACTGCCTCAAGTACGGCGAAGGCGCAGAGCAGATCTTCGACCGGCTGATGGAGAACTTCGATGGCGAGGTGATCGAAACCGCCCCGGAACAGGAAGCGGAAATCGTTGTCTCTGAACCTGCGGCGGAAGTTTTGCCCCGAGGGCAAAAGCCGGGCGAAAGGACCTCCTGAAGAAGCCTCGAAAAAGCGCGAAGGGCTCCAATTTAGTTGTTGCAGAACGAAACCGGGCTGTATATCGCTACCCGAGCTTAACCCAAGGGAGTCTTTCTCATGTCCGACAAAACCATCGAAGACCGCGTGCGCGATATCATCGTGAAGGAACTGGCCGTCACGGAAGAGCAAGTCACGCCGGAAGCCAAGTTCATCGAGGACCTGGGGGCGGACTCGCTGGACACCGTCGAACTCGTCATGGCTTTCGAGGAGGAGTTTGAAATCGAGGTGCCCGACGAGGAAGCGGAAAAGTTGCAGGCAGTCGGCGATGTCATCCGCTATATTGAAGAGAACTCCTGATCGGACCGGTCCCGAACAGCTTTCGCACGAAGGCGCGGCCAACCGGTCGCGCCTTTGTTGTTTCTAGTGGCCTTCCGCCATGCGCCGTGCCCCGCTCCCTCTCGACATCGCCGGTGTGGCCCTGCTGGCCCTGCTCGGAAACGCTGTCCGGGCCGATGAACTCGTCCTCGAAGCCACCGCCGACACTACCCTTTACTCTGAATCCGGAAGCACCAGCAACGGAGAAGGAAACCGCTTCTTTGTTGGGCGTACGAGAGGGATCAACGGGACCGGCGCCCGCCGCGCTCTCGTGCGCTTCGATGGGATCGGCAGCGAATTGCCGCCCGGCGCCGAGATCACCGCGGTGACTCTGGCTCTGCGAGCAACCGCCAATGGTGGAAACGTGCTCGGGCGCGACATTTCCGTGCATCGCCTGGAAGGCGCGTGGGGAGAGGCTGCCTCCTCGGGAATCGGTCAAGGCGCGCCCGCCGGAGCGGGAGACGCGACTTGGACGCACCGGGTTTTCGACACCGACCTGTGGACCACCCCCGGCGGAGATTTTTCCGGGCCCGCTTCCGCCGTCACCAACATCAGCACCGAATTCGGCGAGGTGACCTGGACGTCGGCCCAGCTCACGGCAGACGTCCAAGCTTGGGCCGCCGGAGCGGTCCCAAACGCCGGATGGATTCTCATTGGAGACGAAACAGCCTTGGGATCAGCAACCAGTTTCGGGTCTCGGGAGCAGGGGCTGGCCGCCAATCGTCCGCGCCTCACCCTCACGTTCACTCCGGCTTCCAGCGAGACCTTCACCCTCGCCATCGCCACTGATCCGCCGGAAGGCGGCAATGTCAGTGGCGGCGGGACTTTTGACGAAGGAATGGACGCGCCCATCGAAGCCATCCTCACGGAGGGTTACCGTTTCGCGGGCTGGAGCGGAGAGGGCATCGCCGGTATCGAAGCTGCCTCGACCACCGTTTCGATGACTGCGGACCGCAGCGTCGTCGCACAGTTCGAATTCATTGTTTCCATGACTGATGCCGATGGCGATGGAATCGCGGACGATTGGGAACTCGCACATGGTCTCGATCCGGCCAATCCAGAAGACGCTCTCCTCGACTCTGATGGGGACGGAAAATCGAACCTGGAAGAGTATCTCGCACAAACGGATCCGAACGATTCCCGTTCGCTGTTCGCGATCGTAGAGATCGTCCAACGTCCTGAAGGAATGGAGATTGCCTGGCTCAGCGTCGCCGGGAAACGCTATTGCGTGGAGACCCTCCCCAAGAGCAGTGAAGATGCGTGGCGCCTGGAGAATGAAGTGATTGCCGAAGGAGACATGAGTTCGGCGGTCTTGGCGTTAGACATCGAATCGACGCCCGTGCTCATCCGGGTGACAACGCCCAGCCCGGAAACGCCCCGAGCGGCCGCCGCCCTGGAATAACTCTTATCCTTATGGCCTCCCCCTCCAAACGCCTGCGCCCGCCGGACCCGCTCAGTCCCGCCTTGCGCTACCAGCCTTCGGGGGTTCCTTGACTCATGTCCCTGCAATCCCAGCTTCTTCTGGTCTCCTTCGCCGTCGCGGCCTGTGGAGTCGCGTTAGCCGAGTCCGCCACCGCGCAAGCCTCCATCCGCGTCGTCGATCCACAAAGCCGCGTGCGCGACCTTCCCTCCTCCGGTCTCATCGATTTCGCCCCCCGCGTCACGTCCTCCACCCTCCAGCTCCTGCCCGCGAAACCGGATTTTCGCATATTCACTGCTTACGACAAATCCGGCAAAGGCCGTTGGAATCCCGCCTGGAAATTCGATTTCTCCGGCGTGTGTTGGTCGTCTTCGCGCGCCGGGACAGTCATCGGAGACCGTCACGTCGTCTGCGCCAGCCATTACATTACCAAACAAAACCCGGAGGGATTCGCCTATGCCGCCGGAGCCACCCTGACTTTCACCGGAATCGATGGAAACCCGGTCCGGCGCCGGATTGTGGCTCGCGGCCGCGCCACCGGACGTTACCGGCACGACGTCGGATGTTTTCTCCTGGACCGGGACCTTCCACCGGAGATCCGGCGTTATCGTCTTTTGCGCCTTGACGCCCGGGTGACCCTGCACGGCGCTCAAGCCATCCGCACCCGTTTTCACGGAAAGGAAGCCAGCGTCGTCACCCTCAACCACCCGTCCGGCGACAAGCGCAGGCCGGATCCCGAATACCCCTTCCTGGACTATCGAGTTCCGAAGAATCGCTCTTGGAAAGGAAAAACGCTGCAGCGGGGGGACTCCGGGCATCCGGTCTTCATCTTTTTCGAGGGCGAGCCCTGCCTGGTCTCGACCCACAGCCTTCCGGCGATGGGACCATCCTACCTGTCTCCCGATGTGATCGATTCGGTCCTGCGAACCTTTCGCCGGCTGGAATCGAGGTCCCGCTGAATACCGCGGCGCGCTTTGAGCGGCGGGCGCGTCGCGGGTCAAGCCTGACCGGACTTGACCAAAACCGCCGGCGCTAACGGCTCTCGGGATACTCGTTCATATCCACGAGATAACCCCACCAATTGTTGAGCTTACCGTCTGCATTGCGACCGGGGGCTTTGGGCAGGCGCGTCAACCACCACTTCATGAAGCCGCGATGCGATCCGTCCCAGGCGGCGGAGGTCAGCGGCCGGCGGGCGCCGGTGAGATCGGGAAAGTTCAACCAGTCATCCGCCTCGGACTGGACCACGGCCGCGTTCCCGTAGTCGTAATCCTGACGGCCATTGGGAGGGAAATGCACGTTGCCGCAGGCGGCTTGACCCGGCGCTAGGCCTTCATAACGGCTGAAGCGATCCCATAAGTGATTGATCTCCGGACCCCCGCTCCAGCTTCCGTAAACCCGGCGCATGATCGATTCGACGCGATGTCCGAAACTATGCGCCGCTTCCGCCACGCCTCGTTCGTAGTTCAAGCCCATGATGACGTAAAGGGGCACACCGAGCCGCTGCAACGGAGGGGCGTTGCACCAGTAAGCCGTCGCCCCGGCCATCCGCGACTCATAATACCCGGCATAGGGAAATCCCCACAGAATCACTTCGTGGATCTCCCCGCGCCGGACCCGGTCGTCGATGCCGAATTCCTCCACGATGGCCGCATAATCGACGCCGTCCGGTTCATGGGGTTGGCCCTGTTCCCAAGCTCTGAGCCAGGAAACGTCGTCGTAAACAAATCCGTCGATCTTGCGCGGCCAAGCATCGATATCGATCCATTCTTCGGTAATCCAATCCACATAGTCGCCGCTGGCCGCCTCGATATCGGCATAATACGCTTCCGTTAGGAGGCGGGGTTCGTTCCAGCCCATCACCTCCCGGACCGTGCGCGACCCTCGAGACTCGAGAACCGGCTCGTAGTTCAGCACCAAGACCCGCTTTTGGATCCGTTCGCGATCCTCGGGCTTCGCCTGGATGACCCGGAAATAAGCCTGCTCCTCGACCGGCGGCAGCGGCGGTTCGAAGGACACCCGAGTCCCAGCGGCCTTGACGACGTCCAGAGTCTTCCAGGCTGTCAAGTCCTGGCCGCCCTGGACCCGGTACCAAGAACCGGGACGAGCGGCCCAAGTGAGTTCCATCGAGTTCCCATCGATATCGAGACGCAAACCCAGGGACGGGCCGGCTGGAGCGACCGGCGTCAGCAACTCCCACTCACAGAGATGCACGTGATCGTCGCCCGTCAGGCGCCGCAGCGTCAGGCGCACGGCGCGGCAAGACACGCCTTCCGATAGCAGCGCCTCCGACCACTCCGATTCCTCGCCTTCCTTCCCATCGACCAAAAGGCGGTACGACTCGCCCTCCGTCTCCAAGTCGGTCAGATTGTCCGCCGCTTCGGCAAGCCAACGATTCCGGCCGCCCAGAAACCAGAGCCGGAAACCGCGCAGATCCACCCAATCGCCAAACTCGAGGGTCACTCGCATCGGGTTCTCGGAGCCGGTCCGGGCCAAAGAGAAGGTGCTGCCGTCGAAAACCTGTCCGATGATGCCGATATCGAGGGGGGAATGCGCGGCTTGGACGCCGCCCCAGGCGAGAAGCCCTCCGACATCGATCGGTTCCAACCCGTCCGGCTCAACGGCTTGAGAACCGGTTCCGCCCAGAAAACCCACGGAGAGCAGCCATGCGCCCGCCGCTGCCGCACGCCCCGTCCCGCAACATCTCCGCATCATAAAGCACCATAACCAACAAAAGCCGCCTGTTCCAGCGGCATGATCCTTCCCCCGGCGCTCCTTGACGCAGCCCGGCGCAGGGCTAAGCGTAGCGCGCCGTGCAGCGCTTCCTTCTCAAATCGAAAATTCACCGCGCCAGGATTACAGACGCCAACGTGGATTACGAGGGAAGCATCTCGATTCCGCTCGACCTCATGGAAGCCACCGGCCTTTGGGAAGGGGAAAAAGTCCTGGTGGCCTCGATCACCTCGGGAAACCGCCTCGAAACCTACGTCCAGACCGGAAGTGCCGGCACGGGACAGATCGTCATCAACGGAGGCGCGGCCCATAGGATCGGATCGGGAGAGCGGGTGACCATCATGGCTTTCACCCTGTCGGAAGGGCCGGTCACCTCGCGCCGGATCGTTTGTGACGAGATCAACCGGATTGTGGCAGGACCGCGGGACACCGATCGTTGAATTCGGACGGGCCCGGCCACTGGCCTGTCGCCAGCCTTTTATCCGCCGCAACCCTTCGCGAAACGGGCCGAAATGAATAAGCCGTCCTCCGCCACGTCCAAGGCACAGGACCAGACGCGGGATCCGGGTTGCCCGGCAGAACCGGACGGGGAGCCCGACGACGCGAGCCTGGTCTCCCGAAGCCGGGAGGGCGACCTCACAGCCTTTGACGCTCTGGTCACCCGCTACCGGAGACGCATTTATTCTATCATCCATCAAATGGTTCGCAACGAAGCCGACGCCTGGGATCTTTCCCAAGACGCCTTCATCAAGGCCTGGAATGCCTTGTCCCGCTTCGAAGAACGTTCCTCCTTCTACACTTGGCTTTACCGGATCGCCCACAATGTGACCTACGACTGGCTCCGCCGGAACCGGATCCGCCCCGAGGCGGAGTTCGACGACAGCCTCCAAACCACGGCCGACCCCGCCGCTGCCACAGTCCCCTCCGCCCCTCAGGGACCCGATGAGTCCCTTGCTCAGAGCGAAACCGGTCAACGCATCCGGGAGGCCATCGCTCAGCTTTCACCGGCCCATCGGGAAACGATCCTTCTCAAGGAAGTTGAAGGCTGCCAATATAAAGAAATCGCGGAGCGCATGGACTGTTCGATCGGCACGGTCATGTCGAGATTGTTTTACGCCCGGAAGAAACTACAATCCCTTCTCGGAGATCTCTATGGACAATCCTGAGGCACAATGGAACCGCTGGATCGACGACGCCCCCAAGTCGGAGGCGGAAGCCGCTGCATTTCTACGCAATCAGGCCTCGGATCCGGCTTCCCTGGAGGAAAAACAGCGTTTTCAACGGTTGGCCGGCGATCTGCGCGAAGCAGTTCTCCTCGGCGAGCAACCGCCCTATCCCGGATTCTTCAACGAGCAGATCCGGCGCCGGATTCAGCGGGAAACCCTCGATGCGCCGGCGCTCCAGGCCCCGTCCAAGGCCGGATGGCGGCAGTGGCTCGGATGGCGTCAGCTCGTTCCCATGGCCGCTTGCCTCGTGCTCTTGCTCGCCGCTCTTCAGACCATTCTGCTTCCTCCGCCGCACACCACCGCCACGGAAGTCGTCCACACTTACAGCCCTCAACCCAGTCTGAGCATCCGCTCCGGCTATTCACCGGAAGCCAACGCCACTGTTCTCCGAATCGAGGGCGCAGAGTCGCTGCCCGAAGACTTCGACTTTGCCGCCATGGCCCGGCCATTGCCTGAAGTCCCTTCCGTAGCGCAGTCCCTTCGGGGCATTTCCCGTCCGCCCATCATTCCCGTATTCTTTCTCGAACCTCAGGGAAACGACTGAAGTGCGATGCAGAGCGCCGCACCGTTTATGGCCGTCCTGGCCCTCAGTCTGTCCCTGCCGGCGGGCTTCCTCACCGCAGCAGAACCGGACGGCGAAGCGCCCGCTCTCGATCGCGAAACCTTCGTCGAAGGGTCGGTCGTCTATGCCTGCCGGAATCGGGAAGATCGCAGGCCGGCAGACAGCTTTCCGGACGTGCCCCGAGACCTCGGCAAGCGATTGGGCAAAGCTTTCCGCGACCTCGATTTTCGATCCTTTCAAACTGTTGAAACGCAAACCCAGCCCATTTACAAAGCCTACGATTCCTGGATTTTTCCGGACTCGAGATTCAAGTTGGTCCTGAATTCGCAGGGCCGGACCTCTGACGGAGGCCTCAAAGTGATCATCCAACTTTGGCAGGACGACCTCGTGCTCCTCAAATCGGACACCATTCTGCGCGGCGACAGCCCCTTGTTCATCGCCGGGAATCCCTGGGGACGCGGCCGCCTCCTTTTCGTTCTCCGCCTTCGCAATGCCGCCGGAGAGGACGGGGAGGTCAAGGGCCGAGCCAGGGAACGCTAACCAGCGCGGGTAGCCCGAGGCTGGCCCAAATCCATGGCTCCGGCAACCGCATCCCGCGGGCCCTAAAGATCTCAAGGATCAATAACAGGATCAGCATTCCCGCCGCCAGTGTGTAGAGAAAACGCGTGGAACCTGAGGTCTCCGTCGCCATCAGCCAGCCTGCCCACACGAGCCCGCCGGACAACCACAGCGCGGGATGAGCGAGCCAAGGAGGCGCGCCGCCGCTGGGAGCCTGCGGCGTCTTTCGCATTCGCAAAAAGGCCATCCCAAACCCTGCCCCCGCACACAGCGCGGTATGGACATAGCCGCTGTAGTTTCCGTCCGCAACGAAGCCCGGGAGAAAGGCGCCGGCGGCGAACCAGAACCCGCCGAGAAAGGCGCCTGCGGTTTCATTGAGAGCAGATTCCGAGCGGAATCTGCGCAGCAGCACGTGAATGACGCACAGGATTCCGAGACCAAACCCCCAGGTCGCGGTAATCTGGGAGACTTTCCAAAGGGCCAGATAGGAGATGTTCGCCAGAAGCAAGGCGAGGATCCAGGGCGGCGCTCTCCGGAAGGCCCGGGCCGGGCGGCGTAGAATCTCGGCGCCGTAGACTGACAGGACAACCAAGAACGCCGCCGAAAGCGCCAGCAGGAGGTATTCGGAGACCAATAAGCGCACCCTCAATCCACCGGCGTAACATCGGGCCCAAAGCAAGGCCAAAACGACAAGGGCCACTATGCGTCCCGAAACGCGGGCGGCCGCCGCGCCCCCCCGCGAAAAACTAGGCCACGCATCGACTGCATCGCAGCCCTCCGCCGGCGGGTTCGAGGCGCCCTCATTTCCTTTCATGGTTCCAGGTCGAAGAAACGGTGCCGTTCCGGCGCGCCGCGCACCACCCTCTGTTCCACCCGCTCGGCGGGGCCCGCCTCGGCTCCAGGCCACAGGACGCTCTCCCGCACCACGGCGCCCCGGGCGACCCGCGCACCAGAGCCGATGATGGAGCGATCGTCCACCTCCGCCTGCGGACTGATCTCAGCCTCTGGATGAATCCGCGGCAGCACCAAAGCGTTGGGATAGACCGGCGCCAGCGGTCCCACTTGGATGCGGCGGTAGCTGTCCGAGTCTCCGAGATCAGCCCAAATTCCTTCATCGTCCACGCATGCCCCCAGTCCGGCGCCCTCCCGGATCATTTCGAGGAATGCGGCAATGACCGAGAAGGGGCGAGGGGGGCCGAGCCGCTCGAGGAAGGCCGGTTCCGCGACATAGATGCCGGTAAATTGAAAGGGGCCTGCGCCGCCGCTCGATCCCCGGCCCCGGATAGAGCGCACCAGACCCGATCGCGGATCCCAGGCGACTTGGAGAGAGGGACCCGTGGAACGGAGGAGGAGGGTCGCTTCGAACCCGCCGCGGAGGTGGGTGTCTCGGAGCAGATCGAGGGGCGTCGAGCAAAGGATGTCGCCATTGTGAATGAAAAAGGTGGAATCGCCGAGGAACCCAGCAGCGTTGGCCAACCCGCCTCCGGTATTCAACAGCTCCGGCTCGTAGAGGAAACGGACGGGGCGGCCCCGGTAGCTGTGGTCTGGGAAGGCGCGCTCGTAAGCCGAGGCGCAATGATGCGTGTTCACCACAAAGGCCTCGACGCCCTGCTCCAAGAGATGATCGAAGGCAAAGGCCGTCAGAGGCCGCCGCCAGACCGGCAATAATGGTTTGGGCAGCCATTCGGTCAGCTCGCCCATGCGGACTCCAAGTCCGGCGCCAGGCACAAACGCTTTCACCGGATCAAGGCGTCCGGGCCCATTCCTTTGGGAATCCCCCCAGCCGTCTGTGGGCCAACCCGGCCCGGAACAGCAACTTCATCATTTGGCGCTTCGCAGCCGTCTCCGCACGTGGCCAGGCGGACCCCTTCCCAAGCAGCGTCTCCGGCTGGAACCCCGGAATCAAAAAGACCCACCGGTGCGGATTGGCCGGCACAATCTACCATCACGTGTTCGAGCCCCAAATCGCCCAGGCGTTGGCGGAGCTTTCCCAGAGCGATCTCGGGCCGGTTGCAATCGCGGCTCAAATGCCCCAGGATCACGCGTCGCAGCCTGGGTGAAGCCACCTCCCCGACGAGTTCGACGGCCTGATCGTTGGAAAGATGCCCGTGACGGGAAAGAATCCTCTGCTTGGTAGGCCACGGCCTGCGAGGATCATCATGCAACAAGCATTCCTCGTAGTTGGATTCCACGAAAAGGACCTCCATCTCCTGAAGGTGAAGCCGCATCAAGTTAGTCACATAACCGACATCACTCAAAATCCCGACGCTGCCGGCGCCGCAACGAACTACGAAACCCATCGGGTCCGTGGCGTCGTGAGCCACCGAGAAGGTTTGGATTTCGAGGTCGCCCAAGACAAACGCGCTGCCCGTTTCCACGAGGCGCCACTCGTGATCCTCCTTCAACGAAGAGCGCAAGACCTCACGGGTCAACGGATTGCAGTAGACCGGCAGCCGCCTCCTTTTGCTGAACACATCGAGGCCCCGGACGTGATCACCGTGTTCATGAGTCAACAACACTGCATCGATGCGGGCCGGATCGACCCCAAGAAGTTCCAGCCTTCGGCTGAGCTGACGCGCGCTCAGCCCGGCATCCACAAGCACCGTCCGTTGTTCCGACACAATAACGGCGCTGTTTCCATTGCTGCCGCTCCCTAGAATTCCCAGCCGAAGCATGATCGCCCTTCAGCTATAGGCGCGGGCAAGGGTCCGGCGCAACCGGAATCCCGGTCGACGGGTGGGAGCTGGCGCCAAACGCGAGGCGATGCCGCTGCGCTGGGACCCCTGCCCGGGGTCCTGTCGCGAGGGTGAACCGGTGATCCTGTGGTGTCGCTGCGCTCACCACCGGCTACAGGCTGCGACGCCTCCGGCGCCGGCGCGGGGAGGGCGCCAAACGCGAGGCGATGCACCCCAGCCACCCCTTCAGGCTGCTGTTCGAACCATTGCCAGGCGACAGGTTCTGCGTTTGTGTTGCATCGCGCTCACGCCGCTTCCCCATCCGCGATCCCGCACCCGCATGAAACATTTCCTCCCCGGACGCAACAGCCTCCTTCTGGCGTCCCTGGCAGCGCTGCTCCTACTCGGCGCCTCTTACGCCTCGTTCATCGGGTTGGGAAACGCCTCCCGCCATCTTATCCACCGCTATTTCGCCGATCACCGCATGGAAGTCGATATCGGGGGGCTCAGCATCGATCCCTTCCGCGGACTAGTCGTTCGCGACGTCATTGTCTACGATAGCCAGGACCGCGATGCCCGCCTCGCGCGCATCAAGCACGCCAACATCGATCTCTCCCTTTCAAGCTTTCTCGAAAAACGTCTCGTCGTCGACCGCATCGAACTGCATGACACGGAACTGACCTTTCCCCGCATTCGCGGGTCTGCGGGAAACCGCCCGCTGCAAATTCGCGGGTTGGACGCCTTGCTTCACGTGCGGGGAGACCGCTTGCAAATCACCCGCGCTCAAGGCCGCACTGGCAATGTCCGCGTGCGGCTCGATGGGGAACTCGGCCTGCCCGCGGCGCGCGGGTCCGAAGGCGCGCCAGGCCCGAGCCAGGCTGGGAAAGGTCAGCCGGCCGCGCTCGCCCCGGCGCCCGGCGCTACCTGGAAGCTTCTGGCGCGAGTCGCCGATGAACTCTCCCAGCTCTCTTTCGATGAACGTCCCCGCTCCGCCCTCGATCTCCAAGCCGGAGGCGACCTGGGCCGGCCGGACTCGCTGCACCTCGGTTTTCGTCTCCGCGCCCGCGGGTTCGCCTGGCGGAACTACCGCTTCCGCGGCGGCGAAATGGAAGGGAGATTCTCCCGGGCCGGACTTGAGGTCACCCGCCTTCTGATGCACGACGCCGAGGGCTCGATCCGCGGGGGCTTCACCCTTCCAGACCCCGGAACCCGGCTCGAGATCCACGCGGAATCCACATTGGACTTCGACAACTTCCTGCGCACGGCGCTCAAGTCAGAGTTCCTTCCGGACACCCTGCGCTTCCATCCCTCGCCTACCCTGCGTGTTTCCGGTGTGCTCGATCTCGACAAACCCTACCGGCTGGAGGACCTCCCGGTCGAACTCTCGGGCTCGATCGAAGGTCAATACCTCGAGGCTTGGGGAAGCCTCTTCCAGGGATACCGCGCCGATTTCCATCTCGCCGGCCCCCGTTTCTTTTTTCGCAATGCAAGACTCGAGCATCGCAGCGGGGTGGCCGAAGGCCGGTTCATCCACTCGCAGGAGGACGGGGTGCGCTACGCGGTCCAGTTCCGCATGGATCCCGCCATGCTGAATCCCTTCCCTTTTCCCGACGGGGTCAAGCGCTTCCTGAGAAAATGGGAGTTCGAGGACCAATCCAACGTCGTGCTCGAACTTGCGGGCGAGGGGCCTCAGCGCAACCCGGGCACTTGGCGGAACACGGGCAGCGTCAACCTCTCCCGTTGCCGGTTCCGGGGAGCGCCTCTTCGCTACTTCGTCGCCCACTTCTCCTTCGACCGGGACCGCTACGTCTTCAAGGACTTCCGCACCGAGTTCCTGCCAGACCCACAATGGGGTTATCCGGGAGGCCCCATCGAAGGCGATTCCGTGGTCCATTCCCCAAGCACCGGCGTCACCGACATCCGGCAGGTCCGCGGCCGGCTTCACCCCGCCCAGGCGGCGCGCTGCTTCTCCACGACCATCGCCGAGCACCTCGACGCCTATCGCTTCAGTCATCCTCCCGAGATCACCATGCAAGGCGTTCTCGACACCCGCAAAGGCCAACGGACCAACCTTGTGCTTCGCTTTGACGCGGATGACCCGCTTCAACTCCCGCTCGGCTCCGAGGTCATCGAGGCCGAAAACCTCGAAGGCGAAATGCGCATCTTCGACGACACCCTGACCGCCTCCGGGCTTCGCGCTTCGTTGTTAGGTGGATCCGCTACGGGACTTCTCGTGGTCAAGGATCTTTTCAATCAAAGGACCTACGATGCCGAGGTGTCGTTCAGCGACCTCGAGATGAACGCTCTTGCCCGCCGTTTTTTGAACATGGAAACCGGACCGGGCCGCGTCAGCGGGCGCTTCGCTTGGAGCGGGACTGGTCCGGACCCGGAGTCCATCGACGGCCAAGGCCGGCTCTCGCTGACTGGAAGCAAGCTAGCGGAAACTCCCATCCTCTCCGGGCTGTCGGATCTCCTGGCGCGCTCCCTCGGCGAGTCGCCCCTCGCCAGGGCTGATGTTTCCGATGCCGGCGCCAGCTTCCGGCTTGGCGATGGCTCGCTCGAGTTCGCCGAGGCCTTCGCAGATGTCGGGTCCTTCCGGCTCAGCGGTTCGGGCCGGATCGATCTCGCCGGTCTCGCCCTCGACACCGAATGGTCTCTGGCCAACCGGGAAGCTTCCGGAATCCTTCTATCCGTCCTCTACCGCGTGCTGGGCTCCTATTCGTGCGCCGGGACCCTAACCAAGCCAGATTGGCGGCTCGTAAAACCCCTGCCGCCATCCCCGAATTCCGGCCAGCCCTTCACCGAACGCCTCCGCCAGGAAATCGAGCGTTCCCTTCCCGGCCAGGAACCATGAAAGTCTGGATGGCCGTCGGATGTGGAGGCTTCGCCGGAGCAATGCTCCGCTACGGTCTGGCCTCGATCACTCCGGCGCTCCACATCGGAAACGCGGGCCCTATCCCGCTCGGCACACTCCTGGTCAATCTCTCCGGCTGTCTCGCCATCGGCCTGCTCTTCGGGCTCTCGGAATGCGTCGCCGGTTTCGACACTCTGCTGCAACGCTTCATTTTCACCGGACTGCTCGGCGGTTTCACCACTTTCTCCGCGTTCTCCCTGGAGACGATGCAGCTTCTGCGCTCTCCCTATCCCGGTCTGGCATTCCTCTATATGGGGGCCAGCGTGTTGCCCGGCGTTCTCCTGACTTGGGCCGCATACGCCGGCGTTCTCAAACTGCTGGGCCCTTGACCCCGGGCGCCGATTGCCGCGCCGCCGCGCCTTCGGTTCCCGGGGTCAACCCGCCTTTCTCGCGCCTTTTCCGCCGCGGCCGGCGGCATCCCGTCGCAGCACCGCCCTTCGTATGCCTTGCAAGACTTCGTCCAGCCCTTGCCCCACGTCTTCCCCCCGGAAACGCAACACGAAGTAGCCGTTCTCTTGCGGCCAGGCGTCCCATTCCGCCTGCCACTGAATCGTCCGCCCCGCGCGACGCATTATCCCAATTCCGTTGTGCCGTCCCGCGCCGGTTAGCCGGTTAAAGTGAGGCGCTGGCAGCCATTCCGGTGCGCCGCGTCCGGGATCTCGTCCCCGTCTTCATTCCTGCCGCTCGAGGACGACCCGTTGCCCCAGGCCGCCATCGCCGTCTTGCCTGGAAATCCGGCGTTCACCGTGACGGTGGCCCCGGTGATAGGCCCAGTGATAGATCCAGCGCCGGACTGGCGTTCCAACCAGATCCTTCCATTCCCCTTCCCGGCAACCGTCCATCACGTCGCGGGCTATAGCCCGGACCCAGCGTCCGCTCAGATCCCGCCACCGGTTCCGGCCGCCATGAATGAATGCGTCCGCTTCCCCCTCGATGAAGCGGCGTCCATACAGTTGCCGCAGCGTGTAGTTATGCGAATGCTCGACCGCCGCCGCCGGAACATAGACGACCTTACGGCCCGTTTTCCGCGCCCAAGTTCCCCACTCGATGTCTTCCGATCCCCAGGCCGTCTCATAGAAAGGGCGCTCTCGCCAGGAGGAACGCCGCATGGCGGCGAAGGCCAATGACAAGGGAAGCCACCCGGGCGCCGGACCAGTCGCCGGATAAGCTCGCGCATAATCGCGTCGAACCCAGGGCCAAGCATCGGCTCGCGGAGTCTGCCGTCCAAAGGCCGCCTCCGCTTCCGCTGCCCAAAACGCCTCCAACAAGGCCGCCAACACGTTCTCGTGGGCGGGGATGCAGTCGGAGTTTTGAAACACCAGCACCTCGCCGGCCGTCTCCGGTATCGCCCGGTTGAGAACCCGGCCCGGAAAATAGGACTCGGCGGGAATCCCGATGATTCGGCAAGGAAACCGCGACGCAATCTCCAAGGTGGCGTCCCTTGAGCCGGAATCGACCACCAAAACTTCAATGTCCCGGAAGCTCTGCCCGAACAAACCTCCCAAAGCGGCCTCGATCCAGCGCTCCGAGTTCCGGCTGCGCATGATTACGCTGACTCGCGGTGGTTCCGGCATTTTCAGTGTGGGTTAGACCAAGCAACGTGCGCACAGGCGCAAACAGGCGTCGCGCAGCGCTTCGGGTCCCGCACCCGGTCCCAAGCGCAACTCCCTGCGACAGACCTCCAAGGCAGCCGGACTGCCGTCGAACAACAACAGAGGCGCCGCGCGCAGGAGCGCGTCCCGCGGATGCACCGCCAACAATCGCCAAGGCCACGGCGTGCGAAAGATCCGTAGCGCGACCAGCCCATTCCGAACTTGGCGCCATAGGTCATCCTCCACGGGAAACGGGGCATCCCGCAGGTGCTCCCAGGTCATCTGCTCTGCCGGAACTCCCAGCCAACACCCGTAGACCCACCGCGCCGCCTCCCCCAACAACTCGCGCACCGCCTCCCAATCATCCAACAAGGCGCTGCCGGCGTCCTCCAGCCGGTAGCGGGACGCCGCTAGATGCAGGTCCCGGAAAGCCAGGGCCCGGCCCGGATCCTCGAACACGGCCGACAGATCCAGGGCTTGCATCCCATCCCGTTTGCCCGCGTAGAGCGTCCGGTAGCAACCCAGCAAAATCATCAGCGCGTCGCCGTACCCGATGACCGCCTTGGCCAGCCAGGTGCGCTTCTGCTCCGGGTCCGGCCGGTAGCCAAGGAAAGGTTCCCGCAACTCGCTACTCAAGAGAAGGATGCTCCGGGTCCGCAAGACCCGGACCGCCTCGACCGCCGGCAATGGTTCCAACACGGAGTCCGGCAAAAGGCGGCGGACATCCCGCCCATACAGGGTCCGCGAAGCCCTTCGCACGTCCTGGAAAAACATGATCGGCGGCGCCTTCCGCAAACGGTGTTCCCGCTGATAGGACGCCTCGAAGGGCGCCTGCAAACGGCTGTCCAACATTGCCTTGAGCCGGGCGTGACAAGACCCGATCGCCCGTTTTCCCGGCGAGATCCGGCCCGGCAACACGACCAAAAAATCGTAGTTGTTCCTCGGACGCCAGCCCGATGGAGTCCGGCTGGCGCCGCCCTCGCCTCGCCCGTACCCGCCCACCAAGGCCACCGAAGTCACCTTCCCCGCGAAGACATCCAGAATGGCGGCGCAGGACCGGTCCACGTCACGCGTCACCGCCTCCGTCAGCGCCCAGTCTTCAATCAGCGTGTACCCCCTCATCCACCCGCAGCCCAACCGCTTCCTAGTCGATATCGTCGACAGAAATCTCAGCGGGAACCGGGACTGCCACCGGCGGGAGGTCGCTCCCGGGCCCAAGCGTATCGGAAAGCGGTATCGATTCCGGTTCCAAGGTTTTCGGATCCTCCGGCACTGGGATGGCGCGCGGCGGCGCTTCCACAACCTCCTCGACCACCCGGACCACCGGAGGCGCCGCGGCCGCCGGCCGGTCCGCCGCCTCGTCCTCGCCGGGATTGCGGGTCGAGATCTCGACCCGCCGGTTCAAGGCCTGATCAGCCACCGAGCCGCCCGGCGCGACCAGGGGACGCGTCTCGCCGTAAGCCCGGATCTCCAAACGCTCTGGAGACAGTTGGAGCGAATCCACCAGCCAATTCCGCACCGCCTCGGCTCGCAACCGGCTCAGGTTCAAATTGTAAGCTTCCGGACCATGGGTGTCCGTGTGCCCCTCCAAGACGAACCATTTCTCCGGGTTGCGCTGGATGATCAGCGCCAACTTCATCAAGCTGAGCCGGGCCGTCGGCTTCAGCACATACTCGTCGTAGTCAAACAGCAAATCCGTCTTCATCAGAATCGGCCGGCCCAGGTCCAATGGAACTCCTGGATTAGCCACAAGCTGATCCAAATCAGAGTAGCCCTCCGGAAGCAGATCGTTCCCGCTCCCCCTCGACTGGAGAACGGCTGCCAGTGTGCCCGAGGAGTGTTCCGTCAATTCGCGGTCGAACTCCTCCGTTCCGATCTCGATGACGCTCTGACCCTCGGCTGCTGATCCCCCTTTTGCGAGCAGGGCCTGCAGCGTGGCTTGACTCTCCGCCAAATCCGAACCATCCCGCATCTTGGCCTCACCTATCGCAATCAGGTCCAAGGCGGAATCCAACCCGATCACGTTGTCGCCTCCGGACCCCGTCACCGGATCTTCCACCACGGGAGCGAACCGCAAATCCGGTTTCTCCCCCGCCAATTCCTTCTCGACCTCGAGATTCTCGACAAACACATCTTGGGGAGAGGCCTCTTCCCCGGCGCCGCCCTCGGCGACCTCATTCAACGAGACCCGGTCCAAGTCTTGAGGTTCATCCAGGACCCGGGAATCAAAGGTCACCTCCTCGATCCGAAAGGGTTCCGTCACTGTATACTCACCACCGGATCCAAAATGAAACCGGAAGTCCCCGAGAATCCGGACCAGGGCCAGGTGCAAGAGAATCGAAATGCCCAGCGCCGCCAAGATGCGAAAGCGGTCCGCCATTCCACGCGCCCGCCGGCGATAGGGCCGGGGACCAGAATACCGGGAAAATGTTGCTGCCGAGGCCATAAATCGGAGGAATCAGACGGTTGCTCGCCGGTTTATCCGCATCTCACCTAGCCGGCATTTCTCATACCGTTTCGTCGCGAAGCGCTGCGAACCCCTCTCTGCCAACGCCGCGCCCAAGCCGAAGGCGCAGAACTGAGGAAGCCGAATGTAGGCAAGATGGCTGCAGCGGGCCACAGCGGAAAGGGGGGTGAGAGTTGGGGTTTTCGTTCCAGAAGCTGAACTATCGGTCGCTCGCCGCGTTTTGCAACGGGTCCCCTTCATAGACGCAGACCCCGGCCTCAGCCTTCAATCTTCCGCATTTCTCTCCGCAATCCGGGGCCTCCAAGAGCCCGGCTGGGCTCTGGAACGGGAAGGTTTGGGGTCCGGCGCTTGAAATTCGCCATTTTTGAAGAAATTTGACTTGCCTAAGAGTCCTTCCTTTCGTTTAAGGTGCATGTGCAAGCCGGGAAACATAAACGGGAAATCTCGCTTGCCGTATCATTTTTCCATCGCAAACTGACACCCGAAAAGGAGAATACCCATATGAAGAAGACGATTGTCACGGTCACTGCACTCGCGGCCTCTGCGCTCGCCCTCCCTTTGTGGGCGGCCGACGGCCTTGCGGAGAAGGTCGGCAAGGCTTCCAATTGCCGTGAAGTCAGCGCCCTGGTGACAGCGGCCCTGAAAGACGCGGGCGGAACCATCGCCGCCATCGACGATGTCAAAACGACGCTCAAATCCGCGCTGGAGGCCAAACCCGCCTGCGCTTGCGAGATCGTCACAGCTTCCATCGTCTCCACAGGAGCCTCAGACAAGAGCCGCACGGATCTCATCGAGGCTATCGTTGAAACTGCGGTGAAAACCCTTCCCGACCGCACCGCCGAAATCGCCGAGTGCGCCGTCGCCGCCGCTCCCGACCACAGCGCTCTCATCGAACAGACGCTGAAGCGGGTCTTCTCCGAGAATGAAGAAGAGTATCAGGGCGGTTACAGCAGCAAGAGTTCGAAGTACTCCAAAGGAGAGGAGATCATCGAACCCAAGACTTACGAGCCAGTCGCTCCTCATCCGGCCCCGATTTACCTCATCGCTCCAGGCGGAGGTTTCTTGGTTCCCGGCGTCTCTCCCACCAACGGACGCCGCCGCGACCGGGACGACGATGACGATGACGACTTCTTCCCTTTTTAAGTCCCTAGTCTAAGTCGCAAGGATTCATTCTTTTCGAGAGCGCGCCCGGTCCCAGGACCGGGCGCTTCTTTTTTATCCGCGTTTGTCGCTCTGACGCGATTCTCTCCCGGACTCGCGCCCTTATTCGTGCATGAGGGGGTTGGCCATTCTTTCCGGCTTTAGCAGTTCCTCCAATTGCACTTTCGTCATCCAACCCTTCTCCAATACCAGGTCGTAGACGCTAGCGCCACTCTCAAGCGCCTCCTTGGCGATGGAAGCGGAGCGCTCATACCCGAGCACAGGGTTGAGGGCCGTCACGATGCCAATCGAATTCTTCACATACTCCGCACAACGCTCCCGGTTTGCGGTGATGCCGCTGACGCAACGATTGGCCAGCACGATCGCCGCGTTCTTCAATAACATGAGGCTGCTGAGCAAATTGTAGGCCATGATCGGCTCAGCCATGTTCAGTTCGAACTCGCTCGCTTCCGCCGCCATCGACACGGTGAGGTCGGAACCAATAATCTGGTAGCAGACTTGATTGACCACCTCCGGGATCACCGGGTTGACCTTTCCCGGCATGATCGATGAACCGGGCTGAAGCGGCGGCAGGTTGATCTCGGCCAACCCGCATCGCGGTCCGGAGGACGCCCACCGGAGGTCGTTGCAGATCTTGGAAATCTGCAAGGCCGTCGTTTTCAACGCACCGCTCATCACCGCGAAATCTCCGGCGTCCTGGGTCGCCTCGACGAGGTTTTCGGCCAGCGTCACCGGCTGTCCGCTGATCTCCTCCAACTTCCGTGTGCAGAGTTCCCCGTATCCCTTAGGGCTGTTGAGTCCCGTGCCGATCGCAGTAGCGCCCATATTGATGATCAGCAGGTCATCGGAGGCGCGCTGCAATCGCCGGATTCCATCCTGGACCATCACGGCATACGCAGCGAACTCCTGACCCAGCGTCATGGGAACGGCATCCTGGTTCTCGGTGCGCCCCATCTTGATCACGTCCGAAAACTCTTCGGCTTTTTGCTCGAAGGCCTTCCTGAGCACCCCCAAGGCGGAGCTGGTTTCGCGCAGGGACGAAACGACGGCGAGCTTAACCGCAGTCGGGTAGACGTCGTTCGTCGATTGCGAACGGTTCACATGATCATTGGGATGGCAATAGCCGTATTCGCCCTTCCGGCGTCCGAGGATCTCCAGGGCGATGTTGGCGATCACTTCATTGGCGTTCATGTTCGAGGAAGTGCCCGCTCCGCCCTGCACCATGTCCACGATAAAGTGCTCGTGCAATTCGCCCGCAAGAATCCGGTCGCAGGCCCGCCGGATCGCTTCCGCTATCGCCGGGTCGAGGACTCCCAATTCCGCATTGGCCGCCGCGGCAGCCTTCTTCACGTAAGCGAATGCGTGCACGAAATGCTCGAAATGCGAGAGTTTGATGCCGGAGAGCGGAAAGTTTTCGATCGCCCGGCTGGTTTGGATTCCGTAGTACAGCGAGTCCGAAATCTCCCGTTCCCCGAGCGAGTCGTGCTCGAGCCGGTGACTCGTGATATCCCTCCGCTTGACGCCCGGGCTCAACAGA
This sequence comes from Verrucomicrobiales bacterium, assembly GCA_035513055.1. Taxonomy (GTDB): domain Bacteria; phylum Verrucomicrobiota; class Verrucomicrobiia; order Verrucomicrobiales; family DEV007; genus DATKCT01. The sequence continues at coordinate 14,142 of DATKCT010000110.1, read as the reverse complement.
AGCTCGGTCGTCTCCCGCAACCGGGTGCTGATCCGCCGGGCGGCCCGGCTCGCCATCCGGTAAAAGACGTCTGGTTTCGTCTCCTTGTAGGCCAACACCCTGGCCCGCGGAATGGCCCAGATCTCGACATCGCTCTGCGCCAACCCGGAAACACTGTGGGAGTGCTCATCGATGAATAGGCTCTCGCTGATCACGGCGCCCTCGGTCAGGGCGCCCACCGTCACGTTCTGGCCGGCCAACCCCCGATGCAGATCGACCCTTCCTTCCAACATGATGCCGAACCATTCCCGGGGCGAGGATTCGTGGAACAGGTAGTCTCCCTTCGCAAAGGTCTTCTTCGCGCCTTGGGCCACGAATCCTTCGAGTTCTTCGATGGCGATTCCGGTATCCCGGCCGATGCGTTCGATCAATTCTGAGGAAATCTCCATAGCGGACCGGATCCATGTTTATCCGGCTGCCGCCCCGTTCTCAAGATGCGATCGACGATGTTCTTGCCCACGCGCACTGCCTCTGCGCCAACGGGAGTTGGGAGGGCACGTTTCCAAGGGAGGAGCGGAGAACGCCAATACTTTGTCCCGGCCGGCGCATAGGCGGTGGTGCTCCACACACCGGGAAAAACCGCGCTTGACCCTCATCAACCGCTCTGCCACTCTGGGTCTCGAGGATACACCCGCTTCCGGCTTTAGCCTTTGGGCAAACCGCCCGGGTGGGCCAAGGACGGCTTACCAATCACTTCACTTCCTCCAAAGGGAGCCGGCGGCGCCAAACGCTCTTCGGCGTGGCCTACACGGACCGGCAGGAAATCCAAAGAATCGCACGAAAGGAACACCCATGAGTTACATCACCACCAAGGACGGAACGCAAATCTACTACAAAGACTGGGGCACAGGACAACCCGTCGTCTTCAGTCACGGGTGGCCATTGAGTGCGGACGCCTGGGATTCACAGATGTTCTTCTTAGCTTCCAACGGCTTTCGCTGTGTCGCGCACGACCGGCGCGGCCACGGCCGTTCCAGCCAGCCTTGGAACGGCAATCACATGGATCAATACGCCGACGACTTGGCCGAACTGTTCGAGGCCCTCGACCTGAATCATGCCGTGATGATCGGCCACTCCACAGGCGGCGGCGAAGTGGCCCGCTACATCGGACGCCACGGCACAAAGCGCGTGGCCAAAGCGGTCCTGATGGGCGCCGTTCCTCCCATCATGCTGAAGACCGCCGCCAATCCGGGCGGCCTGCCCAAGGAAGTCTTCGATGGCTTTCGCAAGGCCTATCTGGAGGATCGTTCGCAGTTCTTCTTGAATGTCGCCAGCGGCCCATTCTTCAACTTCAACCGGCCGGGGGCGAAGGTGTCGCAAGGACTGATCCAATCGTGGTGGATGCAGGGCATGATGTCGGGTCACAAAAACGCCTTCGACTGCATCGAAGCGTTCTCGGAAACGGATTTTACCGAGGACCTCAAAAAATTCGACGTGCCCACTCTCATCGTTCACGGCGACGACGATCAAATCGTGCCGATCGACGCTTCCGCAAAACTCTCGGCCAAGCTGGTCAAGGATTCCCTCCTCAAGATCTATCCCGGCGGTTCACACAGTCTCGGCGACACAAGCAAGGAACAACTCAACCAAGACCTGTTGGAATTCGTCATGACTTGACCGTCGCCAATGCATCACCAATCAGCCATGAAACACCATATCCTATCCCTCATCAGCATCGGAGTCATCGCCGCCGCGTTGCCCTGCGGTTGCAAGCCTTCGGCGCCCGCTACGCCCGAGGCTCAACTCTATCCTGGCTTCGGCAACTACCATCGACCCATCGCCACCAGTTCCGAAACCGCCCAGCAATGGTTCGACCAGGGTATGCAACTGCTCTATGGCTTCAATCACGACGAGGCGATCCGTTCCTTTCAAGAAGCGGGGAAACAAGATCCCGCCTCACCCATGCCCTGGTGGGGCATCGCCTACGCCCACGGCATCAACATCAATGACCCGCAAATGTCCGAGGAACGATCGAAAGCGGCGCGAGAAGCCGCCGGCGAAGCCCTTGAGCGCCTCGACGCCGCCTCGCCCGTTGAAGCCGCCTTGGTTCACGCTGTCTCCGCCCGCTACGCTTGGCCGGCTCCGGAGGATCGCAAACCTCTCGACGAAGCTTACGCGCTGGCGATGGGCGAAGCCTACGAGTCCTTCCCCAGCGACCCTGACGTCGCCGCACTTTATGCCGAGTCCCTGATGAACCTTCAGCCCTGGGACTACTGGGACAAGGAAGGAAACCCCAAGGGACGCATTGAAGAAATCGTCCGCGTGCTCGAGGGGGTGATGGACGCCCATCCCCGCCACCCGGGCGCCAACCATTTCTATATCCATGCCGTCGAAGCCTCTTCCGATCCTGACCGGGCCGCGCCCGCCGCCGACCGGCTTCTCGAACTCGTTCCCGGATCCGGCCACCTGGTGCACATGCCCTCGCATGTCTACGTCCGCGTCGGCCGCTATAGCGACGCCGTCGACGCCAACCGCGTCGCCATCGCGGCTGACCGCGCCTATTTCGAACTGGCGCCCAAGCCAGCTATGTACGCCGTCTACTTCGGACACAACCTCCATTTCCTCGCTTACGCCTCGATGATGTCCAGCCGCTACGAAGTCGCCATCCAAGCGGCGCGCGAACTGGAACGGGACATGCCCGAAGACGCGCTCCGGGAATACGCCGCGCTCATCGAGGGCATCATGCCCACGACGCTGCACGTCTTGATTCGCTTCGGCAAGTGGGAGGAAATTCTGAAGGAGCCGGACTATCCCGAACATCGCCTGGTTAGCCGGGCGGTGTGGCGCTACGCGCGATCGATCGCCTACTCGGCTCTGGGACGCACCCAGGAAGCCCAGGAGGAGCTGACTCAGTTCGAAACCGCAGCCGGCCAGATCCCGGAAGAATGGTTCATGTTCAACAACAAGGTCAACACCGTCTTGCCCATCGCCCGCGCCATGATCGAAGGAGAACTGCTTTTCCGTCAGGGCAAAAAGGACGAGGCCTACACTGTGCTCCGCCAAGGCATCGAAGCCGAGGACGCGCTCGTCTACGACGAGCCTCCGGGTTGGATGCTCCCCGTCCGTCACGCCCTGGGCGCGTTGCTCATGTCTGACGGCCGGTTTGCTGAAGCCGAAAAGATCTACCGTGAAGATCTGGCCCGCAACCGGAACAACGGCTGGGGCCTCCTCGGTCTACAGCAATCCCTTCGCGCTCAGGAGAAATCTGCTGAAGCCGACGACCTCGAGCCTGCCCTGGCCAATGCCTGGGCAGCCGCCGACGTCAAGCCCACTTCCTCTTGCTACTGCGAACCCGGAACGATCGGCCCCTAGCCGGCTTCTTCTCAGCATCCCGCCGAACCGGAAGTCAACTCTGTTGCGCGGCCCGTTGCCGCGTGGCAACCCAGCGGTTTCGGGCCCACAGCACCGCCACTCCCGCGCAGAGAAGCAATCCCAACCACTTCGCAGGGCCCCGCACAAAGATGAAAGCCCCGTTGAAAACCATGAAGAACAGGTAGCCGTGCAGCACTGCGGCCACAATCTTCGGCCTGCGAGCAAAGCTCGATGGAGCGCTCCACTGCCAAAGCGCGTCGGCAGACCAGAACGCAGCAAAAAGGTAGTTGAAGTAAACTCCCCCGCCCCATTCCGTCCCGGTCATCTCAGCGGTTTGCCGGGCTGTGGCGCGATACGCATCCGCATGGCTCCACTCGTGATAAAAACCGAACGCGCAAGCGACGTGGACGAGAAAGAAACCGCAACCCAAAGTCCACACGACGCGGATCCAACCTGACTCGACCCTCTGTTCACGCCTGAGCAACATTCCGGCGCAGGCGATAGCGTAGGCGGTCACGGCCAACCAGATGCTCAGCCGGGTCAGGAGTTCACCTGAGATCATAGCGGAAAGGCAACCCGAATGAGCCGTTCGTCCAACAGGGATTGGGATCCACGCCGCCTCGTCACCACCGGAAAAAACGGTAGGGATCGTCCCACTCTTCCGGCTGATCGAGGTAGAACCCCTCCAGCCACCGTCTCTCTTCCGCGTTAGGATCCACGGCGCGCTCGAAATGTTCCAACAGCGGAGTCACACTCTCGACACTCATATTGCCAAGCAGGCGGCTGATCAGCGCAGAGAATCGCCGATAGGTGCGTTTGCGGTTCATCTGCTCCCCATTTTCGAACTCCCATGGCGTCGCCTGGCAATAGAGCGTCCTGAGCCCCGTCCCCAAAACTCCATTGCCGGCCGGCGCCGCTCCGCCCGAGAGCAGGGGAATGACGCGCGGATCGCGATTGTGCACATCCGCCGGTCCGACGCCCGCCAGGAGCGATCCATGCTCACCTGCGGTGAACCCGGTGGAGATGTGTTCGCTCCTTCGCACCACGGCCCGTTCCCCCGGCAGCGCATCCAAATCATCCTGATCCAAGCCAAGGGCCAGGACATGCCCACCGGCCCGGAACCACTGGTCCACGGCCGCGGCCTCGGCCGCAAGCTCTCGGCCTCCGCCCGGTCCCACGATCAGCGCCGTATTGCCGCTGAGGCGGCTGGCGTCAAAACCGATGGGCGCGACGCCGATGCTCTCCAAATGTCTGCGTCCCGCCGCATCGCCCGCATAAACCGGTTCCCGCCGCGGCGCCGGAGTCCAGGTCGCGGCGTAACGGAGAAGGTTGCGGAAGATCGAGTCGGCCGCGGGATCCCTCTCGCTTCGGCCGGTGAGATCGAGCTGGCAGAACAGGATCAACCCCGTTCCTTCCCGGAACTCCAAGAGCGGGCTGTACTGAAGGCTATAACCGCCGTCGATCACAGGGAGAAAATCGCCGCGCGCCGGTTTCTCGATCAGCACCGAGGCCACGGCGCCGCGGTTGCCGCAACGCCACAGGCGAGTCACCGGCAACCCGCACCACTGCACCGTCGGGGCCCCGTAGTACTTCGGGTCCGGTTGATACTCGAGGCGCGGCGCCAAAAGCGTCGATTCCCCCCGCCAATCGCGCAGAAATTCAGCGGTGATTCCGCTGAGGATTGAATGATCGGGCACGCGGGGAAAGACTTGCCTGAGACCATATTGAGCCGTCCTGAATCCTAACCGTCTTTCCAATGCTTCCGCTGTTTGCTCGAAGATGATGACCTTCAAGCCTTCTCGCACCCCAGCAATTGCGGGAGCAGCTTCGTGCAAGGTCAGCGCCGCCTTTCCCACGATGAGAAGGTCAATGCCCGCCAAGTCGTCGTCCGCCGCCACGGCTTTGGTGGCGATCCCGAGCCGGCTCAGCGCTGAAGCGGTCTCTCCCTGAGGATCGAAGAGGGCAATCCTCGCATCCGCCGCCACAGGCGCCGGAGCCGGGAGGACATCGAGGACAAACACATCCTCCTGGGTTTCGCCGCCTTCAAACCGGACATTGGCCTCCACCGCATAGCGGCCCGGGGGCGTATCCTCCGGCAGCGGAAACCGGAGGGGAAGGCGCTCCTGATCTCCCGTGGCGAGCGTTATCTCCTGCCGGCCCGCCATCGGCTTGGGCAAGTCGAGCGACCAACGCACACTGGCCCGCGCCAGCCGCCGCGAATTATTGAGAACGATGATTTGTTTCTCGACTGTCTCGCCGGGTAGAAAGAGATGGTCCTTGGCGGTGAACGCGACGGACGGGCCTGCGATCCAGGCCAGCAGCGGCCGGTTGTTGCGCAGGAGGGCTTCGGCCGCAGGCGTGGCTGCCCAGTCCGCCCGTTCATAGGCGAGGTCCATCCGCTCGTAGCGCTGATCGAGGTAATCCGGACTGAAGCCGGGCCGTTGGAGGCGATCCCAGTCCACCGCCAGCGTCTTTCGGCCCCGGTCCACTCCTTCGCGCAACCGCCAGAAGTGGCCGTATTCCCAGGGCGATACGGCCGACACGCCCCAGGTCCGGAAGGCCCGCCAGTTGTCGGTGAGGTAGGCGGCAAAAATAGGGTAACGTTCCTCGAAGCGGCTCGAATCGACCGGGTGCGGGTAATCCCAACGGCGCCAGAGTTTGCCTTCTCGGAACTGCCCGGCCTCCCATCGGAGGTTGGTCTGCTCAAGCTCGCTGGCGGGATAGGCGCGATCGCCGGCGAACTGAGCATTCCACTCCGCGAGACAGAATTCCCACGGAACCTCGGCGCTGCCGAACTCCCGTTTTCCCCGATGCCAGCCTCGATACATCGTCCAATCCCAGGTGAACGGCGCCGCATATTCGCAGAGAAAGACCGGCTTGATTCCTTCCGTAGCCCAATGCCCGAACCAATCCGACATCTCCTGAATCGGAACAAAGTTAGGATAAAAGTTGACCGGATGCATCGGCCCCAAGTTGCCCGAGGCATGGTGATAGATGATCCTAGCCGGATCCAGGCGGCGCACGATGGCCTCGGCCCGTCGCGCCAGCGCGACGTTTCGAGAGGCCCAGGAATCTCGCGCGTCCCGGATCCCGTCGATCATATCGGGATTCATGTCCTCGTTGTAGCCGGTGGCGTTGTGGCTCATGGCGTAGAAGACCACCGATGGATGGTTGCCTGCCACGTCCACATAGTATTCGGCGTGTCCGGCATAGCCGTTCGTCTCGTCAGCCCTCGGGTCATCCCACTCGTAATGGCTGAAGTGGGGCTGCGAGAGCGCCGTCAACATCCCGGCGTCGTCCGCGGCGCGGAGGATCTCAGCGAAGGCGAGGTGGGATCCCGGCTCGCAGCCGTAATTGTGCGTGTAGACGAAATTGACGCCGAAACTCCGAAGCCGTTCGAAGCTTTCCCGGGCAGCCTCGTAGGTGGCCAGCGCGGCCCCCACTTGAGCGTTGTCCAATGGAACGGCGGAAAGATACAAGCGGCTGCCGTTGAGGATGAAATCACGGCCCTCGATCCAGAGTTCACGAAACCCAAACTGTTCTTTCCAAAAGACGTCGAGGGGACGGCGATCGCTGTCCAGGAGGGCGATCTCCAGTTCACAGGTATTCTCAGGCGTATCCACATCCCAAAGCGAGCCTGGCATCCACGGCGCCGTAAAGACGATCCGTCCATCCTCGCCGAGGTCGTCGCCCGTAAAGGGCGGACTAAAAAACTCTTGAACCGGCTGATCCCCCTGCTTCTCCCTAACTCGAGCGCGGAGCCAGCAGCGGCTGCCGGAGGAAACGCCGGAAAGCGCTGACTCGATTCTGAGGTCCTTCCGGCGGACCGATGGTTCCACCTTCACACGCTGGACCCAGGGTCCGGCGGGCACACCACTCAACGTGATGTCGCCGCACAACCCTCGCCGCGCCACCGTCCCCTGGACCTCGCGGGCGGCGGCCGAGTCCGCGTAGGAGAGGAGGACCCCCTGGAGGGGAAGCGCCGCCACGAAGAGGCTGAGCCGATGCTTGGAACCTGCCCTGCAGAGCGCCGAGAGATCCACTTCGCCAGCCGGAAATCGCGCTTCACCGGCACGCCTGCCATCCAAGTAAACGACGGCGTACGAGTTCAAACAATCGAGCCCCAGTGTGATCCGCCGGCCCGACCAATCCGCCGGCACGGTCAATTCGCGTTCATACCAAGCGGCGGGGACCGAGGAAAGATTGGTCTCGCGCCAATCGGGATGTGCGAAGACCGTTTGCGAATCCTTTTGCATGTAATCGGTAATCCCCGGCCAGGATCCCGGAACCTTGAAATAGCCCCAGCTTCCCGCCGGCGCTTGAGCGGAGCGGAGGTCCGCGGGCTGCCAACGCCACAGACCGTTGAGGCTCAACCGTTCCCGTGTGGCGGTGATTTCACGATGGGCCAACTCCAGGTCCCATACCGCCTTCACTCCTTCGGGAAGTGGAACCGCGAAAGAGGATTCCGCAGCGCCAAACCCGTCCCTGTCAAACATGCAAAGCAAAGCCGTCGCCATCGCGCCGGCGGCAATCCTTGCTGAAAGGCGCTCCATCATTCCATTCACAAGCAACAGCCAAGCGGGACCGAATTCGCTTCGACCACTCTTTCGCTCACTTTTCTGCCGCCGCAAACCGTTTCCAGGACCAGCGCTGCCGCCACAATAACCCGCTTGCCGCCAGCGCGATCAATGCGCCAAAAAACTCCCGGCTTTGTTCCACCCAAGGGCGTCGCGCCGACATCTGAACGCCGGTCAGAACGAATCCCTCGTCTCCCGATAGGTTCTGGATGAGCCCCCGCAGGGTCATAGCCATCTCGATCAGACAAAACAGTGTGGCGGCCCCAAGCAACCAAACCGAAAACCGCTTCCCCAAGGCGAAAGCGAACATCAAGGCGATCAATCCGTAAAAACCAATCCACAGCAGCGAGTCCAATCTCGACGGATCATGGTATCGCGCCGGATCCACGTCATTGCGCTGCAAGAAGGCAAACGTCCCGAAGACGATAATGCCAGTCACGTTGACCACCGTCCAGAAGGCCTTCATTCTTCCCATACTGGTCAATCCACTGATCTTGGGGTTCTCATTGGGGCTCCGGAACAGCAGCCACCGCTTCTTTCGTTCCTGACAAATCCAGCAAGCGGCGGCACTCCCCCAGCAACCATTCCGCCTCCATGAACGGTTCGTAACCGATGTCCTGCCAACGAATCAGGCCTTGACCATCGATGAAGAAGGCGCCGTGCATGGGCGTCTCCTCGAATTCGTCGAAGGCGCGATAGGCGCGAAAGGCTTCCAACTCCGCGTCGGAAACCAAAGGAAACGGATAGGGGCCGCTCCCCTCCTGGCCTTCGGCGCTCAGCAGGGTCTGCGGCAACCCCCCGATGCCGTCAGTGCTCACCGCCACGATCTCGATGCCGGCGTCCGCATAGGCCTGATGAACCGGAGCAAACGCCTGCAACTGTTCGAGGCAATGCACGCAGCCGCGTCCAAGGAAGAAAAGCGCCAGAACATTCCGGCCCCGGTAATCCTCCAAGGCCAGAGCAGGCGCATCAGCCCGGGGCAACCTCCATTGCGGCGCCTCGACCGGTTCCCAGCGGAAGGGTCCCAGGCTATCCAGTTCCGGCCGTTTGCCGGTATCCTCAAGAACTTCACGCGAGACTCGCCAATCCTTGGGGAAGCCGCATTCTTGAGCAATGGAATCCAAGGCCTTCAGGGGCGGCGCCTCGAGATCCGCCGCGGACGCTAGAGTCCGGAGAGTCTCCATTTCCGCCTTGAGTTCCTCCTTCCGGTCCAATGCCTGAAGCATGAGCGCGTGATTGGACCGCGCCACCAGCGGATTGCGGCCGCTCTCAACCTCCTGAACGAGGATCTCTTCCGCCTTCTCGTAGTTCGCCAACCGGGCAAAAAGGCGCGCGCGCTCGACGGCAGGGATGTCCTTGCACTCGTCGAGCGCCTCCCGGGCTTCCCGGGCCGGCTTCTCGAAGACCGCAAGGTAGGTCTCTAACTGACGCCGGTGTTTCTCCATGGATCCGAGAAATTCGTCGAAGGGCTTCCCAGCGTTCTTCTCCGCTTCCTCGATCTCCTTTCCCTCCTTGCCCTCATCTCGAGCCTTTGCCGCAGCGGCTTCCGTCGCGGACTCCCTGCGTTCCCGCAGGTCTTGGACCACCGTGCCCAACCCCTCAAGCGCGGCTCTTGCGCCGGTCAAATCCTCCTTCCACACCTTGGCCAGACCCATGTGCATAAGCCTATTGGTCTGCTCGCGCGGGTCGTCTGTGGGTTCGAGCCATCTTGTGTCGCACAGAGCCAGCAGCCGGTCCCACAGTTGGTAATCCACCAGCAAGTCGAACAACCTCCTCCTTCCCTCCGAATAACTGCTTCCGCCGCTGGAGTAGCGCAGCCCTCCCAATTCGCTCAGACGGGCCAGACGCGGCAGTTCCACAAGATTCACGGAAATCGCGATACCCTCTTCGACCCGGCCCACGTATCCGAGATTCTCCACGAGCCAGCCGTTGTTATGCGCGTAGTTGTGAATCTGGTCGGGCAAAACCCGGTCCCGCATCATGTGGGCGTGATCGACGCGTGCTGAAGCCTCCTGTTGCCAAGCGGCATCCTGGTATCGGTGTAGCTTGCTGTAGGTGTGTCCGGGCATGTGCCACATGTGCGCGATCCCCGGCGCGCTTTGCCCGCAGCGCGCCGCCGAAGCCAATGCGCGTTCCGGCTTCTCGTTGTCCCACAAGTGAATCCGGTAATGATGCGCCGGATGCTCCGGGTTCGCTTCCAAAATCCGGTCCAAAAGGGCATCGACCGATAGATGACTCGAAATCGGCAAGCCCGCGGATTCGTTCTTCCAAATCTGAAAAACCAGAAACGCCAGGATCTCAAGGTCGCCGGGATACTCCACGGCCATGCCCTCGAGATCCCTCACCAACTGACGGGCGCGCTGTTTGCGGGCGCCCTGGCCATCCCGATGATAGGCGGCCAACGACCGGATCCACATTCTCTCCCGCTCCGACAGCGCGCCGCCCTCCAATGCTTCTTCCGCTTTGCCGATGAGCTGTGCGGCCCGCTTCTCGTTGTTCACGTTGGCCATGGCCATACCCCAATAGGCCATGGCGCATTGGGGATCCATGCGCAGCACCTGCCGGAAGGATCGTTCCGCTTCGAAATACCAGAATCCGTGCAATTGACCCACCCCCTGATCGAAGAACGCCTGCGCTTCCGGACTGGAAACTGCCACGGGAAAGCTCACCTTACCCGTCCGTCCCGATAAATAGGCCTGTTGCCGCGGGCCTTCATTGAAAGACTCCCCGTGGTAGGAATGACCCGGAAGCGGTGCGGCGTCCGGCTCATCGCCATCCTCGGTTCCTTGCCCGCTCAGGACCCAGGGACCGGCCACAAACGCGAAGAATGCTCCGGCTGCGAAGACGGCCCGGCCGGATAACCAGCGCTGGAGAGAGTGAAAGTTCAAAGCTGGATTCTGAAGAGTCTATTCACAACAAAACGGAGCAGAACGCGCAATGCTCACGGTCTCACGGTCCTAGGGCCGTCCACAAACCGAGTGTAACTGTCGAAAATCCTTCCCTCGGCGTCCATCGCGTCAAACTGCTGCCGGTCTTCCCGCAGAATCACCCGGTAAAGGTGATTGATGCTTTCCGCACGGACGATGTAGTCCGCTTTGGCTTTGCGGATCTCCTGCCAAGGGATTTCGCGCACGTTCACACCCCAGGCGCCATCTCCCAAATAAACAACGCCCTCCGGATCGATCTTGCCGTCGCGGATGGGCAAGGTGCGCTTGTAAACATGATGGTCGTTCTCGAAAACCACATCCACTCCGTAGCGCTCAAATAGGGGAACCCACTCCTTTCGGACCTCCATCTCGTCTGCTTTCACCAGCGTTCCGTACGTGGGACGGTGGTAGCACGCGAAAAGATGGGGGCGATTCCGCCGCGCCTCGAGCGTCTCCCGCAGCCACGGCGTCTGCGCCGCCGGCCTCTGTGTGTGGTTGGAATCCAACAGCACCAAACTCAGGTAGGATCCGAAATCGAGCGCGTAATTGCTCCGGTCTTCGGGGAACGGAAAGAGACTATAGAACTGTTTGGCTTCCGATCGCGGATGAGCCGGCCCGGAACCCCCGTCCAGCACCTCGTGATTCCCGATGACGATGACCATGGGAACCAAATTCCCGCCCGGAGTGACGGCCTTCTCGCTCCACGAATCCAACCATGCATACCAACGCTCCGCTTTGCTATCATTGGCATAGGCCAAGTCGCCGCCCAAGAGGGCAAACAATGGATCTTCCGCTCCCGCCCGCGCATTCATCCGGTCCAACTTCGCCCGGTCGCCAAACATGTCGCCACCGGTAACGAAGACGATTTCCTCGCTGGCCACTGCCGGAGCCGTCCGAAACTTGAATTCCCTGCGCTTCCACGGTCCCCCGGGACCTGGGGCATCCAGCACAAAGCGATAGGAAGTTCCAGGCTGCAGCTTGGTCAGGACAACGCTGTGAATCGCGTTTCCCGTATCCGCAAAGGGTCGCGTTTTCACCAGAGCAATGCGCCAGTCATCGGATTCTTCCGCAGCGAACCGGAAGGAGAACGGACGCGGAATGACCCTCACCGCTTCCCGGGCTGGAGCGAGGTCCACAGACGCCGACGTCCGCCATTCTCTTCCAGGATCGGGCCCGATGCGGTAGCGCCAGGTCGCGCCTTCCGGCGCCAGATCCACCATGCCCGCGCCCGACTTGCTCCGGAGTACGGGATGCAAGCTGAAATCGCTGCTGTCGATTCCTGCGTTGTAGCCTTGCAAGGCAAGGACGTTGGCGCCCCGGCGCAAAGCGGCCTCGGCTCCAGGCAAGTCAAACTCTTCCCACTCTTCCGCTTCGTGAGACTCAACATGAACCGTCCCTCCCTCCTCGTGCTTCACCTGCGCCCGGGCCACTTCCACCCCGTTGATAAAGGCCACAAACCCGTCGTCATAACGAATCCGCAGAGACATTTCCGGCGGTTCGGCCGAATCCCAGTGAAACACCCGGCGAATCTGCACTTCGGTCGAGCGGCCCTGCATGTCGAGCACGGTCTCGTCGTCGCCATCCCCGTAGCCGAAACCCGCACGGCCCTCCCGCCATATTCCCAATGGCTCGCCGCTCTCCCTCAACACCTCCAGCCATTGGATCGTCATGGTCGAGGCCGGATCCAGATGCCACAAGCACACCGGACCATGCACGCGCGCCGAGGCGCAACCGATACCCAAGAAGCCGGCCAGAAGAGAGAGGGGAATGAAGCGCATCATCAAGTTCCAACCGGTCGGCTCGTCTCGCGCGACTTGCCAGCAGAAGAATCCGAGGGTTTCGCCGGACTTCAGGGCGTGCTCATTCACTCGGTGACGCCGCGCGGCACGGGTTGGGAAGGTTGGCGCGACACGGGGAGGGAGCGAATTGAAACTTGTGACCGGCGAGCAACAAAGCCAACGCTATCAACAAGTTGCGCCAGAAGGGCCGCGCCACAGCCCGAGTCGCGAAGCCGCACCTCTCCCCGGCCCTGCGGGCGCGCGACGCTGCGTTGCAGATTGAATCAACACGTCCTTCACCCGGTTCTCCGCCCCTGCTCCCGCAGCCTCCGCGCCGCCGCCGTCATAGAACGCAGTTTCGCCGCAGCCATCGCCTCATCGTTGACACAGCGGTTGGCGAAACATCCGAACCCGCAATCGGGATTGAGAAAAATCCGGTCCGCGCTCCAAAACGACAACGCCTCCTGAACCCTCTGCTCGATGACTTCCGGCGGCTCCGCGACATCCGAACGGGGATTGACCACGCCGAGCCCGATTTCCCGGTCCCCCAAAGACCGGCCTATGTCGGACAATTCTCCCGCCCTTGGGGTTGCGTACTCCAAGACAAACTGCCGCACCCGCATGGACTGAAACGCCTCGACCAGGGGCTGATAAGATCCTGACAACAGCACGTCCTCCCGCTTGCTCCAGTTCCCCCGGCATACATGCAGGCCGATCCGCAGCCGCTCCTCGAACCCCGCGACCACCGCGTTGATCAATTCGACCGCGTACGCCAGTTCGGAACCCGCGTCACGGCGGGTCGCCAAAGTCGCTCACATGAAGGTCCGCCTTTGCGCCTCTCCGCTGTGCACGACCTCCGTCAACACCGGTTCGTCAAACTGCACGAATTCCGCGCCTTCGTCCGCCAGATCCATCAACTCCTCGCGCAGGATCCCCACGATGTCCTGCGCCATCACCGGCTTGTCGCCATAGACGCTTTGCGTGTGGGCCGTCACCCACATGGCCCGGGTAAGCAGGTAAGGTCCCGGCAAGGTGACTTTGACCGGCTTCTCCGTCAGCCCCCGCACGAAGCGAAGCTCCTCGACCGCAAGCGACTCCCGCCGCCGCAGCTTCCCGACGCAGGTAGGATTGCGAATCGAAAAACCCGGCGCGTCGAGCGTGTTGAGCATCTCCTCGAAAGCCGCCTTGTCCTCGACCGTATCGAGCATCTCGGCCAGGGACATCAAGCGGGTACCCTCGACCTTGTCGGTAAGAAACGAGTAAAAGTTATCCCGGCGCAACTCTCCGTCGACCACGAAGTCCACTCCGGCCTCTTCCTGCATGGCCACACAGCGTCGCGTCTCCTCTTCCGCCACTGCTTCGAACCCGGTCCGGTTCATCCGCCCCACACGTCTGTCCCTTAAGGCCGCCAGCAGCCGGGCCGAACGCGGCCAGGAGCCCACTTGGGTAACAGGGAAGGCCAGACCACCGCCCTGGGTTTTCGTGTCGCCGCACCCTGAGATCATGGGC
>DATKCT010000109.1:0-19695 GCA_035513055.1 Verrucomicrobiales bacterium | reverse complement strand
GGCGGCGGCCCGCAGAGAAAAGTGGGGGTCGTCCTGCGTGCGCAAGCGGATCTCCACTTGAGTCCTCTCCGGCAATTCCAGCGCCTGGTTCACTCCCCCGTTGAATGCAAGGATCACGGCTTGACCCGCAGCCGCGAGATATGCCGCGGACTTTTCGTAGCGGCCTTTGGTCACAGGTTCCCCGGTCAGAAGCGACGCGGGGCCGGCGCTCACGATTCCTTCACCCTGGATACGTTCCACCGTAACGAGCAGTTCGCGCCGCAGGGTAAAGACCCCGCCTGCTTCGGAGCGAAAAGTCAGCGACTCTTCATCCGCCCTCTGCAACGCGCCGGTGAGATGACTCCCGTCTATGAGCACGATCCGGAACGGATCCGATGCGGCTACAAAGGGCCCCGCAAAATCCACCCGCCGAATGACTTCCCGCCGCAATCGGACCGGTTCGGTGAAGAGATCGGCTTTCCACATCAGGTGCGCCCCATCGGCGCCCGCCAATTCCCCTTGCAAGGTCTCTCCGAATCTCCAGCCGATCTCGGCGATCGCCCGGGACGAAGGTTCGATGAGCAGGCGCGGCAGAGGAGGCGCCTGGGGCAGATCCGCTTTCACCTCTCCCGGCTCTTGACCCCACAGCCCCGCGAGAGTTCCCAGGAGGAGAAACCCTCCCGTGGCCCAAAACCAGGCGCGCGACAGGCTCCGGAAACGCATCTTCCGCGCCGGCGCCGCCGAGGATGGCGGGGCGTGATCAGCGTTCATAAATGGGGAGAAAACGATAGTTCAACGCCAGGGTGAGCAAGGACATGGCTGTGCTGTAGGCGCTCCTGCCGAAGCTGCCGTCCTCGGCTTGCGTCTCGTCGAGAATGCGCACGGTCATGACGTTCCATTTCTGCCAAGCCTCATAATCGGTTTGGTAAAGGGCTTGCGCCATGTAATAGCGAAAATACTCGAGATAACCGCTCTCCCGATGCTCCAAACGGGAAGTGATGTGTTTCACGGTTGCCGGGAACTTTTCCTCATCCTTTTGCTTGCTCACCGCCGCCACCAAGGCGGCGATGCAGGACCGGTTCATCGACTCCCCCATGCCGCCGAGTCCGCCGGCGTAAGCCACGGAGCCGTCGCGGCCCGTGCTCCGGCGCATATATTCCAAGGCGGCGTCCACGGTTTCGTCCGGCACATGCATTCCGGCGTTGCGGGCAGCCAGCAGCCCCATCAGCACGGCGCCCGACACCGAGGTATCGGCATCGCTCGCGTCGGGACTGTAGCGCCACCCGCCCCAGCGATTTTTTTTCTGAGCGGTGGCGGCGCAACCCACGGCGAGGTCAATCGCCTGGGCGATGCTTCTCCCGCGCGTCTCGGCCCCTTGCCAAAGCGCTAACTCATCCACCACCCCAGACGCCTCGGAGAGCGCCAGCATGGCAAAGCCGTGGTGATACATGCTGTTGGGAATGTAACCGGTGGTTTCATCCTGAGCCAGAATGATGTGACGCAGAGCCTTGCGAATGTTCAGCGTCCACCGTCCAAAATTCGGATCCTCCCCGCTGGCCAGAAACGCCATCACACAAAGGCCGTCCACTCCGGGCCCGGTCTGCCCGCCCGGCCAAGAACCGGCCTCCTCTTGGTTCTCCGCCAGCCAGGAAAGACCGCGCTCGTAGATCTCGTCGACCTCCGGCGGAATCTCGCCGCCGAAACGAAGCGTTGGATCCTGCGCCGTCGCCGTCGCGAGCGCGGATGCGAAAACGAGCAGGACCAAGCCCGGGAAAGAGACGCGAGCGAAGCGCATAAGAACCGGTGATGGAGATTCCCTATAAATGACCGTTAGCTTGCATTTCTCATACCGTTGCGTCGTGAGGCGCTGCGAACCCCTTACTGCCAAGGCGCGCGCAGCCGAGGGCGCAGAGCTGGGTGAGCGCACCCTGTTCAAGCCCGAGGCAGGCGGAACGAAGGCAGGATGGGGCGCGGCGCGCCATAGCAGAAAGGGCATGAGGAATCTGGGTTAGGGGCGATGGCGGTCAGAAAGTCCAATCGCCGTCATTCTTTCGTCCGCTGCTGGCGGTTTTGCCGGATATTGTCGGCCATCTGTTGGATCTCGGCCAGACCGCGCCCGTGAAGAATTTCCATCTGCTTTGGATCAAAAAAAGTCCCCCATTCCTGCTCGGTCATCATGCCCAGAGGCATCGCCGCGTAATAACCCTCGCAGTGCCACGCAAAGCTGAACATGTTGGAAAAGTCGGTTTCGTATTCCTGAATCAATTCGGCGACGCGGTTTTCGAGCCGCTGCCGCGCCTCCGCTTCCAACGCGACGTGCTTGTCCACTTCGGTCATAACCACCGCTGTTTGACTCCTGCGCTGCCAAGCTTTGGCCGCGCCTTCCTCAGTCTCCCAGGCCTCGCGCTCTGTCTCCGAAAGGACGCGAGTCAGAGTCGTTTGCCAAAGCTGCGGATCCTCGCGATGATGTTGATCTGAATAATAGGGTCCGTTCAGCGACTTCAGCTTAGTCGGCACATCCTTGGGCGCCACAGCCTGAAACTGCTGCCTGGCCCAATGCTCTAAATTCTGGATGTTTTGCCGCGCCAATTCCTCGGCCGACCCCTTGGCGGCCGTGTTCAGCGCCCTCACCGCTTCCGGCGCGAGACTCGCCGCGCGCGCCACCCGTGCCGCCTTTGCTTCCATCATCACTTGATGTTTCCGCCGCATTTCCTTCGACCTTCGATGCAGATAGACAGACACCAACCGGTCCGCCGCGCCCGCGTCCATGTCTTCTGGGGACGGCACGTCGATTCCTTCGAGGGCTCCGGCAGTGGATGGGATATGCGAATGCCGCGCCAGGACTTGCGGAGTCAGGACGTTCCATCGTTTCATCTGCGACTCGTCCATAATGGCTCGCAGAATCTTTTCGTCGACCTCAGAAAGTTGCTGGAACATCTGTCCGGGATCGAGCGAAAAATACCCTCTTCCGGCCGAGCGATAATAATGGTCGGGCAAACGGAGCATCGGTTCGTTGACGGCCTCTAACAAATCCAGACGCTGCTGCTCACTCAATCCGATAAACCGGTCGACGAAGTCAATCAGGACTAAGGCCAGAGCCTCGGAACGGCGCGACCGGTTCTCCGACCGCCTCGCCGCTATCAAAGCGCGCTCGTCTTCCGTGAGAACGTCAGCCAGGGCCGCCTGCCACGCCGGACTCTGCTGGGGTTGCCCGTCGACATGGGAAGTGTCCACCCCCATCATGCCCCCCCGCGATATCATCATCTCCCGCTGCTCGTCCTCCATCTCCAGCAACCGCTGCTCTTTGCGCTCCCGCCAGCGCCGAACGGTCGCCCTGACCGCCTCCTCCGCCAGCTTCTCCAACTTTTGCCTTCGCTCTTCGTCCAGCCCCACGATCTGCCGGATCTCACCGAGATCAGAATCCATCATCGGAAGCATGGCGTCGAACGCGCTGGCGTCACAGGCATCCAGATACTCAGTCAGCTCCTCTTGGATGCTTGCTAAGCGCTGCGCCTCCTTCTCCGCATGTTGCGCCGCCTCCTCAGACGTCAGTATTCTTGCCAATCCCTCCTTCCAAGCCTCCGTAAGCTGAATCCGGACCGAAACCTCCGTCGCGTTCGCGCTCAGATCAACGGGGTTCCACTCCTTCAGCATACCCAGGGCGTTGCCTGATTGCTGGAGGTAGGGCGTCAACCACTCTCGAAACCGCTGTCGCCAGACCGACTGGGCGCCCTCGACCACTTGGGGCTCCAAGGACCGCAGAGCTTCCTGGGAAGGCTCATCGAGATCGAGATCTCCGATCACATCCGCGATGGCCTCGCCGACCTTCTTCTCGACCGCCTCCCGCCGCAACTCCGCTCCCTTCTCGATAAACTCTTCAAATGCCCGGTCTTCTTCCGCCGTCAAACCATTCTTGACCGCGGCGCTGTCCTCTTGCCCGGCAACCCCGAGAACCGGCCCGGGCAGGAGAGCGCAACTCGACACCCACAGCCAAACCGCGCCAGAACTCCAGCGCCGCCGGAGCCCTGGCGCCTTCGCTCTGCCTGAGCGACGGCGCGCCCATTTCCACATCATGGATTTCGTCCCGTTCCTTCGAGGTTGCTGAAATAGGCATCCAGTCCCGAACGGAACTCATCCGGAAACTCGCGTCCAGCCCGGCCCGTTGCTTGACCGACCGGACGCGCGCTCACCAAACTGCTGGGGTCGCTTCCGGGCCCGATATCGGTCAACGCCGCAGACGACGCTCGCGCGGCGCTGCCGCCGCCGCCTGGATCGCCGCCGCCGCCGCCGCCGTTGGGATTCTGGCGTTTCGTTTGTAAGAGCAGCTCGATGGCCTCGGTTTCCGCCGCGATCGCTGGAGGTCCAGCGTCGGGCATCCTGAGAATCCCCGCGGCCTCGTCCATCACCGGGACGACCTGACCAAGCAACGCCAGTTCCTTGCCAAACCTCTGCGCCCCCAGCGGAAGAAAGACGATGTCGTCCATGGCGCTTTGCACATGCCCGCTGACGCGCTCCTGCTCCGTGGACAAGACCTCCGCCCGGGCAACGAAGTCCTTGTGGTCCAAGGCCCCCTCTGCGTTGCCCAGTTCGCGAGTTTCATCTCGCAGTTTCATCTCGTCGCGCAATGCTTGCATGACTTTCAACACGATCTCCGGTGGCAAACTGTCACCGCTCCCGCTGCCTTGTCAGCAGAAAGCCCTGCCGACGGACACCATCTCTTCGGCCCAGCGGTCCATGGTGTCCGCCCAGAGTTCCGCGGCGTGAATGGCGTTCCCGCTGTAGTTATCCGCGGCGCGCTCACCGACCCGGGTCAATTCCTGCACCACGCGAACTTCTTTCATTTCGCCTATCACTTTCTTGAAATGCAGGTCAGGGCGCCGTTGGTAGTAGGCTTCGAGATCACTGAGGATGACCCGCACGACGTCGCTCTGATCCTTGGCCTTTTTCGAAGCCAATGGCGCAAAGGTGGTCACAAAAGGCGGTTCTGGTTCCACCGCCGCCGGAAGCGGCTCTGGCGCTGGCTCCGGGCTGGGAACGGGCTCCTCTCTGTCGCCCGCGGCGACCGCCGGAAGGGGCGCGCTCATGTCCGGGTTTTCCCGGACGATTCCAAAGGCGTCCAACGTTTTTTCGCCCAAGTTCGAAGCGAGCTGCAATTGTTGCCGGGCGGCGGCCTTGAAACGCTTGACAAAAGTGCTCGCTTCCAAGCTGGCCAGGATCTCGTTCAACTGGTCGGCCACCTTGGCGAACTCCGCAAGAAGATCGCTTTGCTCCTGAATGCCTTCCTCGAGACTTTCCTGCGCTGAAGACGCGGGAGGCGAGCCGCCCCCTTTGCTTGGCGGCGAAGCCAGCGAATTCGATGGAAGCGTTAGGGGAGCGGGGCCGGTCTTCCCAGAACTGGCGGCATCATCCCCGGCCTTGGGCGTGTTCATCGTGCTCTCCGTCAGACTGATCGACGGAGCCGCCGGCTTTGCTGAAGAATCCGGCGGCGAACCCGTCTGAGGACCGCCGGCTTTGGGCGATTGCGGCCCCTGCGTGAGTGCTGGCGCCGTCAAAGATTCTTGGGGCAACCCCGCTTGGCCCTGGCCATTCCCGGCCTGGGCGCTCTCCACATTCGAAGCGCCGTCCTCGCCGGGTTCCGCCTGCTGGGCAGGATCGCTGGAACCCGGAGGACTCTCCGCCGGATTCTGGGCGCCCGGATGATTCGACGCCAGTTGCGCGTCCGCCTTCGCGTCCGCGGACTCCTTCAACAGATCCGCGACGCTGGGCATGCGATTGGCCGCAATATCCTGCAGCATCCGAAGCATAAGGGCCCAGGATTCCAAACGTTCCGCGTCGAACTCCGGGTTCCGGGTGGCCTGGTCTACCAAGTTCCGTCCGGCTTCAGTCAGCGCTCCAAGACGCTCGCTGTTTGCCGTTTCCGCTGAAGCCTGCAGGGCCACCCGGCGCCGGTTCTCGGGACGGTCGAGATCTTCCGCGCTCAAGCTGCGCAGCTCTTTGTTGGTTTGATGCAGGCGCTGCTCCCGCTCATAGGTTTCCTGCGCCGCCTCGAGCCACCGCGCCATCTGTTGCGTCACCCAAATGGCGTGATCGTCAGGGCTGAGAACATGGAGAACAAAAGTCGCGCTTCGACTTCTCTCCCGCCCCGGCGCATAGTCTTCCGCCCAAGCGCGGACTTCCACCGTCTGCGGGGCAATTCCCTCGCGCTTTGCCGAAAACGTGGCCCGCGCTTCCAATTGTTTCATCTCGGGCGCTCCCGCGGATGCGATCTTCCATCCGGCTACCTCACTGGCTTCCACGTCCGGCTCTTGGCCGTCGCCCACCCCTCTCCATTCCAAACCGATGTGTCGAATACCGAAGTCGTCGGAAGCGGACACGTCGAAGGCGACCACCTCGGAGTCGAGCACCACCTGCTCCTGACTTTCCCGCCGCGCCACCAAACGCGGAGCTTCGTCCTCGATTGGCCGCGCTTGCAGCACCAGCGGGACGAGGGGCGTCAGGCCCAACGCATCTTTCCAGGTAAAGGTCAGGTCCCGCTCTTCGGGGACTTCGAGCGGTTCGCTGACCAAGCGGTCGCCCTCCATCGAGACGGGCACACCGTCCAACGCGGCCTGCGCCAGCTCCCGGCTCACTCGCGCTTCGAAAATGGCGCGCGCCCCCTGCACGATGCTCACCGAAGCCCCCCGCACTTCGATTACCGGCTCGGTTTCGTATCGCAAATAATCCGGCAAGTCCAAGCGCACTTGCAACTCCGTCAATTCGGGGCGCGGACGCGGTTCGACCCGGATCCGTTCCCGCACATCGCCTACCTTCAGCAGCGCTTGCGCGTCCTGTTTCTGTGGGGGAAACGACAGCTCGTAGCCCATGCCCGCACGTTTGGCGCTGACTGCAGGCTGCCGGGCGACGCGCCCCACGGCCTCATCCGGTTTCCAACGGGCGCCCTCCCTCAGGCTCACCGGCAGAGTGAAGGACTCGGCCAGCGGCACCACCAATGGATCCGGAATGTCCTCGACCTGCGCAAAAGTGAAGCGCTCGACGTTGCGCCACGGCGTGAGCCAGCGGGCCAAGGCATTGCGGGCGGCGTCGTTGATCAATCCAAATCCCATCGCGATGAGGACGGATGCAGCCACGGCAGCCCCCGCCCATTTCCAGTGCGACGGCTGAGGCACAGCGCCGGAAAAGTCCAGGTCCTTAACTTCCTCTCCGGCTTGATCCATGGCCGCTTGCACCAGCCGTTCGCTTCTTCCCGTAACCAGGTCCTCCCTGGCCAGCTCAACGATGCCCAACAGTTGGTCGCCTAAGCGGGGAAACTTCCAGCGCAACAGGCGCGCGGCATCTTCCAGCCGCCGCTGACGCCACACCCAGCGATGCCACTTCAAGGGCAAGCCCAACCCGGTCACGGCCGCCGCGGCGATCAACAAGGAAAAACGCAGCCAGACCGGCGTTTCGATAATCCGGTCAAGCAGCAGGACCAGCAAATAGGAAACGCCCAAGGCAAACAACGCCGCGAGCAGCCCCTCCGCCAGTTTCACGACCCAGACTTGCCGTCGATAACCGGCGAGCTTCGCCGCGAGCACTGGAGGAAGGGGCCGGTTCATAGCGGAATCACGTTCACGGTTGCCTGCTCAATTCTGCCGATCGCCGAAGGCCGTGGGTCGACCCCCATCCGGTCTCGCTTTTCCTAGCCCCATCTCGACGTATTTCAAGTCCGGGACTGCGAACCTTCTTCACCAAGTTCTCCCGTTCATGCACCCTTAAAAAACTCCCGCCGCCTTCCGGCCCGCCCAGAATACGACCAGCAGCAAGATGACGATCCCCGCCCATACCGGGTGCGCCCAGATCTGCAGGCGGCGCTCGATCAGTTTCTCCTCCGGCAGCGCCGAGACGGCGGCGAGAACCGTCTCCGGATCCACGGAGTCCAAAAACTGACCGCGCGTCAGCATCGAAATCTCGCGCAAGACCTCGGGACGGGCCGGCTGGCCGCGTTTTTCTCTGCGCGAGCCTTGGACGGAAATCCCGGTTTCGAGGGCGGCTCCGGCCTCGGCGCTCGTCAACCGGACCCTGTAGACGCCCGGTTCCGCGGGGGTGAAGGCGGCCGTGAACAACCCCCAGGCTTCCGGACCCGCCGGGAGAAAACGGACGCTGGAGGGCCTCCCCGAGGGCGAGATCACCTGGGCCACGACGACTCCATCGCGCAGTGGTTCGCCGGTGAGACTCATGACGTTGGCGTTCAATGTCAGGGTCCGGCCGGAGCGGGGACGGTCGGGCGCGTAAAATAGGCGTATTCTGTCCCCTTGCGCCATGTTGCGTTGATAAGCCATCCAACGGGCCACCTGACCCCAGAAACGGTAGTGATACCGGTCCTCGACCCCGCGCCGCCAGCGCCAAGCGCCGTCCGCGCCCATGTATAGGATTTTACCTGCCCCAAAGGTGCGCGTCACGATGAGGGGTATCCGCCCATACACATTCGCCTCCGTCGCGTGCGTCGCCAGCACCTCCGATCCCGCCTTGGCCCGCAGAGCCGGCGCATACCACTGAAATCCCGGCAGCAGGGACCAAACGCGAGCGCTGGCTTCCTCGCTGTCCTCCAGCTTGGTCAACAAACTTTCGGCCCCCGCCTCGGTTAGAGTGAAGCGGCCCGGATTCGACGTCCCCCAGCCCCGCGGCTGAGCGTCGTCCCACACCACGGGAAGCAGCTCGGAAAGATCCGTCGCCAGCAAGGACGCCGTGTGACCGCGGAGACCGGGCAAGAAAACCAAACCCGCCGCCTGGTCTCGCACCACCTGGACGATCGCCGTGCAATCTTCCGGCGAGAGCTGGCCGGTCTCGACCCCCGTGTCGCCCAAAAAGATGACGTCGTAGGACGCCAGAGCCTCTTCGCCGGGGAACCCCGTCAGATAACCGCGGCCCGCGCCTACCTTGCCCAGGTCGGGCTGAAACAGCAGTGTATTCACCTCCACCCCCGGATCGCGCTCGAGCGCGTTGCGCAGATAACGGTACTCCCAGCGGGGGTAACTTTCGATGACGAGGACCCGCAACTGCTCCAGCCGGATATCCAGTTCCGCTTCGCTGCGATTGTTCTCCAAGTTCCGCTCGCCTCCCAATTGAGGCACGGTCAGGCTCAAGGACACATTGCCTGGGGCTCCCGGCCTCCACAGCAGGGCCGCCTCCAGCCTGCCCATCGCCGGCAGCGTGTGCTGCTCGACGATCTCCTCTCCGCTCGAAGTTGTCATTGTGACCGCCACAACCTCATCGCGCGGAAGCGCCGAATCGATGGCGAAAGGAATGCGCAGGGGTTTGCCCGCCACCGCAAAGGTCGGAACGTCGAAGCTCACGATCTCGACATCCGGCAGGCGCGCCTCGGATCCGGCGGAAACCGCGATCACGGGAGACCCGCGCATCCGCAGAAAGGTCGACGCCAGCGCCGGAGCTTGACCCGTATTCCAATCTCCGTCGCTGATGAGGACCAACGCCGCCAACCGCGGTTGCTGCTCGAGGACCCGCATCAAGGCGGCGTGCAGGTCCGTGCCTTCGGCCGGTGGATCTTCGGCGGACGAAAACGGCTCGATGACGGCATCCATGCGGGTCTGCAACGGCGCCCACAACGCCGGATCCGTCAACGCCGCGACGGCATCCTTCCTGGTGAACGGTTCCGCCCCCGGGTTGGCCGGGTCCAAGACGTCCGGCGTTTCCATGCTCCCCGAAACGTCGTGCAGAATCGCGACCACGGGCTTTGTTACCGGACGGAACGTTTCACGCAACTCCGGCTGGTTCAATGTGAGGGCGATGGCCGCCGCCGTCGCCACACGCGCCAGCTCCAGCCATCCGATCGCCGGGCGCCAACCGCTGCGCCGCCAACCCTCAAGAGCCAGGACGGCCACCACGACCAGGAAGAGAATCGAAGCCGTGAGAAAAAACGGCGTCTGGCTAAAGACGAGTTCCTTGTCGCCAATCGTCATGCCGCCTCCTTCCACAACTCCATCGGACTCCTGCTTTCCTTAGGGCTTCGGCCCGGCATGCACAGCAGCGCCTCCAAGATCAAAGCCGCGGCCATAATCATAAGGAAGGTGCGCCAGACTTCGTTAGTTAGACTCTTCTCGTTCTCCAAGGTCCGCTCGTGCAGCCGCCAATCGAGCCCGTCAAACATCTCCTCCAGCGACGAACGCGCGACGACCTGGGGCGCATCCTCGTCCGGAGCCCGGTTGAGCGCGACGAGCATGGCCGTGTCGCCCGAAGCGCCCGCTCTTTCCAGAACCCCGGACTGCAGCGGCCGGTCGATGCTTGAAACCAAGGCTGGATCGTCCAGGTCCACCCGGGTCCAGTCCGAAGGATCATCTCCCAGTGAACCCGCGGCGGCTTCGCGTTGCACCGCGTTTCCCAAAGAGGCCGAGCCATCTTGCAGCGCGCGATGCAACAGCGCGAAAAGCACAACTCCGTCCCGGGCCAAACTCGAGGCGCCCGGACCCGGCCAAGTCGTCAAAAAATAGGCGCCGCTCTGGCTTTCGCGCGAAGTCCGCAAGAGCAACGGGGCCCGGTCCGCGTCCTCGCCGAAGCGCGCCAACGGCACTCCTTCTCCCACCAACTCACACCAGCGTTGGACCTCGAGTTCTCCGGCCGGCAACGCTGTTCCAGCGCGCGTGTGGGCGAGCAAGCCGGCGTCGGTCCGCCACCATTCCGGCAAAAGGGGCTCGGCTCCGTCCGCCGCCCGCCAGTTCCCCCACCGCACTCCCTCGAAGGGCTCCTGACCCGGAGTCTCGGGCGGCAGAAACAGCAAAGCCCGTCCTGCCCGCACTTGCGCTTCCAACTGCGTTGCCGCGGCGGATTCCGCCGGAGGAATGGGAGCCTGCCAAACCACCAAAGACGTCTCGTCCCAAACGATCTCCGCCGCCCGGCCCGGAGGAAGAACCGCGCAATCATAACTGCGCGCCGGATCGGCCGCCGCGCTCAAGGCCGCTTGCAAGGGAACGGCGACCTCCTCCGCTTCGCTCACAATCACCGATTTCAGAGGCGGCGGCTCTCCAAAGACGAAGTGGAACACATTGTCCGCCGGATTGGCGTCGGCCGGAAGCTCGACTCGGCCCCAGCCCCGCTTGGTGTTTCCATCGATCGGGATGGCCTGCGCTTGCAAAAGGACTTCGTCGCCCTGCAAGACGGCATCGAGAGCGCTGCCCAAGCCATTGACCACCACGCGAACCGGCACGGTTAGGGGCTCGCTCACAGGTTCACTGCGCCGGATCCGCAGGTCGATCAACAGTTCCGCGCCGTCCGCGGTCTCACGCCGCGCGGTTTTCTCCACCACAATTCCCAAATCCGCCTCCGGACTTTCCGAATAGGCCAAAAGGTGCAACCGGACGCCCTCCAGCGAGGCCAAGGCCTCGCGCAAAGCCTTCCACCGGCCTCCGCCGACGTTCCATCCGGCTTGGCGGAGATCGCTAACCAACCAGAGATCGGTGCGTCCGGTGCGGTTCGCCGTGATGAAATCCAGCCCCGCCTGCATGAGCGCCGGCACGTCCGCCGCTGTGTCCGTCGGCCCGGTTTGGGGCAGATCGGGCAACACCTTTGCGTTTTCGATCGCCGTCGGCTCAAGCGTGGCGCTGTCGATCAGGGTCAACTTCGATCGCGCGCCATAAGCCTCCTCGATTGCCTCGGTCAAATTGTGCAGCGCCGCGACCCGCTTGCTGGTGCCCGTGCTCAACAGCTTCTGCTCCATGGAAGCGCTGCGGTCCAACAACACGATCACCGAATCCGGCGCGCCGCCGGTCAGCCCGAGCAATCCGCCGGCCAGGGGCCGGCCGATCACTAAAATCAATGCCGCCACCGCAAGCATGCGAAGCGCCAGAATGAGATACTGCCGCAGTTTGGACAGACCCTTGTGCATCCGCTGGGCGGCCAGCAAGAACATCATCGCCGCCCACGGAATCTGGCGGCGGCGCAGTTGGTGGATGAGGTGAATGATCACCGGCGCCAACGCCAGCGGAAGCCCCAGAAGCAGCAACGGTTGGAGAAAGCTCATTCAATAAGACCGGCGGCCGCCGCCGGAGCGGAGGCGGGAAAGGAGAAACCGGGCCAAGACCTCTTCATACGGCTCCCCGAGCCGCACCCGGTGATAGTCCACTCCCGTCGTCCGGATGACTTCATCCAACTCGGTCAGATACTTCTTCACCACCTCGCGGTAGCGACGGGCGACCAACGAAGGATCGATGAGCAGCGAGTCGCCGCCTTCCATGTCGACGAAACGGGCCGGACGATCAAAATCGAACGTCAGCTCCACAGGATCGAGAAGGTGGAACAAGGCGATGTCGTGACGCCGGAAGAGCAGGTGCTGGAGCGCGTGTCTGAGGGTGAGCGGAGGAACGAAAAAATCGGAGATCACCGCCACCAAAGCCCGCTGCCGGATTTGTTCGGCGGCTTCGTGCAGCGATTCGAGGAGGGTTGTGCCTCCCTGCGCCCGCAACCCTCCTAACTGATTAAGCGCCACACCCAAATGCGCCGCTCCCCGCTTGGCCGGAATTTTCTGCCTGTGATCTTTCCCCACCCCCCACAGCCCGACCGCGTCGCCCTGCTGGGCCGCAAGGTAGGCCAGCGTTCCCGCCAATTTCCTTCCGTAATCCAGTCGAGTGGCCTGGGGAGGTCCAAAACCCATCGAACCGCTCGCGTCCACAATCAAGGCGAGCCGAAGATTAGTGTCCGCTTCGAACTCCTTGATGTAAAAGCGATCCGAACGGCCCCAGGTCCGCCAATCCAGCCGCCGCGTGTCGTCTCCCGGAACATATTGGCGGTATTGGGCGAACTCGATGGACGATCCCTTGACCGGGCTGCGATGACGGCCGGAAGCGTTGCCGATCATGGGCCGGCGCGCATTCAACGGCAGCCCCATCAGCCTGGAGAGTACCGTGCTGTCGAGGAAACTGTGATCTACCGGCATGGTTCAAGAACTCCCGTTCTTCAACGAAGCCCCATTCCGGCCTTGTGAAGCAGATCTGCGGCCGGAATCACTCCACAACCCCAGCGAGCAACGCGAACACACACCACGACTTCCATCATCCCGCTTTTCTCAACTCTTCCAACAGGCGGTTGGTCACGTCGATGCTCGAGATGCCGTCTGCCTGCGCTGAAAACGTGGTGATCACGCGGTGTCGCAAGACGGGTTCCGCCACCGCGGCGATGTCCTCCAGACGCGCCATGTATCCTCCGTGCAGCGCCGCCCGGGCCTTGGCGCCAAGGATCAAATACTGCACCGCTCGCGGCCCCGCTCCCCAACCCACCAAAGGTTTGACCCAGTCCGGAGTCTCGCCTGCCGCCGCCGGCCGTGTTCGCCGCACCAGGTCTACCGCGAACTCGTACAGGTGCTCGGGGACCGGCATGCGCCGCACCAGATCCTGACAAGCAATCACGAGGGGCTTGTCCAGAACGTGCTCGAGCGTGGGCAGGCTCGCGCCGGTCGTCGACCGGGCGATGGCGATCTCTTCGGCTCGGTCCGGATAGTCCACGCCAATCATGAACATGAAGCGGTCCAGTTGAGCTTCCGGCAGAGGATAGGTGCCTTCCTGCTCGATGGGGTTTTGCGTCGCCAACACAAAAAAGGGCTCCTCGAACGTGTAAGTGCGTCCCGCCACGGTCACGCGGTGTTCCTGCATGGCCTCGAGCATCGCCGCCTGCGTCTTGGCGGGAGCGCGATTGATCTCATCAGCCAAGACGATGTTGGCGAACACCGGACCCCGGGTGAACTCGAACTCCCGTTTGCCCATCTCGGTCTGCTGCAGGATGTCCGTGCCCGTGATGTCCATGGGCATGAGGTCCGGTGTAAACTGAATCCGGCTGAAACTGAGCGACAACGTTTCGGCCAGCTTCGAAATCAGCAGGGTCTTGGCCAGACCGGGCACTCCCATGAGCAAGGCATGCCCCCGGGCGAAGAGACAGATGCAGAGCTGCTCGATGACCCGTTGCTGGCCGACGATCACTTTGCCGAGTTCTTTGGTCAGCCGGTTGTAGGTGTCGCGGAGTTGATCGATGGCGGCGACATCGTCGGAATGCAGGGGCGAGCCAGGTTGGAGATCAGGCATGTCAAAAACGCGTGTGCCCGAGGCTGCCACCGGGCAACCCGAATGCAAGGGCAATTCCCGGCGCTGGCGCCCTGCCCGCGGCCGGCCGCCCCCAGTCAAAACTCTCCGCGCAACTCCCGGCGGTTCCGGCGCCGTCCCGCCCGATGTTCCATTTGCCGCTTCTGCTTCGGCGTGAGTTCCTCCTCTCGCCGCATCCAGGGGGCCGGACCCTCGTATTCTCCGGCCATGATGCACCCCAGGGGACGAATCTCGGCCACCACTTCCGCCAGCCCGAATTGCTCGATCTGGGCGCGGACATCCTCGGCGTCCTTGTAGGCAACCGGCGTCTCGCTCAAGTCCGGCTGCCCGCAGAACCAGCGCACATCGATCCCCTCGGTGCTTTCCGCGATCGTCCGAAGCCGGCTCGCCTCGTCTGGGAACCGCCGTTTCAGCGCCGTGCGCGACACGTTCCGGCCCGCTCCATGCGGTGCAAACGAAAGAAACTCGTCGTTGTTCCCTCCCAGCACAATCAGAATCGGAGCGGCCATATTCAGGGGAATCAATCCTAACAATGGGCGCCCACGCTCATCCCGCCAGGCCGGTGTGGCGCCCTTGCCGTGCAGATAGATGTCCCCGTCCTTCCAAACGAAATTGTGTTCGTTCCCGAATTCCGCCGCCGCCTGCGCCCCCGTCTTTTCCAGAAACCGCCGGTGGATGGCCTCATGATTGGCCCTCGTCCAACGGGCCACGTATTGGAGGGCCTCCCAATAGGCGGCGCCTTCCTCGCTCGCGGCATCCAGCCAAGCCGCCGCCGAAGGGATGCCTTGGGCCACGCGGGCCGTGTGTTTGGTGGCCGCGATCTGGCCCCGCTTGTAAAGGCGCGCGCCAAGGCCCCGCGATCCGTGGTGGGTCACCAGAACCCGGTAGGTCCGCGCCTCGCTCTCAGACTCCGCCCCTGCCTGGCCCGGCCCGGCTTTCCCCGCCAGTGCCTCCGCAATCTCGCCATAGCCCGCCCCACGCAACGCATCCAACCGGACCGCGTCCAAGCGAACCTCGCCCAGGTAGGCAAAGTGATTCCCGTCGCCTTGGTCGGCAAGATGGATGCGGGCCGACTCCCGGAGACCGCACAAAAAGCAATTTCCCCACACCTCCTCCTCGATCACCGGGTGATACGCCAAATCGTCCGGACGGCGCCCGCCCATCCCAAAACGTGTCGCGCTGACCAGAGCGTCCAATTCCTTCCCCACCGTGTCCTGGGAGCGATAAAAGGTCGCATACATCGAACAACAGATATCCGCGCTGTGCGCCGAAGGAATGATCGCATTTCGCGCGGCGATAGCCCCGCCAACGGGTATCACCGCTGCGCCCGCTCCGGCCGGGCAGGCGTCCGGCATGACCGCGCCGCGCACCAATACCGGCGATCTCAAAAGGTGGGTCATCTGGCGGCGGACGGCGGCCACGTTGACCTCCTCTTCGGCATTCTTCGGCGCAATCGCCTCCGTGAACGGCGCGCCCTTTTCCCGCATGGTCTCTTTGGCCGGCGCTGGGACGTGCCGCTTATTGAGCAATTTCAATACGTAATCCCGGTCCGTGATGCCGCGTTCTTCATACTTGGCGGCAGCGGCCAGCAGCTCCCGGAACTGCGGTCCCGGAGCGTAACCCGCATCGATCAAATCTTGACCCGTGATCAACGCCATGGTCTTCCATGTGAATGAAAATTCTCCACCGCTTCTCCGCCGCGAAATGCCGGTCTGGAAGAATAGCATCTCCCAAGGGAACCCGCATGCGCGAAGTTATCCTGAACCCCTGCCTTCTTGGCCTCCGGATTCCCTTGGCCGTTGCTTCCAAACGCATGAAAATGTTCAACGCCAACGCCTTGTCCCGGTCGGCGCATCGGCAGTGCCCTGCCCTCCCGCCTCTGCCCTCGCGCCTGGCCTGTAGGACCGGCGCCCTGGAAAGGGATCCCCCTTGGCAGGACCTGCGGGAGCCCGTCCCTCCACGAGAGCCGGACAGTTCTCGTCAGACCCAGACCTGGTCCGGCGTCCCCGGCGTCCGCTCCGGGAATCCCCTTGCTCTGTCCCAACTTTCCATTTATTCTTGCCTTATCGATCGTCATCGAAAGCCGCCGCCTCAAAACCTGCGGCTTTTGCTCCTGTTATCCCCTGCTCGACAGCGCGCCGGTCGCGCACAAACTATCAACAACGAAACGAGCCATGATTATTCGAAACTTTTCTGCGGCGCTGCTGGCGCTTTGTTTCTCCGGTTCGACGGTGGTGGGTGACAATGAAGCGAGCGCCAAGGACGCTGAATCCAGGAACGAAGTCTCCGCCCTCGAGGGGATTCTGAAGATCCATCCAAAATACCTTTTCAAATACTACATCACGGGATTTGGCAACGGGCAGGCCTGTGCCTTATTTGGCAAGGAGAAGCTCGAACCTATTGAAGCCGGCAGCAGGATTCATGTCGAAGGCCGGCTGGGAACCCGCTTCCATGAGGGAGGAAGTGAACAGAACCTATCGCCCTTCCCGAGAACGAGCTATATTTTTATGGAGGTGGAGACAGTGAGGGTCTTGCACCCGCCCGAGGACCGGCCGGATGGTCCAACTAAGGGTAGCCCGCCGGTTCCTGCGGAGAAACCGTTGCCCGGCCCAGACGTCGCGAAGGACGGCGTCAAGGGCGACCCTGAAAAGATCCAAGGACGCTGGACCGTCATCTCGGCCGAGGACAGCGGGCACAAAACGCCCGATGAACTCATTCAGAATCTCAAGTGGGTCATTACCAAGGACACGATCACCTACAAATTCGGCGATACCATTACAGAATGGACCTACAAGCTGGATCAGACCAAGAAACCGAAGGCGATTGACCTCACGGAGGGTGACCGCACCGCCCTCGGAATCTACAGCCTCGAAGGCGATACCCTGATGATTTGTTTCCCCGAGGGAGCCAAGGATGAACGATCGACGGCATTTGAATCGAAGGCCAATTCGGTGAACGACGTTCTCATCGTCCTAAAGCGCGAAAAGCCTTGAGCGGCGCTGCGAATCCCCGTCCGCCGCCGAATTATTGAAAGGGATGCTCGACTCCCAACGGGATTCCATTGACCTTTCGGGCTCGTCCTCGCGGATGCCGGTGGATCCCATTGAGATATTTATCTCCGCATTTCAGACGCTGGCAGCGCGCCTTTTCTGTTTCTTCGCGCCCCTGTTCGTTTCCACCGTCACCGCGAAGTATCTTTCCGGTGTAGATCTTGGTCCCACATCTTGGACTGAACCGTGGAAGGATTTGTTTTTTCCATTCCCCGAAGCCGCTGCGGAACGAGTGGTTGGCCGGACGACCGGTTTCAGCGCCTGGGATGAGTTGAAAGAACAAATGCTTGCGCCCAGCATGGTGAGTCTCCAGGACTGGGAATCCCTCGAGCGGAACCAGAACGGGCGTTGGGTCCGGGTCTGATTCGGACGGACCCCGCCGTTCAACCGCCCGCCGTCCGCAGCAAGGCGAAGCGACCGCGCTCACACATCATTCGCTCCGCCGTTACTCGGAGTCACTTTTTTTGTCCGGTTTTGCCGCTCCCGAACGGATAGGATTGGTGACGGCGATGAACGATTCCGCGACAGATGCGATGCTCCTCGACCGATTCCGGGAAACGCGAGATGGCTCGGCGTTTCAGGAACTGGTCAAGCGTTATCTCGGGATGGTTCTCGGAGTCGCGCAGCGCAAAACGGGCGATGCCGGGGCGGCGGAGGAGATCGCGCAGAACACCTTTTCCGTCCTCGCAAGAAAAGCAGCGTTCCTTTGTCCGGATGTCGTTCTTGGGGGCTGGCTTCATCGCGTGACCACCATTCAGGCGGCTGACTACAATCGAAAGGAATACCGCAGGCGAAGAGTCATGAAAGAGCTGAAGGATCTGACGGATGCCGAGGATAACTTTCGCGAGCCAGGACCAATCGCAGACCTCCTCGCGGACTTGGACGACGCCATGGCCAAGCTTTCGCAAAGAGATCAAGATGCTCTCATTCTCCGGTTCCACGCCGGACTGCGTTTCCCTGAGATGGCCCAGCGTCTTGGCAAATCGGAGGATGCGGTGCGCAAACAGGTCAGTCGCGCTCTCGATAAATTGGCATGCCTTCTAGCACAAAAGCGCGGCGCTGCCCTCGCTACCACAAATGTGGTTGCCGGTCTGCAAGCCGCCCTCACTCAGAACACGCCCGCAGCCGCCCTGGTGCAATCCATCACCGCTGGCGCGCTTTCTCCAGTCCTGCCGGTTGGCTCGGCCTTGTCTCTCAAACTCTGTTGCATGATGAAAACACAATCTGGCATCATTGCCACAATCGGCATCGTTCTCGCGACGGGTTCCTTCTTTGCCGGCCGGCATTCGTCGGCAAAGTTTAGTCAATCGCTTGTCGAGCATGCCGAACGCGATTCATTCAATCGGCAGGAATTCGCCGTCAGAAAACTTGCCATTGATCATTCGGAGACACCCGCAGTGAGGCGCTCAGTCTCACAGATCGTGGACGACGCCGCGTCGAGTTTCCGCCAGGGGGCCATGTCCAGCGCCCGATACTACAATGCGTTGCTCATTCTCAATGAACTGGAAGCAAGCGATTATGCCGATGCAATTTCCTATTTGGATATGCAGCGCAATGACAGAAATGTTCGACCAACGCGCGCAAGCCCTGGCGCTCCTCGAGGAATCGGGTGACGTCCACGCTCTCGCGGAAGGACGAAAAACCCTCGTCAAGCGGCTGGCGCGTTCGGGCGATCATGAACAAGCGATTGACTGGCTGGATCAACAGAATCTCGATCCGCAGACGCGCGTTCCACTTGAGGAAGAAATCGCCGAAGGCTGGTTTCCTCAGGCGCCCAGCGAGGCGGCTGCGTGGTTGCTCTCCAGGTCCGACGACAATACCCGGGCGAAAAGACTGGCCGAGATCACCGGGGATTGGGCAGACTGGGAAGCCAACGCTGCTGGCGCCTGGTTGGGCAGGATGGTCGAGGAATATGGGCCGCAGGCGGATCAAGCCATCGGCAGATTCGCGGAAAGCGTCGCCACGAAAGACCCCTCTACCGCGCTGGAGTGGCTCGCCACCATCACGAATGATGCGGAACGCCAAAAGGCGGCGCAACTTATTGGAAGGCGGTTCTCTATGAGCATGATGGACGGTGTCGATTCTCTCCTCACGGATTCCCCTCTTGGCGAGACAGACCGTGCCATCGTGCTGGAAGCATCCCAACTATCCCGCCAGTAACACCATGCAGAATTAGGTTGAGTGCGAATGGCGAAATGGGCGTTGAATAGAGAATGGCGATGGAAGAGCCGTCTCGTGACGAATTCGATGCTTTGCTGCGGCGCCGGCAGTTGCCGGGCGCCATGGGCGATCCGGCCGCCTTGCGCAACGCGGTGTGGCGTCGGATCCCCCAGACAGAACACGCAGCCGGGGCTAAGCGCAATGTGTCAGACACAAAATAAAAAAATTGACAGCCGGGCGCAACGGGGTCCAGGGTGGCGGCATGAGAAAGCCGCGCCGCTTCCTGTTCGGTCCCCAGGGGCAGACCCATTGCTATCACGTCGTCTCCCGTTTCGCCGGCCGTCACATCGTCTTCGGCGAGAGCGAACGGGAGTTCTTCCGCACCCTGCTGCGCAGACAACTGCGCTTCAGCGGCCTGCGCACCCTGG
>DATKCT010000108.1:0-19542 GCA_035513055.1 Verrucomicrobiales bacterium | reverse complement strand
CGTCGGTCACACTTCCAAACAAGTCGAAATAGCCGTCCGGCCAACCTCGCGGGTTCGCGGCAGCCAACAGGTGACCTCGAGCCCAACGCGACAACGAGCATCCTTCTCGCCTCGCGGCGTTCTCCACCAAACGCTGAGTCTTTTCATCGAGATAGATGGTCAACTGAGGCATGGGGCATTCTACTACCGCATTCAACGAAAACAAGTATATTTTAAAGTATATCCTCGTTGCCAAGCTCTTCAGGAACCGGAATTAGGCAACTTCGCTTTTCTCTGGAAAGATTCCGGCCAAACGGTAAGCTGCTTCCAATGAAGGTCGACGACCTCAAAGCATTCGCGGAACGGCGGCCGTTTCGCTCCTTTGTGGTCCGCCTTTCCAACGGCGCGCAGTATTCCTTCAATGAGCCGCGGAGCCTTGGCGCTCCAGGGGATTATCACGTCATCATTCACTTCGGGGACTCGGAATGGGTATTGATCGATACGGAGCGTATCGTCGAGATCATCACCCAATAGGCCCTGTGAGCCGCTCCTGGCTCGCCAGGAGGCCGGCTTGAAGTCCAAAACAACGGCGATGTTGCGGCAACGCAGAATACTGTTAGTGAGATGAATTTTAGTCCCCATCACCTTCGCACAATACTTGGCTTGTGGATTGCATGGCTGTTGCAGGGAGGCGCCGGCGGGGCCAGTGAAGCGGAACGGGAGACGAAGAATCGGTATGCGCCGTTTCCACCCGTGAGGAATATCGAGCACGGCGTTTCATGGCCGGAGCGCCTACTGGCTAAATCGGAAGGAGGAGAACAGCTCCAGAGGCACTCCGAACGACAAGACTCGCGGATACGCCAGAAAATATCTTAAGTGCGCCATGAAACCCGGTTAGCGGCGCACCCTATACCGCGCACTTCACGCAAACAACCGCATCGGGCTGCGCTTCAAGCCGTTCGATGGCGATCGGGCTGTTGCAGTTGCGGCACCTGCCGTAATCACCGTCATGAATCGCTTGCAGCGCGCTCCGCACCCTCAACAGCGCCTGTTGTTTCCGTGCTTTCAATCCCAGCGCCATCTGTTGCGATTGAATAGCGTCCATGCGCGAGAGGCGGCCAATAGAGGTGTCGAGCGTCACCGGCGCCGCAGCCTCTTCCTTCCCTTGCACCGCCGCCTTCAGTTCGACTTCCATGGCTTCGAGTTGCCCCTTGAAACGTTCGAGCGTCGCTTGGTCCATCTTGGTCCATAAGAGTAAGGTTACCGGTTCCGGACCGCCGCTGCCGCATTGTCCGGACACGGCGGAAGTCTCCGCAGGAGTATCTGAGGATTTCGCTCGCAGAAGAAGTCGCACGACCACTCTTCAAGACGAAGGATTACGGCGGAGTAAACCGAAGAGAGCCCGCGCGGCGGACACCCGGCGGGCACGCGAACCTAGTTGCCGTCGACAATCTCACGCCCGGGACAACAGCAGCCGGCGCTATAAAAGTCAAGGGGCAATTGCCGGCGCAAGGGCGCAAGGCCGCGCCTTTTCCCGTGACCTCCGCAATCCGTCCCCCTAAATCCCTCCGCATCTCGGCGAAGATGGAGATCTCCAGCCTTCCGAACTCGGCTACGTGCCCCAGTTCAGCATCGCTTCCGGACACCTGACCGTCGAAGAAAACGTCGAGAACGCCGTGCTGCTCCGTGTCGCGACCAATGGCCGGAGCCACATCCTAGCAGTTGAACCCCCACCGATCCTCGCCTCTGGCAGCCGGGAAGGCCAGGCTTTGAGAAGGGAATTCCTAGCAGTTGAAACTCTGCCCTCAGGCAGGACGTCCAGGCGCTCGTCCCAGGATGCCCTGCAACGATTCGTCGCCCCTCGCCCTAGCGGGCATTTCTCCTTTCTACCGTGGAGCGCTGCGCCCCATCCTGCCTTCGTTCCGCTTGCCTCCAGCTTGAACAGGGTGTACTCACCCAGCTCTGCGCCCTCGGCTTCAGGTGGCGCGATGAATTCGATCGATCTGATTCCATCGGACTGACGGACATTTTTCAACCTAACCAGTCGACTCGCATCCGGCTATGATCGAAGACCTTTTTTCAGAGCGGCCCGTCGCTCTGGTGTTCAGCGGAGGCGATTCACCGGGCATGAACGCCTTTCTGCGCGCGGTGGTCCGGCTCGGTCTCAACCGCCACCGGATTCCTGTTCTGGGCATCATGGAAGGGTACGTCGGTCTGGTGCGCACGGTGAAACGATTGGAGAGCGGCGGCATTACCCCCGAAGGGCTGAAGCGCGAGATCTTGGACCGGCCCGGGATTTTCGGATTGCACGCGCAGGACCACTACATCGTGCAGATGAATCACGAATCCGTCAGCGGCCTCACCGTGCAGGGCGGCATCAGGCTGCGCAGCGCGCGTTCGGAGGAGTTTCGCCTGCCGGAGCGCCGGGCGCAGATCATCGAACTGCTGGGCAATCTGAACGTCCGGTCGGTGATTGTGTGTGGCGGCGACGGCTCACTGAAGGGGGCGGATGTCCTGCGGGAGGAGAGCGGCTTTCAAGTGATTGGCGTGCCGGGCACCATCGACAATGATGTAGCTCTCACCGATCTCGCTCTGGGAGTGCAAAGCGCTGTCGAGACGCTGGTTTGGGCCGTGGACCATTTCAAAGACACCGCGCGCAGCCATCGGCGCGTGCTGGTGCTCGAGACGATGGGCCGCGCGTGCGGCGAACTCACCCAACTCGCCGCCATCGCATCCGGTGCCGAGTTTGCCGTCATTCCCGAGCACGAGTTCTTCAGCGACGATCGCATGCGGGAGATGGCGCGGGAGATGGTGGCGTCTTTCGACCGTGGCCGTTCGCACAGCATTATCCTCATCGCCGAGGGGGTGGGAATGAGTTGCCTGTCCTGGGAAAGCCGCGCCTGGGCGCTGGCCAGACAACTCCGAATCGAGTTCGAGCGCGGCGGCGGCCGTTACAAAGACATCGAGACCCGCGCCAGCGTGCTGGGCCACCTCCAGCGCGGCGGACGCCCCGCGCCCTTCGACGCCATGCTCGCCGCGGAATTCGCCGAGGTCGCATGGGAGGCCATCGCCCAGGGCAGAGACAGCGGCATCACTGTCTTGCAGAACGGCGAATACAAGCTCGTTCCCTTTGGATCGCAACCTCCTTCCAATCGTGCCGCGCGCGTGGAACGTCTGCACAGGTTGCACAAGGATTTGAGCGCGTGGTGAGAGCGCGAGCGCGGATCAAGGGAATGGACGCCATTTTTTCGCGGGGCGTGATCCTCGCTTCGAAGAGCCGCGTCCGTTTCTCGAACAGGATTCCTGGCTCGCGCGCGATCCACGGCCCGGACTGAGTTTGAGCAATCCGTGGATTTAATCTGAGCCGTGCCGCAGGCATTCGAATTCGTTATGTTCCATCGCCGGCATTCGACGGCGCGGAATTCCTCATCGCTCCCGCTCACGAAACGCCGACCCGGATTGGTAGAGCGCTCGCTTCTCGATCAACCCTGCCGCCAATTCCGTATCTCCCAACTGACGGGCGAGATCAATTCCCTGCGTGGCGACCTCCGCGGCTTTGGCGAAGTCGCCGGTCTCCGCGTAAGCCGCAGCGAGAGTCCCGCTGAACTGAGGGACCTTGTTATCCGTGGCGGCGCAGGCGGCGAGAGCGAGGCCGACCGCCTCGACGCCGTTGCGCAATTCGGGATCGGAATGAGTCGCCAGAACCCAAGCCAGATTGTTCGCCGGCAATACCCATCCCGGCCGCTGCTCGAGAGCTGAACGGTAATGACGGATCGCGTCGCGGGCGCGGCCGGCATCGCGCAGGGCATTGGCCAGTTCAAACTCGCCCTCGGCGGACGGATGCTCGGCGACCACTCCCTCGAACATCTCAATGGCTTCCTGCATCTGCCCGAGATCGTGGAAGAGACGCGCGGCGATCCGTTTCCGGTCCGGCGTGGGTTGCGCCTCGAGCAGCAGCCGCGCTTCCGCGAGAGCCTCCGCCTTGCGATCGAGTTTGAGGAGGGCCCGAACCAATTCATCGCGGGCGCGCGTGATCCGCGGGTCGATCTCGAGAGAACGCCTGAGGTGCGCCGCGGAGTCTTCGAAACGCTCCTCGTCGAATGCGAGCGCTCCCAGGAAGATGTGGCATTCGGCGAGTTCGGAAATGCGGGTAGTCTCTTCGGCATCAGTGGCATGCGGCCGAGGCTCCTCGAGCAGTGGGATGAGTCTGTCGAGGTAGTTCGCTGCGGCGGCGGGCATTCCGTGCTCGACCAGGCTAACCGCAATCCCGCGAGGCTCTCCGCCGCGGGGCGCTTCAAGCCACCTGCCGGCAGATGGCGCGGCGGCGGCCACGATTTCGGCGGATGGCGCCTCTAACAAGGCCAGGTCGGCAAGGATCTGGCTCGCAGAAACGGGGCCCTTGTAGATGACGGCCAGCCGTCCTCGCGCGTCGATCAGGAAACTGCTCGGAAGGGGCAGATCGGTCTGTCTGCCGATGAACGCTTTCTGCATCACGTTGAGCGTCTCGAGGGGATCCCCGCGCACGAGCCCAATGGGCATGGTGTAATCCATTTGGCGTGCGGCCGCGAGGGCCTTGGCGATATCCTCAGCAGCGCTCTCCCCGGGCTCGTCGACGC
This sequence comes from Verrucomicrobiales bacterium, assembly GCA_035513055.1. Taxonomy (GTDB): domain Bacteria; phylum Verrucomicrobiota; class Verrucomicrobiia; order Verrucomicrobiales; family DEV007; genus DATKCT01. The sequence continues at coordinate 14,947 of DATKCT010000108.1, read as the reverse complement.
AGAGAGACAGCACGCGGAGGCCGGAAGATTCAAACCGGGCTCTCTCAGCCGCCCACCCGGTCATCTCCCCTCTGCAATTGGCGCACCAAGTGGCCCAGAGGTGCGCCAAGAGCGGGCGCCCGCGATGGGAATCGAGGGTCTCGGGCGAGCCGTCCGCGCTGGTATAGGCAATCTCCGGAATGGGGGCCGGGTTCAAGAGAACCACGCGGGCGGCTCCGCGCGATTCCGGCGCCTCCAGTTTCGAGGGGCGGATCTCCCGTATGCCGTGCGATGGGCTAAGCACTACGGCTTCGCTGAGGCCCTCCTCAAGCAGGTAGAAGGCGTTTGCCTTCAGGCCGGTCCATATCTCCGTGTCGCCGCCGGGCCAATGGACGCGCGCCACTCCCGCGTTCTCAGCATCCCCAATGCCGAAGTGAAGCCATTTGCTGGACTGCGAGAGAAATCCGCTGCCGCAATACACAGTCCTGATTATCGGCGCATCGTGCTCTGTGGTCCGGATCTCGACCCGGGCGCCGATCGCGTCCCGGTTTGCGCGTATCCCCTTCAATCGGATGGCGATGAAATTGTTGTCAGACGCGAACTGATTGTGCAAGAACCGCACCCGGGGGCCGGTGCGGCTGGTTAACCAAAAGTCGACTTTGCCGTCCCAGTCCCAGTCGCACAGCGCCATTCCCCGGCCATCGTCGATCAGATCGAGATTTGTTGCGGACGATACGTTGGCAAAACGTTGTGATCCGAGGTTGAGGAAGGCGCAATGCCGCTCCCTTCCGGAGAACGAGTGGCCAGCGCGAACGAGTTTGTTGGTGGCGGCCCAACCCGCGTCGTAGCGCAGGACGTCGTCCGCGGATGAGTCCTCGGTCGGTGAGAGCGACACCACGTGCCGCCAGAAGAAACTTCACAGATCTCCGGTATCCGGCGTGGTGTAGAATCCGTTGGCCACGTAGAGATCCTGCCAGCCGTCGTTGTTGATATCGACGAAGTGCGAAGCCCAGGCCCAGCGCCCCATGGTCACGGAAGCCTCGGTGCTGACGTCCTTGAAAGTGCCGTCGCCTGAGTTCTCGAACAACGTGTTCCCGCGCGCGTGACGCTGGATATCCTGGCGCAATCCGGCATCGGCGCCCGGCTTGAATTGGCGCTGGTAGGTCACGCGATTTCCAGCCGACGAGAACATATTGCTGACATAGAGATCGATCCAGCCATCGCGGTTGTAGTCGCCCCAACTGACCGACATTCCCGCGGCAATATCTTCGACGCCCGCCTCCGCGGCGACGTCGCGGAATCGCGGCACGCCGGTCTCCGCGTATTCGTTGTGGTAGAGATTGTTGCGGCCGAAGTCGTTGGCGACGTAGAGATCCTGGTCGCCGTCGTTGTCGTAGTCCTCCCAACTCGCGGCGAAACTGAACCGGCGGTTGTTGACGTTCAGCCCGGAACTTTCGGTGACGTCTTCGAATATCAAGTCGCCCTTGTTTTCAAGCAGGAAGTTGCGTGCTCCGTTATTAGCATCATGATAGGGCACGGGATTGGCGAAGATGTCGCCCGGCGCCGTCTCGCCCCGGGGATTGTATCCGCAGACAAAGATGTCGAGGTCCCCATCATTGTCATAATCGGCGGCGGCGAGCGAAGTCGGCCAGGAGTAGATCTCAACGGTGGAGAACAGATGGAACACTCCAGTTCCATCGTTCTCAAAAAGCCCCAGGGAATAGCCGAGGGTGATCACCAGGTCCTGGTCGCCATCGTTGTCGAGATCGAGAAAAAGCGCGCTGCGGGCGCTGTCCAGCCAATCGAGCCCCGCTGCCTGCGTCGCGTCGCGGAGGGAGCCGTCGGGGTTCTGCAAGTAAAGCCGGTTGAGCAGCCCGGCGGGCTGACAGACCAAGAGATCGTCGAGCCCGTCGCCATCGGCGTCGCCGATGGACAGGCCTTGGTTTCCCTGATGGATGCCGAAGGCTGCGTCCAAACTGCCATACCAGTGATCGGCGCCGTAGATTAACTGCTCGCGAAAGCTCGCGTTCTCGCCGAGGAGCGACTCCGTGCCATCCGCGAAGGCCGGGCTCTCACCTCCCGCGTAGGTGATTTCCTCAAAATCCTGCACGACAATTCCCGCCAGCAGGGGGCTGCTGCCGGAACTCGCACTGCTCCAGAAGCAGTCCCAGGCAGCGGTCTGCTGAATGTGGTGGTCAGGATGAACCGCTGCCAAGTCTGCGTAGACGAGCGTTCTGGCTCCAGCCGGATTCAGATCGACCCGGATCACTTTGAACTTTGCGCGGATCTCGCCGGCACGGCCGGCGTCCAAGGATGTCACAAGCTCGTCGAAACTCTGTTTGAATCCCTCGATGCCGGGGAATCCGCCTGACCCAGACCCCTCGCCGGCCGCGGGCAGCCGCCAGCGAGACACGGAGATCGCGCCGTCGCGAAAGATTTCCTTGGCATCCGGGCGCAACGGAGACCCGCGATAGCCGGCATCGACGAGGGGGCCGGCGCCGCCTTCGATGCTTTCCCATTCACCGTGCTTCTTCAAGGCCTCGGCGATCCTGAGCAGTTGGTTACCCGCCGCTTGGCTGAACGATTCGGACGACCACGCGTCGTCATGATCCGGATTCGCCTTCTCGAAGAGACCCGCCAGAGGCGCCTGCGCCCTCCGGTCGATAAGGCCCGGCACGGGCGCCAAGGGCGCCGGGATCAACGCTTCGTCTTCTTTCGGCGCTGGAACGGATGAAGATCGGCGATCCTCGCCGCTCTCGGTGCAAGAGGCGACGGCCGCGATCAAGACGGCCAGTCCTGTCGCCGGCATCCTGTGTTGACGAGCTTGGGAGTTTCGTTGGGGGATACGCTTACTCATCCTTGTCTATCTCTTTATTATAGCAAAGGCCTCAGATGCCGCCAAAGTTTTGACCAGCGCTTTTCGTGCTGAACGGATTCAGGCGCGGATGACCGCACTCCAACAGGGGGGCCGCACAATCACAATATAAGTGGAGTATCGATTCGGAGAGCCTGAATGCCACCACTGGAAAACAGATGATTTTTTTGTGAATTTTGCCCTTTACGCGCGCCGCGTGATGGTCCAGGGTAGGACTACTCCCTCGGTAGCACCGGACTTTTTAATCTTCAACCCTCTATCAGAACATGCAAAGTCACCCGACTGCTCGGGGCGCGGCTCTTATTGCGCTGGCCCTATTTCCTTTGGCCGCCATCCACGCTGAATCACTTGACACTCTGAGTGAATTTGGAAATGCCGCCAGCGCTCCAGCGCCCAATCCCGCCGGGAATTCCCACGGGGCAGACTTCACCAACGCCGCGAGCGGCGAATACGTCATCACGGCCGGAGGCACGGATTTTTGGGGCAACACCGACAACGGGTCTTATATTTTTGATTCGACGACGTCTCGGCCAGCCGGTGAGGACTTCAGTGCGGTCGTACGTTCCGTGTCGGTTGCCGCCGATCCTCTCGAAGTGCTCGCCGGTGAGTGGGGCCGGACTGGGATCATGGCTCGGAACAATCCGACCGACGGAGCATCCGCCAATGTCGCTCATATCCGCAAAAGCGGGGGAGACCCGGCAGGGACCAATCCCGCCGACACGCTCATTCAGGGACGATCCAGCAACGGCGCCGGCACGGATCGAGGGCCGGGCGAGAATGGCGAGTTTCGCAATTTTTCCGCCAACACGGCCAATGGATCCGTGCGCAACACACCTATCTGGCTTGGTCTCCACCGATTTGGGGGCGAGTGGTATGCCGCCTGGGCGCCCGACAATGAAGGAACACCCGGGAATTGGAGTCCCGCGATCCACCGCGCGGGCACTCCGCACCTGGCGGGCGAAGTCTGGATCGGTCTCGCTCACCAGTCGCATGGCGGCGACAACGCCCATGCGTCTGGCGGAAACACGGCTGTCTTCGACGGTTTATCGGTCACTGCGTTTGATCCGGACTTGGGCGAGTTTCCTTTGAACTACACCTCTGAGTTGTCTCTCGTTGGAACCGATGTCTTCCTCACCGCCTCGGGAACCGAAATCGGCGGCGACACTCCTCAAGACGTCAATTGGCAAGTCGATTATTTGAGCGAACTAGAGGCTATCCAAGGGATTCTCCGGGCCGACATCTACCTGCAGACCAACGCCGGCAATTTGGACGCCTTCAACACCATGGTCGCCGGTCCCCCGGCCGGGACGACGGTTATCGAGACCATCCGCTGGGCTGCGAATAACTATGTGCAGACCAACGCGGCTGGTGTGAATCTCTTCGCCGAAGCTGTTCCGGGCGCGTTCGGGGGCGACCAGAACGATTATGGCGTCCATCTAACCGGCGAGATTCACATACCCAGCGACGCCGCGCGGGGCGGTGTGGAGGAGATCTATTTCCACGATGGCGTAGACGATTTCTGCGTGCTCGAGATCGATGGAGTCCTATTGATCAACGACAACACCTGGAGCAACCTTGCCGGAAATGGGAACGGAGGCGGCGCGCAAGCGGTTTTCGATTGCAGCGACCCGAAGTTCGATGACGGGGAGTGGGTTTCTTTCCGGATGGGAACCTGGGAGGGAGGGGGCGGAGACGACGCGATCCTGGTCTGGAACGCTCTCGATACTACCGGCTCCGATGAGGTTACCGGAGGGACCGACGCTGTTCTTGACTCCTACCTCGGCGCTTCTCTTGGCACGGGCGCTCAAATCAGCTTCCTCCACGACCGGAGCGATGAGATTCCGCCGGAAAACTTCCGCGCCTTGGCGGCGTCGGTGAACGCGTCGGAATCCGGCGCTGGTCAGCCAGTTGCCCTTCAGCTCCCAACGCCTTTGGATCCCGCCACCAGTGAATTGCGTGTTTATCTTGACGGCCAGCTTGTCCAGACGGTTCCCGTTGTGCCCAGCATTGCGAGCGCGGACTTCATTGCGTTTGATATGGCATCCATCGTCCTTGCCGATGTCGGCGAGGGCGGCGTCAAAGACATCGACGAGTCCACCGTTCAGGTCTTCCGGGATGGCATGGAAATCTTCCCGGACATCAACAAGACCGGCACGGAGACCACAATTACAGACACGTTCACGCCTGAGCCCTACAGTTTTTACAGTTATCAGGTGACCGGCAGCACCACTGCCGAGACAGGATCAGCGCCATTCTCGCTGGAAACCTCGATGCGATCCTTTCCGCTTCTTCCCGAGTTGCGGGCTGGATTGCCGGATCCTCCCAATGCAACTGAAGGATGGGCTTACATGGAAATATCCGCCGTTTCGGTCCTGGGAGCTGATCTCGGCGCCAATGAACAAGGATTCATTGATGCCCAAACCGTTATCCGGGACGCGACCGAGGGAGATATTCTCGCCGAAGCTATCGTCCCCTACATCAACCACTCTGATCCGGAGAGTCCCGGAAGCCAGGGCGATTGGTGTCCGGATCTGCCGATTCTCTCCGACACCGCCGCGGACGACAACCAATATGTCACTTACGCGCGGACCACGATCACCATCGCAGAGGGCGAGGAGGGAGATTACACCATTCGGATCCGTGGTGACGATGGTTACGCATTGCGGATCGAAGGCGCCTCCTTCACCTCGGTCGCTGGAAACTCCGTAAACGTGATCGATCCCCGCGCCCCGGATACGGTGTTCTTCCCCGCATTCACCGGGGACAGCAATGCCTTCGCGATCTGCAACTTCCCTGCTGCCGGAGACTACCTTTGCGAGTTTTTTGGTTTCGAGGGCGGCGGTGGATCTTTTCAGGAAGTGGGGTGGGCGCGGGGCGCCTTTACCGCCAATTCCCAGGCCACCACTTGGGCGCTGCTCGGGGATTCGGCTGACTTCGTTGGCGAAAGCAAATGGGGCGCTCTTCCCGAGAGCATCATCCCGGCGCTACCCACGACCGCCGAGGACGCTGGCTGGAGTGCGCTTATTTTCTATGGCGCTACCGGCGGCACTCTTCAGCAAACGATGGACTACTTGCGCAGCGCCGATCCCGCTGCCGCAGGGTTCTCAGGTTTCCTCAGCGAACTCAATCACTCCGACAATGGAGGAGCCGCCGGTGTATTCAATCCGAGCGTCGCTTTTCCCGGGGATCCGACCCCAGGCGCGGATACGGACAACATCAAAATGATTGCGGTCGCCCGCATTATGGCGCCAACGGACGGTGATTACACGATTCAAGTGCGTTCGGACGATGGCTTCTTGCTTCGCTGGGTGGATCCAGCCGATACCTTCCACACCCTCAACGGCGCCGGGCAATTGCACCCGAATGACTTGAGCGAGGCGTTCTTCCCGGTTGGCACGGGCGACTCGAATACCCGTGTTTCCGCATTTCTCACTGCGGGAGCGCATGATCTCCTGTTTATTTGGTGGGAAGGCGGCGGCGGCGCGCACTTCGAAATCTCCAGTGCGCCCGGAGTCGTTCCGAATCACGGACCGGAGTACGAATTACTGAGTTCGACGGCCAGCGAAACCAACCTCTGGCTCGGCGCCGATTCCGTTATCGTTCCCATGGAATTCCAGATTACCGATGTCACGTACGACAAGACCTTCGACGAGTTCACGCTGACATGGGAATCGGAAGATGGGGAATCCTATCGGATTGCGCACTCTACGGACTTGATGAGTTTCGATGCGGGCGAGACCGGAATTCCGTCACAAGGCGCGACAACGGTGTTTGGACCATTTCCCAACCCGCTGCCGGGAGAAGACCTCGTCCTCCTCCGCGTCGAGCGGCTTCGCTGAGAGATGGTGGCGGGGAGACTTCCACCGTCTTGAGCGGAGCGGCGGAACGGCAGGAGACCGGCGTCGAAAGTTTGGCGGTGGACAGGAGTGTGCGCCCCACATCCCGGGCCGGAGACGGCTCCGGCCCTTGAGCCCTCCGCTTCCACCGGGGCTGGAGATGTGCAGTACTCTCCATCGGGCCACCAGTAGTTGGCCGCCGCACTCGAATCCGGCGCGCTGACTCTAATCGGAAACAGCGAGAGGCGCGCGCCCCTTCCGCCTTGGGGCGGCGCTTTTCCCAGCGAGATTCCACCACGGCTGGCGGGCTGAATCTCACTGAAGAAACCCTCCGGCGCTCCCTGCGAGGTGGCCGTGTGGTTAGAATGTGATGACCAGAGGATTCGCGGCGAGATCTTCGGTGTAGCTGCGGCTCTCGCCGGAAGGCCAGCGCACCGTGATCGAGCGAATGGGCCGGTCCGGAAGGGTGAGACGCGGGGATGACTGCGAAAGGTAACCGGAACCCGCGTAGATCTCCGCGGTCCAAACGGGACCTTCCATGAACTGGACTTCGACCCGGGCTCCGGCTGCGGTGGGATTTCCCGCTGGCCCTCGAAGCGCGATGCGGCGCAAAGGCTCCCCTCCGCGGCGCAGAAAGGCGCGGACCGGCCCGTTGTTCAACGCGACGAGAAAATCGGGATTCCCGTCGCCATCGAGATCGCTCACAGCCAGCCCTTTGGCGTCGCCAGGCACGACGAGCCCGCTGACGAGCGGTTCTACGGCCTCGAAAGTGCCGTCTCCGCGTCCTCTCAAAAACTGGCTGACGCCGCCGTCCATGTGCCCGGTTTCCACCTGGGGTCCGTAGAAGTTTTGGGCGAGATAGAGGTCGACCTGCCCATCGCCATCGAAGTCTCCGGCGGCGGCGCCAAAAACAGGCGCAATCTGGGCGATCCGGGGAAGGGGCAAAAAGCGGAAACCTTCGGGACCGTCGTTGAGGAACACGCCGGATTGGAGTTCATGACAGGCGAGACGCAGCGACTCATGCAGCCGTTGTTCGGTGTAGATCTCCGCCACTGAAGCCAGGGCGAAGTCGTGGTAGGTCTTGAATTTGTCGGCGAGGTGGGGCATGGCCATCGAAGAGCAGCTCCGGCCCCGAATCGGAAAGAGCGTTTCGTTTTCGAACTCGGCCTCGACAATGTGGCTTTGACCGCTGCCCGAGAAATCGCCGTAGTAGAGAAGGGCGGGTTGCTGCGCGGAAGCGTGGTATTTGGTGTTGAGCCCGAAATTGCCCGCGAAGTAGTCGATATCTCCGTCGTGATCGAAGTCGGCTGCGGCAAGGCTGTTCCACCAACCCGTCAGTGGAGCGAGCCCCAAGTCTTCGGAGGCGTCCTCAAAAGAGCCTTCACTGTTCAGGTAGAGTTTCACCGGACCCCACTCGTGAGCCACGAGAAGGTCTATCCATCCGTCAGCGTCGGCGTCGGAGAACAGGGCTGCGGTGACGAGACCGGTGGTGGCGAGAGCCGGGGCCACGGCGGCAGTGACGTCGGTGAATCGGCCTCCATCATTGCGCAGCAAGCGGCTCGATGGAGTTTCTGGGTAGGAACCGGGGATAAACCGCCCTCCGACGAACAGATCGAGGTCGCCATCGCGGTCGTAGTCTGCGGCGACGACGAGGCTGCCGCTGTCGAAGCAGTCCGGAAGTGTGCCCGGCGGAGCGGGAAGGAAATTGCCTTTGCCGTTGTTGATATAGAGACGGTCCTTGTAGGCGGGCAAACCGGGCCGGTATTCGCTGCCTCCGCTGACGATGTAGAGATCCTGGTGTCCATCTCCATTGGCGTCGAAAAAGAGAAGCCCCATATCTTCGAGAGGTTGCTCACTGGCGAGGCGGCCCACGGCGAATCGGCCGCCGCCTTGATTCAGCGCGATTTGGGTAGGCGACCCGGAGGCCCCGCCCAACGCGAAATCTTCATCGCCGTCTCCATCGATGTCGCCCACGGCGATGCCGGGGCCCCACTGGGACATACGGTTAGGCAGAAGGGGTTGAAGCATGAAATCGTCGAAGGTGTTCTCCTGATGAACCACATATGGAAAATCCTTGGCAGGGACGTAGAGAGGGTCCGGCGGGGCAGGCGGAGCCGGCCGGGCGGCCGGGACCGGACCGGCGGGCTCGGTCGCCGTAAAGCGGGCGTTTGCTGGCAGATCGCGAAACTCCTGGCGTTTTCCACTGGGCCAATCGATGACGAGGCGATCCACGACGTCTACGGAGCCCAAGCCAAAATGGGCGATGGGCTCATTCCAGGCGAGATAACCACGCATGCCCATGATTAGACGGGTCTGAGAGATGCCGCCGGCTTCCACAGAAACCTGGGCGCCGATTCCCTGGCGGTTGCTTGTTGTGCCTTCAAGCCGGACCAAGATCCGGTTGCCCCCTGAATCGTTGCGGTGGACATCGGCCGGTTCCGTGAGATTGACCGTGATCAGATCGAGATCGCCATCGCCATCGAGGTCGGCGTGGGCCACGCCAAAGCTCATTCCCACTCTGTCGTAACCCCAAGACTTGCTGACGTCCTCGAACAAGAGATCCCCGAGGTTCCGGAAACAGAAATTCTGCTCGCGCAACTCCGGAGTGCCTGCTCGCGTATGGCGGTCCCACTGGGTTTCCCCCGGCCGGAAATCAACGGCCGTCTTGTTGTCCGACTCGTTGTAGTTTTTGGACATGCCGTTGGTGAAGAGCACGTCGAGCCGGGCGTCGTTGTCGAAGTCGCAAAGCTTGACGGTCCAGGTCCAGTCCGTATCGGAAAGGCCGGCGAGAAAGGCGCCCTCTCGAAACCGGCCCGCCCCGGTGTTGAGATAGAGAGCGTTGCGCATGTACTGCCGGGGGATGGCGGTGGCTAGGAACTCCGCGCTGTCGCCCATGGCGCCCATGGCGGTTTTCTGTTTGTAGTGATTGGTGCCCGACATGTCGGCCAGAAGGAAATCGTCCCAACCATTGCCGTCGAGATCTCCGAAATCGGCGCCCATCGAAAACCAAGTTGTGTGCGGCACGAGATCGACGATCCGGTTCGTGAATGTTCCGTCGCCGTTGTTTTGGTAGAAATAATCGGGGCTGTTGAAATCGTTAGCGACGTAGAGATCGGGAAGGCCGTCCCGGTTGTAGTCCCACCAAATCGCAGAGAGCCCGAATCCAGCGCTTTCGATGCCGGCTTCGCGGGTGACGTCGCGGAACGAGCCTCCTCCCTCGTTTCGGAAGAGGTAGTCCGGACGCCCTGCCTCTTCCCATTTGATGCGGGCGCCACCCGCTTCGGTGAGGGTGGTCTCGGTGATGCGGATGTAGCGGCTGTATTCGGGTTTGATCGCGGGCTGGGCTCCGCTGAGGTCGAGGACATCGGCATCAGCCGGGATCTTGCCGTCCGGATGATAATAATGGTTTGTCAGGAGAAAAAGGTCGAGATCGCCGTCGAGGTCGTAGTCGCAGAAGGCGGGAGTGTGGCTGGAATCGACTACGGCGAGTCCCCATTGGCTGGCGACTTCTTTGAATACGGCCTTGCCGTCATTGAGAAAAAGTTGATTCGGAGAATCGTGATTGCAGACGTAGATATCGAGATCGCCGTCGTTGTCGATGTCGATCATGGCCACGCCCATGCCCCAGGCATCGCCGCCTGACACGCCGGCGACGGCGGTGATGTCTTCGAATGTAAAGGGACTTTTCTGCCGGAAGAGACGGTTCTCGACGGGTCCGTTGGCGAAATAGACATCGAGGAGTCCGTCGCCATCGACATCACCTACGGCAACTCCACCGGCGACCATGGAACTGGCGAAGAGCCGGCGGTCAGGGTGATCGGGAATGATCGGATTTACGAAGTCAATGCCGGTATCCGCAGGGTCGAGCAGCGTGAAACGCATGGCGCCCGCCGGGGCGGGATCGGGAAGCATCTCTTGAACGAGCCCCGGGGTGGCCGCCGGAAGGGCGGACATCCCTGCGGCGACGAGAAGAGCCAGAGACACGGGGGTGAGGTTGCGGTGCATATGACGGGGGTTCGGATGAAAGCTACAGGGAAGATTTGCAGTGGAACGGGGAATAGATCAAGGATGGAAGGGCGGCCCAAGCGGGCAAAAGCCAAGCTCCCGAACGGCTGCGAACCCGGATTTTGCGCGATCGGATGGTCCACCCGCAGAACGCATTTATCCGGGTTCGGAAAGCAGGCCAATATCCAACGCGGAGCCAGGTCGCCGCACTCTGCGACGGCTTGAGGCTCAATGGCGGACTAGAGTGTCCGCCCACCGGTAGAGGAATTATCGTGACGCGGGCACTCCTGCCCGCGACTGGAGTTTTTACATTTCTGGCCTGCCCGGGAGGCCGAAGGCGCGGTGATCCCGAAGGGATCAGAGCTTGTAGCCGGTGGTGGCGCACAGCGACACCACCGGAGACGGTCGATCCATCACCCGCACCCCGGCAGGGGCGTTGCGCGGCATCCTCTGGTAATTCAACAGGCCCTAAAGCCGGGCTCCCGAACGGGTGCGCGAGGCCCCGGCTTGGGGCCGGGGTTCCGGAGTGAACATGCGCGGGTGTTGGCGCCGGTCCATGCGAGCCACGGCGAGTTTGAGGAGACTGCGAAAAAACAGATAGGCCAGAAGCGCCGTCATGCAGGAGACGATGGCGCACCAGGCGAAGCGCAGATTCGGAGAGGCAATCAGCGCCGGAAGATTTGGCGTCGTGGACAGCGCGGGAAAGGCCAGCTCTAGGAGGAAGAGTCCAGACACCGAGCCCGCCACGAGGGCGATCGAGAAGAGAAAAAGGCGCGCAGCCATTCGAGAAAGACAGGTCCGCCAGTTCTAGCCCGCATTCCTCCTACCGTGTCGTCGCGAGGCGCTGCGAACTCTGTGCTGCCCAGGCCGCGCGCAGCCGAAGGCGCAGAGCTGGGTGAGTACACCCTGTTTCAGCCGAAGGCAAGTGGAACGAACGCAGGGTGGAGCGCCTGCGCGCCACAGCAGAAAGGGTGCGGGAAAGGCGGGTGCGCGGAGCGTGCGCCTTTTTTCAATCGCAAGTTGACGCAACCCGTAGTCCACGGGCGCCGGAATCACGATTCCGGGCCGATTTCATAAACGGAGCCTTGAGAGAACACGCTGACTTTCGGGCCGATGGCGAGCCAGCCGGTCATCCGTTTGTCGCTCTTCAGCAGTTCGAGCCAGGCGTCGGATCCGAGGACAACGTTCACGACCGGGGCGTCCGGAACCGTTGAAATCTCCGAGTCAATCCAGGCATCGCCGTGGGAATAGAAGGTCTTGCCCTCAATGAACCGCGTCGCTTGGGGCGCGCCTTGGGCATAGGATCCAGCCGCCCCGAAGCTGGCGTCTTTCCATGCCGCCGCAGCTTGCTCAGGCCCTGCGGCGCGCTGAAGAGCAGCGCTCGAACGGGCTGCCCCAACGGCATTCGCTCCGCTTCCCGAGGCGTCCGTGCTTAGGCCCCTGAAGGAGTCCGCCTGTTGTTCGAGGAAAAACCGGTATCCTCCGGTGGCCCCTCCCGAGCCGGCCGGTTGAGGGCTGACGCTCCGCCCGCGGAGCGTGACGTTCCGCCGGTCTTCGTCTTCCAGAATGAGATAGGACGTGTAGGGAGTGACTATTCCATGGCGCCGGGCGAGAGCGACCACTTCTTCCCGCAACTCCGGGTTTTCCCCGTGCCGGCGGATCTCGTCGAGAAGAAAACCCACGCGGCGAAAAGCCCAAAGATGGGGAATGAAGGGGTAATCTTGCGGGCCGGCGGCGAAGCTCACGGGATAGTCGAAGGAGGCTCTGGACCCACGCAGATCTCCTTCCAGAATCAGCTTCGTCGTGTCGCCACGGGCCTCGAGATCGAACCGGCCGAGCACGACGAGCTGCTGGCCCTGAAAGAGATCGGGCAGTGATCCGGGATAGATCTGCTGCAGCCGGACCCCTCCGTCACTGCGCAAGGAGAGATTGGCGAGGACCGGACGCGCGATGCGAGAGAAGAACCGGGACACTTTCACCTCGATGTCCTCCTCGGGCAGAACATACTCGCTGGACGCCTTGGTTTCTTCGGTGATCCGGTCGAGCAACCGGGTGTTCACATCGGTTCCGATTCCGAAAGAGAAAATGCGGCAGGAACTTCGGAGCCGGCCGATCTCCTGCCGGACGCGGTCGACGAGCCGGTCGGGATCCCGTTCGCCCACGGTGGGAAGGCCGTCCGTGAGAAAGATCACTTGGAAAGGCCGGTTTCTATCCGCCCCCCCGCCTGCCGGCGCCACAGCGCGGAGCAGCGCTTCTTCGATGGCGGTTCCGCCATTGGCCTCGAGACCGCTAACGAACTCCCGGGCACGCTGGCGGTGCGTTTCATCGGCGGGCGCCAAACTTTCGAAGACGGCTTCAGCTTCGGTCGAATACCGGATGAGATTGAAGCGGTCACCCTCGCGGAGCCCGTCGAGACAGAAGCGGAGGGCGTTCTTGGCCTGTTGCAGTTTCGGTCCTCGCATCGATCCGGAGGTATCGAGGACGAAGACGACGTCCTTTTCCAAAACCTCCGCTTCGTGCTCCCAGGCCCCCGGAGAAAGCAGCAGCAGGAACCACCCCCCATCGCGGCCGGGCTCGCGATGCGTCAGGAGATCGAGCGCGACGGGATGGGCGCCTGGGGGATCCGTGGTGAAGAAAAGCTGAAAATCGCGGTCAGAGGGGGCCTGAGCCGCTTCCAGACCGGCCCGGGCGTGATGCGGACTCTTGCGCACCACTTCAATTTCGTGAGTTGGCGAGTAAATGGACTTGAGGATGTCGCCGGAATGGATCTCGGCCTGGACAGTGAGGCGGTGTAGCGGGACCGGCGAGAACTCTCCGGCGCGCAAGGGGCAGGTGAACTCCACGATGCGCCCGTCCTTCGGGAGAATCCTGGTGTAAGCGATCCGGATGCGCTTGTCCTCGTGTGGCGCGACCGGAAAAACCCGCACCCGGAGGACGTCCTGGCCGCTGTATTCCATGAGCGCGGGATCCCGAGACTTGCGAACGATGTCCTCGTAAATGCCGCGCGCTTTCTCGGCGTCCAGGAGTTCGGCCTCGACAGGTTTACCGTCGATATCCATCGAGAAACGTTGCAGCGCCGCGCCGGGAGGAAGCGGATAGAGGTAGACACCTTCCAGTGTGTGACCCAGCGGATTGTGAAAGAGTTGTTCGATGCGCGTCGTGGCAACCTGCCCGTGGATTTCGACGTCGAGATGCTGTTCGCGGAGTTCGAGTGGGAAATGCCGCTCGATTGGGCGCGGCGGGGGCATGGGAATCGGCGGATGCGGCGGATGCGGCGGATGCGGCGGCCAGATCCGGCGTCCGGCGGCGTCCTCGGGGACTTCATCGATGTAGAGGAAGGCTACCGCGGGAAGAGGAAGGAGTCCGGCAAGGAAGGCGCAGGTGAGACCGAGCAGAGGGAGGAGGGAACGGAGTGAGAGGGAATGGGGAGTATTCATCGGACGCTGCGGGAAAGAGGTTCCAAAAAGGGTGACGCAGTTCTTGCCCGGTTTCTTAGCCCGAATTTCTCTCGCCCGGAATTCTCAACCGTTTCGTCGCGACGCGCTGAGAGCCCCTTACTGGCGGCCGAGCGAAGCGAGACAGCCAGCCCCTCGGGGCTGCCCGAAGGGCGGAGCGCAGCGACGGCAAGGTCGCGCGCAGCCGAGGGCGCAGAGCTGGCTGAAACACCCTGTTCAAGCCCGAGGCCAACGGAACGTAGGCAGGACGGGGTGCAGCGGGCCACAGCAGAAAGGGTGTGAGAAGTGCGGACTACCCTTCGCATGGAGCCGGCGAGCCCGAGGCGGACAACCGGGCGCCAAAAGGGGCTGCCGGTGGCGCTTGCCCGACCGGGCCTCGAGGGCGTCACGTTTCCTTTTTCCCTATTGCATTGGGACCGGATTGCAGGTTGAGCTATCCGCAGATGCGATCGCTCCTCTCGTCCTTGGTTCTGATTGCGGCCCTGGTCCTTACGGCAGTGGCGAGTGGGCATTTCGGCTTCGCCGTCCGCAGGCTGCAGAGGCCCGGATCCGCATCGGGCGAATTTTACACCTCGCCCGGCGATGTCTACGCGTCGACTGCAGCGATGGCCGCGGGGATTCTGTGCTTTTTGATTCTCGCTGGCGCCTTTGTCGCACTTGGGGACAGATCGCTGATCCGGCTTTTCCGGGAGGAACACTCAGAGGATGCCTTTCGCGGACTGCGCCGCCTGTTTTTCTCGGTGATCGGCGGTATCCTCGCGGGCATGCTGGCCGGGAAACTGTGGCCGTCCTGAAAA
>DATKCT010000107.1:0-20121 GCA_035513055.1 Verrucomicrobiales bacterium | reverse complement strand
TTGATAATCTGGTGGAACGCTACATCATAGGAGGCGTCTGGCGGCTGGTCTGTGTTTTTTTTCATAGTCCCTACCGAGTGGCAGGGAAATAACCAGACCGCCAGACATTTTTTTGCCGTTTTCTATGGGATGGCAGTGTTTCCATTTTACAGAGCGAGCATTTGAAGAGTGTTTTTGTGATTACGCAATATTTTCATATTCCACGATCCAAACTGGCTCTGTCGAGGTGGGGCGTTTCTCCGATCTTTAACGCTCATCCCCGATATTTCGAGGCTCGTGATATCTACTCCACCGTTCGAGAGCTTCCCGCGTATCTCAAGTATCTGGTTGGGTCACCTGAAGCCCAACAAGTCGCGGCACCCAATCCCTGACCGCGCTCTATTTTCGAATTGCTTCTATGATTTCCACCCTCTAACCTGCCACCGACGTGTGCTTCCCGGTCAGGGAGTGATGCGCTATGACGTTGTGCGCCGAGCGTATGGCTCCTCCGAGCGCCAAACAAATCAACCCTCACTACGACTTGGATGGGCGTCATGCGCTTCCGTCCTCGAAGCTGCATCGCAGGTTCCGACACTCCGGCGTCCTTGAATAGGATCATGACGAATTGGACGAGCGAAGTGGGGCTGGCCTACCGGTGCGGCTCGCCTGCCGCGTAGCCGTCCACGTAGGCGTCAGCATCCAATTCCCGGTGAGCCCTTCACCGGAAACGGAATGGAAACGGTTCCCCGCACCCCCATTTTACCTGCGCTTTCCATCGCCTCCTGATACTCCGCAAAGGCGTTCGCGTAGACGGTCGCCAGGTCGGCCGGCGTGCCGGCCTTTACCAGTTCCGCACGAAGCCTCTCTCTCTGTTTCACTTGTGCTCTGCTTTCACTCCTGCCTTTCCCACAATTTCAACCTCGCCGAAAGCGCCCCCCGGCTCGAGCAGGAGTCCTCCGCGTTCGTCGGATTCGCCAGTCCGCGACAGCGCCGGAATTCGGGAGGGAGATCTTCCTGACTTGCCGGCGCTCTCCAGGGGAGCGGTTCCACCGATTTTGACCCCCCCGGGTGTGTGCGGTCTGCGCGACGCCCACGTTTCGAGCGGAGAATTTCATTGGCGAAGCGCGCCCGATTTGGTTCCCTCCCCGCATGGGACCCCGGCCGGTCATCTTCGTCTCCGCGGTCACTCAGGAGCTGAAAAGCGCGCGCGACCTCGTCGCAAAGGCCCTCCTCCGGCTCGGCTACGAAGCGGATTGGGAAGACCTCTTCGGCATCGGGCAGGGCGACATCCGCCAGATCCTCCGCGAGAAGATCGACCGCTCCGCCGGCGTCATCCAGCTCATCGGCCGGCGCTACGGCACCGACACCCCCGAGCCTCACACGCCATTCGGCCGCGTCAGCTACACCCAATTTGAAGCGCACTACGCCCGGCAGCAGGGCAAAAAGGTCTGGTACCTCGTCATCGGCGACACCTACCCCGCCGACCCCACCACCCCCGAGCCCGCCGAACTCACCGAGCTGCAACGCACCTACCGCGAGCGCGTCGCCTCCGAAAGCTACCTTTACCATCCCATCGCCAATCCGGACGCCCTCCTCGCCGCGGCGCTCGATCTCCGCGACGAACTCGCCCCCCTCCGCAAGCGCTGGAACCGATGGGCCGCCCTCGTCCTCGCTCTCCTCGTCCTCTCGGCCGGGCTCGGCGTGTGGATGGTGAAAGAGCAGGCCCACATCGAGCACATCGCCACCGATCCCCACGCACTCCGCGCCAGGCTCGAGGAAAAGATCGACCAGACCTTCGAGCAGAAACGACAGTCCCTGCTCGCCGCGAAAGCGCCGCCCCCGGAGATCGATGCCCTCTACCGGTGGCGCGACCGAGCCGAGGGGCAGGTTGCCGAAGCCGTCGCCTTCATCACCGCGCGGGCCGCGGACCCAGGGTCGCCGATCATCACCCGCGCCGCCGCCATCCTCGAGGAACGAGGGGTCGATGCCACCCTGGAATTCCTAGACGACACGCTGAAAGCCCGACGTCAGAGGCGAAAAGAGGAAGGGCGCCAGCTCGCCGAGGCTTCGCTGATGAAAGCCGGGCTGTACGAATCCCAATGGGAGACCTCCGAGCAGGAGCGCGCCCTCCGCGACGCCATCGCCGATGCGCCGGACTGGTGGCTCCCGCACAATCAGCTCGGCCTCATGCTTCATGCGCGGGCGCAATGGGCGGCGGCGGAGCAGGAATTTGAGGCAGCGCGTCAAGTCTTGCCAGCGGAGGCCGAGACCACCCTGCTCAACAACCTCGCGCAATTGTATAAGGCCACGAACCGGCTGGCGGAGGCGGAGCCGCTGATGGAGCGTGCCTTAAAGATCGATGAAAAGAGCTTCGGGCCGGAACATCCCGACGTCGCCATCCGCCTCAACAACCTCGCCACGTTGTATCAGGTCACGAACCGGCTGGCGGAAGCGGAGCCGCTGATGGAACGGGCCTTGAAGATCGATGAAAAGAGCTTCGGGCCGGAACATCCCGAGGTCGCCATAGACCTCAACAACCTCGCGCAGTTGTATAAGGACACGAACCGGCTGGCGGAGGCGGAGCCGCTGATGGACCGGGCCTTGAAGATCGATGAAAAGAGCTTCGGGCCGGAACATCCCAACGTCGCCATCCGCCTCAACAACCTCGCGCAATTGTATCAGGCCACCAACCGGCTGGCGGAGGCGGAGCCTCGAATGCGACGGAGCGTCGTGATCTTCCTAAAGGTGTTCCGGAAGACGGGCCACCCGCATCCAGACCTCGATTCGGTGCTCAGCAACTACGCATTGATCCTCACCGAGATGAGTGTCACGGAAGCCGAGATCCGGCAGCGGCTAACTGGGGCAGCGCGGGAGGCCGGGGTTTCACCGGAGGGGGTCGCGGCGCTGCGCAAACGTCTTAACCAGTAGCCGCGAATGGCTGGTCATTCCCGGCGAGCGGATGCAGGTGAGGGTTTGGCTACGTACATCAACGAGCATTCAGAAATTTGGTGTGGTTACTCAGAGAGAACACGTGCGCTCTCTCTTGATATTCTGCTGGATTCCATGCGCTCCAAATTCGAGGATCAAAGTTCTCCGCCTTCGTGAAACGCGCTCCTGAGCGATCCTGCACGGCCTTTCGTGGGTTCTTACCGCCCGCCGACTCGATTGACTACAGAGTCACGCCGTCGTATACTATATTTTGTTCGATCACATGAGGACACGGCTCGCCATTGTACTATCAGGGCTTCTTAACGCTCTAGTCTTCGCGGCTGAACCATTCCCGTCCCCCTGGACTGATTGGATAACTCGGGAGCGGGATCCCGAGATTGACTATCTCCCGGCCACGGAGTTCTACGAGGACTACAACGGGGATGGCCGGGAGGATACGGTGATTGTGCAGCCTAAGTCCTTCCGGATTTATCAGGGCGAAACGCGGCCAGTGCCGGGATTTGTCGCCGTGATCCTTAATGAGGGAGGAGGGCAGGCGAAAGAAATCTGGTCGCACACCACGGAAGGTGGAGATATCGTCTTTCACCTGGATGTGGACGGGTCCCCTTACCCCGATCTCTATATCGTGCTTCGTAGTTCCGTAGGCAACAGTTCGATAGTCAGCTTCGGTTCCTCAGTCCTCTTCGCCGACGACATGGTTGTGCAGAGATTGGCAATTGGTATGCCTCCAACCGGAGTTACGAAAGACATCGACTGGGACGGGCGGTTGGATATTCAGATGAAGTGGGGCGATGGAACGGGTTGGCGCGTGCATTAGGACGGCGACGGCTCCTCTATTCGCCTGGTTTCATCCAATCCGCTTGACGGGGACAAGGACGGCTTGACCGGCTCTGAAGAATGGAACTTGGGCACCAATCCCGGCAACCCGGACACTGACGCCGACACGCTGCCCGACGGCTGGGAGATCGCGCACGGGATGGATCCGTTGACGCCTAATCTAGACTACTATGACAAATTGAGAAAACGGGCATTTGCGGCGGGAGAACCGGTCATCACCATCGGTCGAGACAAGACGGTTTCCGTCGAGTTTCTCCGTCCAATCGACGGCAGCCTGTTGATTGACGTGGAGCTTGGACAAGACCTTCAGTCGTGGTCGGAAGTCCAGCCGACAGGGACTGCCGAAGACCTTGGGAATGGATGGGAACGGGTGCGAGTCGTCTACAGCCCCCCCTCGTTCTCCAACACCGGTTTCGTCCGGATCGGAATCAGTGAGCCCGATCCGGTCAGCCCTCCGCCTTGAGCCTGAAGAACACGAAGCGGCGGATTCTCTTGAAGATCGAAACGCGTCCTTGACGCATGAGGAGCGGGATGATGCGCTGGTAAAGGCCGCCGTCGTCATCGAGCCAGCCCGGTTAGGATTCTTGCAGTAGAAGCGACAATCATCCTAACAAGCGCATGGAGGGCAACGGCTGACCCGCACCGAGTTCGAATGATTCACCGTAATTTCAACCCCTGGCCAGCATCGAGTGCGCGCTCCCGGTAGCGGGTGAGTGGCCTCTGAGGTTAGGCTACCTGTGCGTATGGGTCCTCCGAGCGCCAAACAAATCAACCCTCACGACGACTTGGATGGGCGTGTCGCGTGCGATCATTTTCTTGGCAAGACGTTGGAACAAGCTGAGGCACTATTCCACGAGGCTCCCGACTACTACGAGGGCGATCTAAAGTGGATGGGACCAGCTGCGTTTCGCTTTTACGTTCAGTCCGCCATCCGTTACTTCACGAGCGGTGCCGCGGCTGGACAGTCTTCCACCTCTTATTTCAGACCGAGGCGTCGCCAGGCCTCCAGCACGGCCCCTGGCCCACTGGGGGCACCTCGCCGCTCAGCGCCGGAACCGCCAGTCATTCCGGTCCCTTGAACTCACGCTAATCGACTCACTGTCAGTGGATTACGTCAAAGGAGCGAACCCGCAGCGACACCTTTTCCCTTGCCTTTACCTCCGGGCCCAACTTATCCTCATCACATGCCTAGCCCACCACCCCCCCTGGCCAGTACCAACACACTAGATTGAATTCCACCTATTACGCCTAACATAGAATTCCATCGACTAAACTGTTAGCACAAAAAATGACGGGCGCCGAACTAGCAGAGATCTTTCGCGAAGAGGTGCCTCACCCTACCCATGTGCAAGGCGACTCTTGGGGGCTGGATGCCACAACTGAAGACATCCTACGCCTCATCGACGCGCCACCTGACAGCTTAAAGGCTGACGATTTCTCGGGATACCTTGGATACTGCACCACCGGTGGTGACGAAGATCTTCGATTTCTATTTTCCCCGATCCTGCGTATATGGGAGTCTGCGCTCTACGAACGAGACAGCTGCTTTACCCAGTATTTCCACCACGAAGTTTGCCGGACAGATTTCGTTGAGAGAGCGTTAGTCCCACGTTTGAGGCAGGCCACATGCGATTTCGTGGTGAGGGCTTTGTCCTCGAGACTTGGCGCAGAGACCTCACTAAGCATCTACGGGGTGTCGACGAGTCATGACTGGTTCGAATACGTGGCATCATTCGGAGTGTTCACCACGGCGATCCCTGCTCTTTGGGACGGCCTCTGGCATTCGGCCGAGTCAGGACATGCGACGGCGATGTTGCAGTATTTATCCTGCCTGCTTTACGAAGGATCGAATCCGATTTTCGCGCCATGGAGGTGTGACAAGGGTGGCGGTCCACCTGCGCTATGGGGATACGATAGTGTGGGATTCGGCGAGTCGTGGAAGCAGGAGAATCTGAGCTTTCTGTCGTCTGCGTTGCATTCGGAAGGGATCCGTGACTGGCTCGAACGAACCTCGAAAGTTCATTCCGGTGAGCAGGCCGCTGAAGTCGCTAAGCATTTCCTCATGGAACTTGACGGATGCGCGAACGCCGTTGACGAGCGAATCAAGCTGCTGCTGATTGCGCTCCAATCCCCAAGCGATGTTGGAATTGTCACCTGGGAGTCGCTCCGAAATGCCGCGACAAACGCAAAGTGCTAACAAGACATCGCTCCTAACGCCTGACCCGCCGTTCATTCAAACCGTCATGACCGCTACAACCTCGACCCGCAGTCGGAGCCTCGCCCCCGGTCAGGCGTAGGAGGACTCGACGTTCTGCTAAACTATGAAGCTCGCACTCTTAGCCCTCTTGGCCCACTCAACGATGGTCTTGGCGGATATCCCTGAAGTGTCTGAGTCCGTTTCGCCGGATGGAAAGTTCCATGGGGTGATGGATGTTGATCGAGATCCCAGGATTTCCCCCGAATGGAAGGGCGACAGCTACCCTCGGATTGAGGTCACTGAGAAGGCGACAGGGCGGGTGCTGGTATCAATCGAGTATTTCGGCGCGGGAGTCGACGATGCGCGACCGCTTCGGGAGCACGTCCGACTGCGCTGGCGGCCTGACTCGAAGGCATTTGCGATCACCATCGATGACAGGTTCTACTCCTCAAGCAAGGTCTTTGCACTGAACAAGGAATCGAAGTTCGTCGAGGTAGCATTTCCGAGCTACGAGAAGATGACGGGATTTCCCCTTCCTGACAGTAAGCATTTGCGTCCCCGTGGAAGAGCTACGGTCTTGGGATGGGATGAGAACGATCAATTGATTTATGACCTATTTGCCAGTCCGCTACCCACCTTTACAGGTAATGATCCCTTGATCCATCGAGTTTCGCTCAAGGTCTCCGAGACTAAGATGACTGCTGTGAAGGTGGAGAATGAATCTGGCGAATGGCAGAGGGGAGAATGGATTCGAACCAAGGCAGAACAAGGCGGCGCTGACCAACCCGCTACCCGTTGCGAGTCGAAGTCGGAGGGCAATGAGCAACCTAACCCTGAATCGGAGGGACGCTCCCGGTAGCGGGTGGGCAGGCCTTAGACGTTCGCCGTAAATGTCCACGCCTCTCGACGATTCCATCGCCCTCGTCTCGGCTGAAGAACAGCACATGGCGGCCGTCAACGATTGCTTCGTCTATTCCTCAGTCCGGCGCCGCCGTTTCCTCCGGCTCCGCCGCCCAGGACCTCACTTCGACGGTCTCGGCCCGTTCCCCCGCTTCGCGGGCGGCCCGCTCCCGGCGCACCTGTCGCACCACCGCGCCGGTCACCAGCATCGCCAACAAAAGCACCACCAACCATCGTTCCTCCTTCGTCATTCCACTCATTGCCTTCCTCCTGCCTTCCTCTCCCAGCCCTCAACGCCCCTTCTAACGCATTCGCAACTCCTCTTCCATGCCGTCCAAGTAACTCGAAATCCGGTCCTTACGCAACGGCCGGGTCTCTTGCAAGGCGCGCGAACGTTCCAGGTACCTCTCGAAAACCCCGCTCCGGTCATCCGTTTGCGTTACGCTATACCAGTTCAAGTAATCCCGGATCTCTCCGATCTGCTCCAAGAGAGCGCGGCGCTCCCATTCCAGCGACTCCAGCTTGGCCCCGGCGTCCGCCGTCCGGCCTTTCGCCAGCGAATCCAACAACTTCCGGTAATCCTCTAACATGGCCCGATGCATGGGAAACGAGCGAAACGTGAGTTCCGTGAGCCGGCGCCTGCTGGGCAACAAGATCCTGGCCCGGTCTTCCCTGGCGATGTAGCGCTCGATTTCGCGGACATGACAGCTCACCGCCCGCGTTCGCGGCTCCGGTTCCGTCTGCATCGAGGCCCGCGTTTCCTCCGTCGCGCCCCCAGCATCGGCGGAACTCTCCTTTTCTCGCTTCTTCCAGAAAGCGAGGCGCAGGCGGTCTCTGCCGCCGCCCGCTGCTGCGCGGGCTCCAGAAGCCTCGGCCCCGCCAGGGAGTCCGGTGGCCAAAGCCAGTTCTTCCCGCGGAATTTCCTCCCAGAAATGCAATTGCAGCGCTTCCTCGATGGCCCGGTCCGTCTCTTGCGGTCCCATCAGCTCGAATACCCCTGGCCGCGCCAGAAACGAAGCCTGCAGAACCCACCATTTCTCGAGTTTCTCGTTGCTGCCTCGCAATCCCGGAAATTGCCGGGCCACCCGGTCCGCCATGGATTCCGCAGGCAATCCGAGCCCGCCGATCAACTCGGCCAACTGAGCCGGACCCGAAGCCTGATCCAACAGCAATTGCACGAAACCGCAGGCGGAAGCCCGGTAGACGGCTTCCGAAACCGCGTTTGCAGGCGCCTCCGTGGAACCTAGGATCTCTTCCACTGACAAAATCCGGCCCGCCTTGAAAATCGACGCGAACAGCGTGCTCGGCTCGCCTTGGGCGCGGTAACGCATCGCTTCGGGCACTCCCACCGCCAACCAACGCGGGATCATCGTCGCTGGAGGTTTTCCCTCCAAAACCCGCAGGGCCTGCTCCGTCATGAGCATCCTGATAAGGGCATCCCGCAGAGCTTCGCTCCGAAACCGCTCTCCCAAATCCACGTCGAGTTGCAACCGGTAGCCGTCGTTCGTTTGGAACAAACGCTCGCGGACCGGCGGCCCGGACCCGCCCGGCCCTTCCGCCTTGCGCACCTGCAAGACAATGGGAAAGACCCAATCGGGACTCCGCAGCAGCAGGCTCTGGTAATCCGTCTTGACCGTCTCGGCCAGCTCAATCAACCCCGCTCGCACCCGCAGCTCGTCCGCGTAGACCACAAACTGTTTGTCCGCACTCACCGCCCGCCCCGCCGGAACCGGTTCGAGCGCCGGAGTTTCCACCTCGCCGCGAGCCCAAAGGCCCCACCCCGCGCTGAGGACGACGACGACGATCCAGAAGGGCGCTCCTGCGGCCGGGCAATTCACCCCCGAGAATACCCACAGTTTCGCCCCACAGCAATCGGCTTCCTTCCCCGGCGAAACCTTCCCTTGTCCCTCCCCTGCGACAACTTTGTTCCGCCGCGCTCAGAAAATCCGCTTCCGCCGCGCGATCCCCTCCGCTAACCTCACCCCATGACCCAAAGGCAGATACTCATTGTCACCGACGACTCGGGCGAATCCTACGAAATCCTCTACGCCAAACACCGTTTCGAGGAAGCCGGATTCACCCCCCACATCGCCGCCACTGAAAAGAAACGGCTTCACGGGGTGATCCACGATTTCGAACCCGGCTGGAACACCTACATCGAGAAGCCCGGTTACCTGATCGCCGCGGACCTGGCCATCTCTAAGGCTCAAGCGGAAGACTACGAAGCGCTCATGCTCATCGGAGGCCGGGCGCCCGAGTTTCTCCGGCATCACAAACCGCTCCTCAAACTGGTGCGGGAGTTCGACCGCCAAGAGAAGTGGCTTTTTGCCATTTGCCACGGAATTCAAGTGCTCCTCGCCGCCGGCCTCGGAGCCGGCAAGAAACTCACCTGTTATGAGAATGTCCGCTTCGAAGTGACGGCCTGCGGCGGTCATTGGAGCAAGAAACAGTGTCAGGTCGACGGCCGCATCATCACGGCACAAACCTGGGAGAGCCATCCGGCCTTCTACCGCAGCATCTTCAAACACCTCTACGCCCGCGCCTAGTCCCGCTTGTGTGGTCAGTGGTCAGAGGACACGCCGGTCCCAGACCTGGCGGACGAGGTCTCCCCGGCTCTCGTGGAGGGACGGGCTCCTGCACGTCCTGGCCTTGAGGCCGTCTGCCATCCCATGGCGCTGCGGGCCCGTCAGGCTCTCCGAGTCTGGTGGCTCCCCACGTTTGTGGCTGGCGTCCATTCGGGATGCAACTCAATCGGTTCAGCGTTTCGGGGGCGCCCGCATTTGTGGGTTCAATCCCCTGCTACGTGCTGCCATCGCTCCGCGATGGATGGCGGCAGCGGGTTGTCGCGCGGCATCACGCAATCAACGCGTCCTTTAAGGCGGCGTCTGTCCTTTTGCGCCCCAAGAGGCCAGGAGAACTTCCCCGTTTCCCGCTCGACCCCGCCCTCCAGTGGGAGCTAAACTGCACTTCGAAATGCCTCTCCCATCCCGTCCTCTCCTTCCCATTGCCGTCCTGCTCCTTGCGCTCCTGCCGCCCTCCGTCTGCCCAGCGCAAGAACCGGATCCCGGCGCTCTCTACGATGTCGTCATTTACGGTGGAACGTCTTCGGGGGTCATCGCCGCGATGCAAACCGTCCGCTTGGGCGGTAAACCGTTGCTCATCGAACCCAGCCGGCATCTGGGAGGACTCAGCAGCGGGGGACTGGGCGCCACCGATATCGGCAACAAGGCCGCCATCGGCGGTCTCGCCCGGGCCTTCTACCACCAAATCTGGAAACACTATCAAGACGACTCCGCCTGGAGGCAAGAGTCCCGCGACGCCTTCGCCGGGCGCGGTCATGACCCCGGCGAAACCACCGCCTGGACCTTCGAACCCCACGTCGCCGAACGCATCTTCCAGGACATTGTCCGCGAGCACGCCATCCCGGTCCTGTTTGGCGAACGCCTCGACCTAGCGGCCCCTGCGCAGCGTGAAGGAAACCGCCTCTCCTCGCTTTCCTTGGAGTCCGGGCGCGTCGTCCGGGGACGAATGTTCATCGACGCCACTTACGAGGGCGATCTGATCGCCAAGGCCGGGGTTCGATACACGATCGGACGCGAGGCCGCCTCACACTATGGCGAAAGCCTCAACGGCGTCCAAACCGAACGCGCCGTCGCTCATCAGTTCATCCGTCCCGTCGATCCCTGGGTCGTTCCCGGCGACCCCGCCAGCGGCCTCCTCTTTGGCATTCAATCCGGCGGGCCTGGAACCGAGAAAGCCGGCGATCACCGGGTCCAAGCCTACTGCTTCCGTCTCTGCGCCACCGACGTTCCGGAAAATCGCCGGCCCTGGCCGCGACCGGCTGACTACGACGAATCCCGATACGAACTCCTCCTCCGCAACTTCGAGGCCGGCGACCACCGCGAACCTTGGAACCCCGTCCTCATGCCCAATCGTAAAACCGACTCCAACAACAATTTCGCCGTCTCCACCGATTACATCGGCATGAACTATGCCTACCCCGATGCGGATTATGCCGGGCGCGAACGCATTGTCGCCAGCCACCTCAAATGGACTCAGGGCTTGATGTGGACTCTGGCCAACCACCCCCGCGTGCCGGAGACGGTGCGCCGCCATTTCCGAACCTGGGGCCTGGCCAAGGACGAATTCACCGGCAGCGACAATTGGCCGCACCAACTCTATGTCCGCGAAGCCCGGCGCATGGTTTCCGATTACGTCATGACGCAGGCGAATTGCCTCCGCGAAATCGTCGTCGAAGATTCCGTGGGCATGGGAGCCTACAATATGGATTCCCACAACCTTCAACGCTACGTCAACTCCGCCGGTGAGGTCCGCAATGAAGGCGATATTCAGGTAAAATCCTATCCTTACCCCATCAGTTACCGCTCCATCGTTCCCGCCCGGGGAGAATGCGGCAACGTCTTCGCCCCCACCTGCCTCTCCGCTTCGCACATCGCTTTCGGTTCCATCCGCATGGAACCGGTCTTCATGGTCCTCGGCCAGTCCGCCGCTTCCGCCGCCATGCAGGCCATCGCCGCCGGCGTCGAGGTCCAGAATCTCGATTACGCCATGCTCCGCCTCAGACTGCTCGAAGACGGCCAAGTCCTCGACCTCGATGTTGCGATTCCCCCTGCCCCAGTCGATCCCGCTCGACTGGAAGGTCTCGCCGTTGATGACTCGGAAGCCGGACTCGCCGGGTTCACCACCCTTTCCACCTCCGTCGCTCCCTACGTGGGAACCGGCTACCGTCACGACGGCAACGCCGATAAGGGCAAGCAATCGGCCCGCTTTTCCTTCCCCATCGCCCAGAAAGGCCGTTACGAGATCCGTCTCTCCTACACACCTCACCCGAACCGGGCCTCCAATGTTCCCGTCGCCGTCCACCACAATGAAGGAGTCGCTCGCATCCGCGTCGACCAGCGCAAGACGCCGCCGATCAACGGTCTCTGGATCTCCCTCGGAAAATTTGCCCTCTCGCCGGGGAATGGAGCCCAGGTCGAAGTGGAGAACGCAGACACCGATGGCTTCGTCGTGGTCGACGCCGTCCAGGCGCTTCCCGTCGAGGCGGAGTGAGAGTCCGTTGGCGGCCAACACTCTTCGAATCACGTGGTTCAGCAACCCGCCGGATCGCTTCCACGAACATCAGATTCCCGGAGACGTTTCCTCGTTCCATAGCAAAACCGCCAAGCGTTTCGCTCAGCAAAACCGGAGCTTCCCAGCGCGCCTCTTGGCAAGATTCAGTCGTCCAGCCACTCGATCTTGCCGGTGTCCAAGTCGTAAACCGCCGCCACGACCTGAACCTTCTCCGCATCCTCCCCAAACTCGGCATCGTTGCGAATCTTGGCTGCGACCAGCTCCGCATTCTTTACCACGGTGTTCTCCAGCGCATCTCCCTCCTTGTCTTTCGCGGCCGCAACCGCGGGCTGAATATCGCGAGAACCAGCGATCCGAGATTCCCGGCCGCAGACGGCCCCTTCTAAGGCCGCAGTGACGGCGCCACAGCGCTCGTGTCCGAGGACAACCACGAGCCGGACACCGAGATGCGCCACCGCATACTCAATGCTGCCCAAAGCGTGTTCCCCCGCAAGATTGCCTGCGGTGCGCACGACGAATAAGTCGCCGATGTTCTGGTCGAAAATCAACTCGGGCGACGTGCGCGAGTCCGCGCATGCCACGATGACGGCACAGGGATGCTGACTCTGAGCCGTTTCGGCACGGCGCGCCGCCGTGGGTTTGCCTGCACTGGACCGGCGACGCGGCATAGCGGGCATTGCCTTCGCGCAGCTTCAAGAGGGCGGCATCCGGGCGTACACTCGCGGTCTCCTCCGCGACGCCAGGATAAAGGCCTCCGACGAGGATGGCGGCGATGATGCAACTCGGGATCTTGAGATAACTCCTGTCCATCGTGGTATCGGTATGAATGCTGGATCGCCACAGGCCAGGCCGGCCGTTCCAGAGCCGCAGCGCCGGCTGTGCTCAACGAAACTGCGCGTGCCTCCAGATAAGCTTTCCTCTCGGTTAGGATTTGCCAGCTACGACTTCAACCTCGACCCGGCGATTCCGGCTGCGCGCCTCTTCGCTGTCATTCGGACCCGCCGGCCGTTCCTCGCCGAAGCCTTCCGCCTCCAAGCGATCCTCCGGCACGCCCTCGCTCACCAGATAGCGCATCAAGCTCTCCGCCCGCCTCCGGCTCAGCTCCAAATTGGCTTCCTCCGATCCCACATCGCAAGTGTGCCCGCAAAGCCGGAACCGCGCCCCAGGCGTCGCGTCCAGAACGTCCCGCACCTGGGTCAGGAGCCGCAGTTTTTGGTGCGAAATCGAAGCGTCGTTCAACCCGTAGCGCACCGGCTCAATTCGCAGCACAATCCCGCGCAATCGCCTTGCCTCTGCCTCTGTCATCTCCAACAGCAGTCGAAACTCGGCCACCGACGCCTCGTGATCGTTCCATTTCCCGGCCGCCTCCCCAAGTTCTCCGCGAAGCATGGACAGGGCCGAGCGCAATTCCTCCAATTCCTGCCGGCGCGCATCCTCATCGCGGCGGCTCGAACTCAATTCTTGCTCGAGACCAGACCTCGCCGAACGCCATTTCGCCTCCTTGCTCGTCCACTCGGTTCGAGCATCCTCAAACTCCATCCGCGTCTTCACCAAACCGGTCAATGTCTCCCGGCTCGCGGCCAATTCTCGCTCGAGCCCATCGCGTTCCTCCGCCACCGCTTGCAATTCTTCCACTCGCGCCTGCAGCCCGGCCTGTTCCTCTCGCAGATCCACCACCGACTCCGCCAAACCGTCCCGCTCCTGCTCGATCGCTTTCAGTTCCTCCACCTGGGCTTGCAATCCAGCCTTCTCTTCTCGCAAAGCCACCGCCGCTTCCGCCAAATCGCTCCGCTCCTGCTCGACCCCCTTCAGCTCTTCCACTTCCGCTTGCAACCCGGCCGTTTTCTCTCGCAAATCCTCTGCTGTTCTCGCCAAACCATCGCGCTCCTGCTCGACCTTACGCAAGCTCTCCTGGATGGCGTCGCGTTCCGTCCGCATCGCCGCCGTCTCTTTCTCCCAATTTTCGGCCCGGCGGATCCGCTCCGCCTCCTCCGCCTCCCACTCGAGTTGTTCCATCAAGCGTCCCTTCAAAACGTCGATCGTCTGGGCCGTCGCATCGCGTTCGCGGTCCGCTGCCTCGCGCACGGTCACCAGGCGATTCATGGCCGCCGCCTGCACTGCCAACACCTCTCCCGTTCGGCTCGCCGCCTCTCGACTCTCCGCAAGCCGCGCCCGCAACTCCTCGCGTTCCTCCGCCCAACCGCTTCGCTCCATCGCAAATGCCTTCCGCTCCGTGTCTAACTTTCCGCGCAGACCTTCAACTTCCTCCGCCGCCAGATCCGCCCGCCGCGCGGTTTCGCCCAAGACTCGCTCCATATCTCCCAAGCGCTGGTCGCGCAGGCCTAATTCCTCCGCCAGCCGTCCCAACTCCATCGCCAGTCCCCCGATCCGGCTTTCCGCTTCTTCCCGGCCAGCCGCTTGCTGTTGCACGACCCCGTTCGCCGCGTCGTAACGCCGCTTCCACTGGGCCGCCTCTTCCCGCCAACGCTGCACAGATATCCACAATGCTTCGCGAACCGTCCCTTCGGAGTCCAACCGGGCCTGCTGCCGCTCGTTGCCAGCCACCGCTTCCCGCTCCAACTCCCGGACCCGCCGGCGCCGGACTTCCAACTCCCTCTCCAAGGCGCTGCGCTCGCTCTCGGCCGTTGCCGCAAGTTTTGCGATCGTCGCCAGCTCCTCGCTGAGAGCCTCCGCAGTCTCCCGCCAGACATCCTCGCCCGCCTCCTGCCCCTGGGCAAAGCCTGGAATCAGGCCCCCCGATCCAGCCGCCCAATAAATCACATACGCACCGGCGGCTGACAATAAACTGCTTGCACGCGATGTCATCGGAAAGAGGTAAAATATGGCTGCTATCTTCCTTCCTTCGTAATGAATTCTGCGTTGGATGTCCAGACCCGTTTCACGCGAAGCCACCGCTGCCGCAGAACCGTTTTACCGCCGCTTGTGAGGGTTTTTCGGTGCGTCTGAGTGCGCCCCTCTGCCCAATCCTTCTTGAGAGGCTTATCCAAAGAGCCTTGAACACCAGCATTTTACGAGGAAATTCGCGGGTACCCCCGGCAAGCACTGGCTCGACCCCGACACGGTGAATCGGCGCGTCGCTCTTCTCGACGAGATTATCGCCATCCTCACGTCCTCCATCTCGACGCTCAAACGAAAAAGAGAAGTTTCTTCCGACGCTTCAAGGCTGGACGATACACCCTCCTTTTACCAGAAGGAGCCCTGATCTCTCTTAACACTCGCCACTCGCCACTGGCCACTTCTCCCCCCCCCTCGCCACTTTCCCCTTCACCCCTCCGGCGGAACCTCGCCTCTCGCCTCGAACCATTTGCGGAGGAAGAAGAGATCGCCCGCGTCCTTGTCGCGGTGGGTCGACCTTTTCATCCGCCAGAGCAGCCGGGGGGAAGCAAACGGGATGTCGACGTCTCCCACCCTGCGAATCACCACATCCTTGGCGGCCTCTTCATAACGAATACCTGACGCTGACCTCATCGAGTCGACGATAATCTCGTCCGCGACCCGGACGACGGTGAATTTCTCGACGTCGCCAGGATCGAGTTCTTTCACGAATCGACCTTCAATGGGTTACGCCACCGGAGGCCATCGAAGCGGGCAAAATCGGTGTCGCTGCTGTGGAGTTCCGCTTGATGCTCCACGGCAAGAGCGGCGAGCTGGGCGTCCGTCGTGAGGTTTCCGGCGGCGCCGAGGAGGGCGAGATAGTCGAGAAAGAGCTGCTCGAACCGGGAGCCGGGTTGCACGATGCGAACAGGTGGCTGGGAAAGCCAGGCACGCACATAGGCGAGGGTGGATGAAACATCGAGGGGCGTGGCCAGGATCCGGGGATGCGTCATCAAACGAATGAATCCCCCGATAGTGATCCACGGCAGGCCGACGGGCGTTCTCCCATTCATCAATCCCTCCCACCATGCCCTGGCCTTGGCGTGTTGCGGGGCCTGGTCGTTGTGGGCGTAGATGAGGAGGTTGACGTCCGGGATGATCATGGGTCGAGCCTGTGTTTGGCGATGAAGGCCTCCACCTCCAGTTCGTCGACGAGCTGATTGAGTTTGGTGGGATCGATCCCCGGAAGGAGGCGGGACGAATGCGGTTTCACACGGAAGGGTTTGGAACGTTTCGGAGCCTCCATGCCCAACCCTTTGCGCAGGGCGTGATTGACGACGGCCTTGAAGGAATGGTTGCCCAGGGCGGCTTCCTGCTTCAGTCGCTCGGCGATGTCCGGGTCGATGGTCAAGGTAGTGCGCATGGACGCATCATGCATCAAATCAAATTGATGTCAAGGCATCAACCCTCGTGTGCCGCGCTTGCCGTCGGAGGGTCGTCCCATTCTTCTCATCGGGGCGCGGGCACTCCTGCCCGCGAACTCTCGCGGCTCAATGGCGGACAGCAGTGTCCCACGTTCTGGTTAGCTCAGGAAAACCGCGTCACTCAGGAAATGGCGGGTCCCGGCGAGCGCGACCAGGTGGGGATCGCCGAGTTTCCGGACGCGGGGATCTCCCTCCTTGAAGGCCATGCCGTCCGGCTGCCGTCGCTTGACCTCGCTTCGCGGCCTGGCACATTGTGCGCGATGCGCCGGGCGGCAACCGGAGTCTCTATCTCGAACTGCGTAAGTATGAAAATCGCTCTTTCCTTGATGCTGCTCAGCGCCTGCGTAGCGCTTGGCGATACGCCAACGATCCCTCTCACTCCAAATGAAAGTGTCTCGGATTTCGATTACGGTGATCAGATTGTTGAGAAGTTCAACGCTCTACTCAAATCCGATGATATGCTGAAGGCGCAGTTTGCAGAATTCGAGAGCGAACCGAAGGAACGAGCGGGCGGAAAATATATGGGTGCTAGCGCCACTGCGTTCGTGCTGCGCCGGTCGATAGACGTCGACTTTCGAGACGATTTAGAAGACGGCGGCAAGCTGAACTACCGGCAGATGGTCGTTGTCTACTACTCGTTTGAGGAAGGTTACCGCCGGGGAATGCACGTCACAAGCGGTGTTTTTGCGATCTTCGATCTCATTGGGCAGCAGACTTTCAAGAAGAAAAGCGTCGATGAACTTATCGATCATACTGTGAGCGCAAGCTTCAAGGGTTTCCAGACGACTCTGAATGCAGAATCTGACGGCGCCGATCAATCTGCTGCCGGTGTGGAATCGCATGCGAAGTGATCATTGTAACCGCCCTGCTTGATGCTCAAACAGCCCGTCATCGCGCAAAAGCTGCGAACCTTCAACTAGAGCGGCAGATTGGTTCCGCTGGGGATCCACAAACGGGAGCCGGTCCGGCGCAGGCACGCCCCACGGGCGTTTCAACCGCGGCCCCGCCAGGGCGAGGCAAAGCTCGCGCAATTCGTCCACCTTCCGCAGCCGGCGGGATACGGCCGCGGGCGACATGTCAACTGGCATCATCCGGTTCTCCTTTGAGGCGGCGAATATCGTCCTGGTCAGTACCGCTATTACGCAGGGATTTCATTCGACGCCATTCTTCGAGTCGAGGGAAGCCCCGGTCGCCGGAGCCGGCCGCACGGTTTCGCAGAGCAAATCTAAACGCGAAGAGTAGTCCACGGAGCCGGAAAGAGCTGCCGCTAAGTCGCCGGGTGATGCCTCTGAACGCGATGCCGTCCTGCATCAAAAACAAAATTCCGGTCAGCCTTGACCCGGGATCCCCTTACTCCCCATCCTCGTTGGGATGCCCTTTCCGAGCCCCTTCCGTTCCGAACTCGCCGCTTCAGCAGACGCGGGCGCGGCAGCCCGCGAAGGGTTCACCTGCCGGTATCGGCTCCGCTCGCTCCTGCCATCCTCCGTCCTGGTGTTGCTCGTAGCCGCCCCCGGCTGGGCTGAGGACATTTTCTGGACGAACCCAGCCGGAGGGAACTGGACAGCGGAAGGCAACTGGAGCGCCGGCCGGGTTCCCGGGAGCGAAGATCACGCCTTCATCATTTTGTCTGGAACCTACACCGTGACACTCGCCACGGCGGTCCAGGTAGAAGGGTTGACCGTGGGAGGTGATTCCGGCGCGCAGACGCTTAATTTTTCCAGCCAAGCCTTTGCGATCAGTGGTCCGATGGTGGTTGGAGAACAGGGTATCCTCACAATGAACGGCGGATCCTTGAACAGCACCGGCGAGGTGAGCATCCATGGCTCCGCAACCTGGACGGCCGGGGTGATGACCGGGACCGGTCGCACCGTGGTCGCGGAGGACGCGACCCTAACCATCAGCGGAGGCTTCGGCAAGGGAATGGACGCCGGACGCGTCCTGGAGAACCGCGGAACCGTCCTCTGGAGCGGCGGCGGGATCAATCTCAACAACACCAGCCAGGGCGGCTCGGGCAAGATCGAAAACGCCCCCACCGGCATCTTCGTGATTCAAATCGAGGGCGGCTCGATCTCCGCCTCGGGATTTGGCGACCTGAACACCCCGCCTCTCCCGTCGTTCGACAATGCGGGGACGCTCAGAAAAACCGGTGGAACATCCGAGACGAGCATCGCCGTGCCCTTCACCACCACCGGGACGGTGGAGGTGGAACCCGGGACGCTGCGCCTGACCGGCGGCGGGAGCAACGCCGGGAGGGTGAGCGTCGCCGCCGAAGCTGCATTGGCTCCGCAGACGCTGGATTTCGTGGAGGGTTCGCAGCTCGAGGGGGACGGTCTCTACCTGTTCAACGCGGGCTCCCAGATCTTCCTTGCTCACCAGACCGTCCCGAACCTGGCGCTGGCGGGCGGCACGCTCGCCGGCGACGCCGCGCTCACCATCACCGGCTCGGCATCCTGGACGGCCGGGGTGATGACCGGGACCGGTCGCACCGTGGTCGCAGAGGACGCGACCCTAACCATCAGCGGAGGCTTGGGCAAGGGAATGGACGCCGGACGCGTGCTGGAGAACCGCGGAACCGTCCTCTGGAGCGGCGGCGGGATCAATCTCAACAACGCCAACCAGGGCGGCTCTGGCAGGATCGAAAACGCGCCCACCGGCGTCTTCGTGATGCAGATCGAGAACGGCTCGATCTCCGCCTCGGGATTTGGCGACGTCGAGACCCCGCCTCTCCCGTCGTTCGACAACGCAGGGACGCTCAGAAAGACCGGGGGAACATCCGAAAGCATCGTGGCTGTGCCCTTCACCAACACCGGGACCGTAGAGGTGGAAACCGGGACGCTGCGCCTGACCGGCGGCGGGAGCAACGCCGGGAGGGTGAGCGTGGCTGCCGAAGCTGAATTGGCTCCGCAGACGCTGGATTTCGTGGAGGGTTCGCAGCTCGAGGGGGACGGTCTCTACCTGTTCAACGCGGGCTCCCAGACCTTCCTTGCTCACCAGACCGTCCCGAACCTGTCGCTGGCCGGCGGCACGCTCGCCGGCGACGCCTCCCTCACCATCACCGGCTCGGCCTCTTGGACGGGCGGGTTGATGACGGGAGCCGGACGCACCGTGGTCGCGGAGGACGCGACCCTAACCATCAGCGGAGGCTTGGGCAAGGGAATGGACGCCGGACGGGTGCTGGAGAACCGCGGAACCGTCCTCTGGAACGACGGCGGGATCAACCTCAACAACACCAATCAGGGCGGCTCTGGCAGGATCGAAAACGCGCCCACCGGCGTCTTCGTGATCCAAATCGAGGGCGGCTCTATCTCCGCCTCGGGATTTCCTGACCTGGATACCCCTCCTCTCCCGTCGTTCGACAACGCAGGGACGCTCAGAAAAACCGGCAACGGATCGTCTACCACCTTGTCAGTTCCATTCACCAACACTGGGACCGTCGAGATGCTGGGCGGGACGCTGAACGCGACCGGGCCAGTTACCCTTACCGCAGAGAGCGCTTTCCGCTTCGTGATAGGCGGGCCGTCCCCTGGCGCGGACTTTGGGAGGTTCACCGCCACGGGAACTCTCGATCTAACCGGGACGATCGATTTCGCCCTGGCCAACGAGTTCGCCCCGGCTGAAGGCCAGCGCTTCACAGTCATGACTGCCGGCATGCTCGCCGGCGAGTTTGCAGAGGTGCGAGGGAATGTTCTGCCGAACACGCTCTTTTTCAGCCCGGACCAGCGCCTCCGGGAGCTGGTCATCCTGACCAAAAGCGGGCTGCCGGCGCTCGAAACCGGAGCCTGGCCCGCAGGCTCGCAGTTCCGTATCCGGGGGATCGCTGGACAGCTCTACCGCGTCTACGCGAGC
>DATKCT010000106.1:0-2581 GCA_035513055.1 Verrucomicrobiales bacterium | reverse complement strand
CGCAGGAATTCCACGCTCCGGCGGAGCTGCTCCATGCCATCGACGCCATCTTCGATGCTGATCCAACCGTGGAAACCGGCTTGGCGAAGACGGTTGAAGATGGCGTCGTAGTCGTTGAGACCTTGTCCGATCTCTCCGTGACGCAACCGGCGGGCGTATCCTTCGACACCGCTTTCCTCGCGGCGGAGGTCCTCGAGCGAGCCCTCGGCGAGGTAACGATCACTGGCGTGCATGGTTAGCACCCGTGCGGCGACCCGGTCGAGAAGCGTCAGCGGATCGTCCCCGGCAAGAATTGCGTTGCTGGGATCGTAATTCACCCCGAAGTGGGAATCGTGGATCCGGTCGACCAGCGCACAGAAGGATTCCATGTCCTGGACGAACTCCGGATACTGCCAGAAGTCATCCTTGTAATGGTTCTCGAGGATCAGGGTCACACCGCGGGCGCGGGCGTGGGGGAGGCAGGCGGTGATGCCTTCAGCAGCCAGGCGAATGCCTTCTTCACGTTCCAGTTCCGGGCGCCGTTGTCCCGAAAGGACGCGGCAAAAGCCCGCGCCGAGTTCCGCGGCCATATCAATCCAGCCTTTTTCCCTAACGATCTGCTCTTCGCGAAAAGCGGGATCGGGGTGAGTAAAATCCGGGGAACAACAGAGCATGGGGATGCACA
Source organism: Verrucomicrobiales bacterium (assembly GCA_035513055.1). Lineage (GTDB taxonomy): Bacteria > Verrucomicrobiota > Verrucomicrobiia > Verrucomicrobiales > DEV007 > DATKCT01. The sequence continues at coordinate 1,917 of DATKCT010000106.1, read as the reverse complement.
TTCCCTGCTCCTCGACGGCGCGGCGCAGAGGAGTCCATTGAGAGCGATCCTGCATTTCCAAGAAGCCACAATACCATTCCAAACCGTCCACATCGAGTTCAGCGGCCATGGCGATCCACTCCCGGAGAGAGAGGGAACCGTCGCGGCAAAGCTGAGACATGTAGGCTTTGGGAAAGGCGGAGAGGCGAGGGACGCTCATGGGTTAAAAGGGGTGAGAAGGGATCAACAGGAAATCGGAACGGATCACCGCTGGCGACCGGACTGGTCGTTGATGGCGACGCCGGGACGCGACAGGCCCGCATGTTTGATCGCATCGTATTCCTCCTTGTTACCTCCGAAATGGCTTGCCGCAAAGGAGGCGTCGGGTCTCTCAGAGGGATTGTAGATTCCCCAGTAGAGGCCGTTGAGATACACGTGGGCCCAGGTCCCCCGGCTCGAAGGTTGACCCATGGCCAGCATGGTGTCCCGCAAAAACTGATCGCGCAGGTATTCCGGCGGCCGTGCCGCGTCGGGCCAGGCATTGCTGAAGATGCCCTTGAGAACGATCCGGTCGAAGGATTCCAGCGGGGAGCCCGGGAAAAGCGGGAACCGCAGGCGGCGAGGCCCAAACTCGCTTCGGAACAAGAGGGTGAATGACTTCTTCGGTGTGGCGATGTAGTGACGGCTCCAGCCGCCGTTGATCCGGATGCCGCAGCCGGTCTGAAACTCCGGGCCGTTCTGCGGATCGATCCATTCGATGGACACGGGCCGGTCCTGAACGAAGGGGTTCATGTTATGCACACCGCTGCCGTCCACCGGTCCGAATGGATTCTGGAGGATGCCGTTGACGCCAAAAAGATCCTCGGGATCGCCGGCGATGGAGAGAGTGGGAAGGGAGCGGAGCGAGTTCATCATGCCCTCGGGATCGGCGTTCACCAGCGCCGGCTTCATCTCGTAGTCCGCGGGGACGGGACGCCCGGCCACGCTGCCGTTCACTCCGGTGAAAACGCCCCATGTAGTGGGAAACCCTTCCGGCGCCGCGGGCTGCCGAATGATGGAACCGGGAAACGAAGGAGACGTCCGGATACTGAGGCGGCGGATTCTCGAAAGCGGAAAGCAGTGAACCGTCCGGCGCGAAAAGGCGGAGATCCTCTCCTTCCGAAGAGAGTCGAAACGTCGCGTGGAGAGCCCCGGCCGGGTCGCGGCTATCTGGGTAGGCTGCTCCCGATGCAAAGACGACGAGAAATCCGCCAGGGGCGAGCTGTTGTTGGGGAAACGTCCAGGTTGAGGAACCGGCTTGGAGCTGGTAAGCCGCCAGGTCCAGCGGCTCTTCGCTGAGGAGTTGAATCTCGATCCAGTCGGGCCGGTCGCCGTCCGCAGCCTGCAAACCGGACTCATTGATCGCCACAAACTCGCTGAGAACGGGCCGGGCTGGGTCCTCCGCCGCGAACAAAGCGAACGGCGCACTGGCGATGCCGGCAAAGACGAGGCGCGGCAGGGTAGCTGCGCGAAACCGCGCACGCTGGAGCGGCATGCGCCTCATGTGAAATCGGGAGACCGGGCGGTTCGATGGACCGTCGTTTGCCGGGCTCTGAGGAAGCCCGTTGGAAGGAACTGGATCGCGCAGGGCACAGTCGCAGTTAGGTCGAGTGGCGCTTCTTGCCAAGGTGGATATGGGTCGCTGCGCTGTGCCGGGCGCCTTCGCATCACTGGCCGCTGCGCAGAGCTTCTCGTTTCTCATAGTGTTGACGCGCCTGACGGATCTGCGAGGCGAGCGGCAGTCCTCCGGTCTTACCATCCAAGAGCGTCAAGGCGCGGTCGGCTGTTTCGACGGCTTCGGCGAACTCGCCGGTTTCCGCCAACGCCGCGGCCAGAAGATGGAGCGCCGCAGGATCTTGGAATGAGGTGCTGCGACAGGCTTCGCGGGCCAGAGTCAGG
>DATKCT010000105.1:0-7573 GCA_035513055.1 Verrucomicrobiales bacterium | reverse complement strand
GGTTCCATGCTGCTCCGTTAGTCGGGAAGAGCAAAGGCGTAATAGGCGTCGCCCCGGCGGGTGCCGGGTTTTCCGCCACCGCCGGCGGCGATGACGACAAACTGACGGCCGTTGATTTCATAGGAGGAAGGAGAAGCGTAACCACCGGCGTCCATCTGGAATTCCCACAGGACCTCCCCCGTTTCCGAATGGAAGGCGCGAAAGCGTTCGTCCATGCTCGCTCCGATGAAGACGAGTCCGCCTGCGGTGGCGAGCGGACCGCCCATGTTGAAGGTTCCGGTCGGGGGCAGGCCACGGCGTTCGAGTTCGGGGTATGTGCCGAGGGGGACTTGCCAGAGGATCTCGCCGCGATTGAGATCGATTGCGTTGAGGGCGCCCCAGGGCTGGTCGTTGACCGGGAAGCCTTCCGGGTCGCGAAAATCGTGGTGACCCGTGGCGAGGTAGGGAGTTGCCCGGGCCCAGGCGAGATCATTCTCGCCGAGTTCGACGCGGCGGTCGCGGTCGCGATCGAAAAGAAAGGCGGTGAGCGCGTCCTTCTCGACTTCGGACAGAGCGGGAAACGGAGGCATTTGGCCGCGGCCTTCGGCGAGCAGCGTGTCGAGGTCCCCGGGACTGAGGCGTGTGGCGACGTCGCGCAAGGATGGAGCGACGGCGCCCGGGGTTTCCGCGGCTCCAGGCGCGGCTGGGGCTACGTTGAAGCCGTGGCAATTCGAGCAGATGGCGCCGTAGAGGCGTTGTCCGAGTTGGCCAAGGGTGAGGTTACGTTCCGGTTTGGCGGGAACCATGGAAATCCATTCGGCTTCGTTGCTGCAATTGACATAGAGAATGCCAGAGCGCGGATCGGCGGCCGGGCCGCCCCAGTCCGTGCCGCCGTTGAATTGAGGCAGGGTGACGGTGTCTCGGAAGCCCGGCGGCAGAAAGATATCGCCGGTGGTCATTTCCGTTAGGCGCTGGAGAATGGCTTCGCGGGAATCCGGAGTGAGATCGGACGCTTCCTGGGCGGTGAAACGTTGTTGGGCATAGGGCGGAGGCCGGACCGGGAACGGTTGGGTAGGCCAGCTCGATTCGCCGGGGATCGTGGAGGGTGGCACGGGGCGCTCTTCCACGGGGAACAGCGGATCTCCGGTTTCGCGATCGAGGAGGAAGACCATACCGGTTTTGGTTACCTGGGCTACGGCATCGATGCGACGTCCTTCGCGCTCGACGCTCATCAAAACGGGCGGGCAAGGGACGTCATAATCCCAGAGATCGTGATGGACGGTCTGGAAATGCCAGATGCGTTCTCCGGTTGCTGCGTTCAGCGCGAGGACGCAGTTTCCATAGAGGTTGGCGCCGGGCCGGTCGCCTCCGTAGTGATCGTAAGAGGGAGATCCCGTGCCGCAAAAGACGATGCCCCGATCGGCATCGAGGGTGAATCCGCCCCAGGCGTTGCAGCCGCCGGCGGTTTTCCAGGCATGGGGAGGCCAGGTGTCGTAACCGGGTTCACCGGGATGAGGAATGGTGCGGAAGATCCAGCGGCGTTCTCCAGTGCGTGCGTCAAAGGCCCGGATGTGACCGGGCGCGGTGGGTCCGGGACCTTCGCCGACCGCGGAACCCATGATCAGGAGGTCGCGATAGACGATCCCCGGTGAGCTGGAAGTGACGTGCAGGAAAAACACGTCGCGATCCAGTCCCTCACGAAGATCGATCCGGCCGTCCTGACCGAACGAGGGAACGGGTTCGCCGGTGTCCGCGTCGATGGCGTGAAGCCAAGTTCCCGAAGCGAAAAAGATTCGCCGGTCGTTTCCGTCGCTCCACCAGACGACGCCGCGGTTCACGCCGCCGGCGGCTCCGCCGGAGAAAGTCCAGCGAGGTACTCCCTCAGCGGCGTCGAGGGCCACGACCTGAAGTCCGGGGGTAGTGAGGTAAAGTGTCCCATCCACGACGATGGGATTGCATTCGATGGTGGATCCGCGGTCGCCGCAGCGATAGATCCAGGCGGGACGAAGCTGGGCAACGTTGCTGCGATCGATTTGGTCCAGGCCGGAGAATCGGGTTCCGCCGGGATCACCGCCGTAGACGCTCCAGGTACGGAAATCCGCTGCAGCAGCACCGGTGATTCCAAGGGCGAGAGCGAGATAGGCGATGAAGGGAGTTCGGGCGGGGCGGTTCACGGCCGGGACATGCTGGCAGAAAGCAGCGAAATCGCCAAGGGGCGGGATTTTTGGAGATGGCGCTACCGGGGCCGAATCCGGTAAAAAGCGCCGCGATGACCGAGAGCGAACCCCGCCTTCTGCTTCTCGTGGCGCATCCGGATGATGCGGAGGCGTATGCGGGCGGGTTGATGACGCGCTACCGGGATCTGGGGAGAGCGGTGAAATGGGTTTCATTGACCAATGGCGACGCCGGTCATCATCGTTTGCGCGGCCCTGATCTAGCGCGGCGCCGGGCGGAAGAATCGGCGGCGGCCGCTGCGCTGATCGGAGCGGAGCATGCGGTATGGGACGTGCCGGACGGGCATCTGGAGGCCAGTCTTGAACTGCGGTGGAAGGTGGTGGGAGAGATCCGGCGCTGGAAGCCGGATTTGGTTCTGACCCACCGGCCATGGGATTATCATCCTGATCATCGCGCCGCGGGCCGATTGGTGCTCGACGCCTGTTATCTGGTGACCGTGCCCGCCTTGGTTTCGGAGGCGCCCGCCCTAGTCCGCGATCCGGTCGTGGGATTTTTGTGCGACCCTTTTACCCGGCCTGTCGCCTTCCGCGCCGACGTGGTGCTGGACATTTGCGCGGAGTTCGACCGGGTGGTGAGCATGCTGGATTGCCACGCATCGCAGATGTATGAGTGGCTGCCGGTGAACCGCGGCGTCGTCGAGAGTGTGCCGGCGGACCCGGAGCAGCGGAAGATATGGTTAGGGGAAGTCTACCGCTCGGAGTTTGCCGGGGCGGCGGCGCGCCGTTATGGTGAAGGGAGCGTGGAGTTGGCCGAAGCATTCGAGATCGCCGAGCACGGCCGCCGCCCGGAGCAGGAAGAAGTGCGGCGGCTGTTTCCTGTGAGGACATCATGACAAATCTCGCTCACTTTTCGTGATGGCGACGGGTTTGTGATTATCCTTCCAGCATGGAATCGCCAGACGCCGCTCCCGACCCTTTGCTCTCCAGCGCCTTCGACCCGGAGGCCTTTCGCCAAGCCGGCCACCGCCTCGTCGACCGGCTCGCCGGCTACTTGCAAAATTGCCGGGAGCGCCGGTTGCCGGTCCTCTCCTGGGAGGAACCGGACGCGGCGGCGCGATATTGGACTTCCTGCCTCGAGCGCAGCGAGGCCGGTCAGAATGCCCCGCTCGATCAGATCCTGGAGGAGTTTATCGAGCGCAGTTTTCACAATCATCATCCCCGCAACCTCGGGCACCAGGTCGGCGTGAGTCTCCCCGCCGCCGCCTTGACCACGTTCGCCGCTGCCGTGATCGACAGCGGCGGCGGCGTCTACGAGGTGGGTCTCGCCGCGACGGCTATGGAACGGGCCGTGGTCCAATCCCTTGGCCGGACCTTTGGTCTTCCTGAAGGGGCCGACGGCGTCCTTACTTCAGGAGGATCGTTGGGCACGCTGCATGCCCTCCTCGCAGCGCGTCAGTTAGGCTCCGCGCACGACGCCTGGGCAGCCGGCAACTCCGGCGCCGAAACAGTCCTGGCCTCCACGGTTTCCCATTACTGCGTGGAACGCTCCGTGCGCATGATGGGCTTGGGTTCCCAAGGGATTCTTCCGCTTCCCAGCGACCCGTTCGGTCGCGTTTTCCCCGAAGCCCTTCCCCGCGTCGTGGACGAGGCCCGGAAGCTGGCAAGGGATCCCATCGCCCTTGTGGCCAACGCCTGCACAACCGCCACCGGCGTTTTTGATCCGCTCACCGAGATCGGCGAGTTCTGCAAAAAAGAGGGAATTCGCCTGCACGTCGACGCCGCGCACGGCGGTGCGGCCGCCTTTTCCGCAACCCATCGGCATCGCCTCGCCGGAATCGGAGGCGCGGATTCCGTTGTGCTCGACCTGCACAAAATGTGTCTCACTCCCACGGTGGTCACGGCGCTTCTCTTCGCGCGCGGGGAGGACTCTTTCCGAGTCTTTACCCAGCAGGCAGACTACCTTTGGCGCAGCGAAGACGACCAGCAATGGTTCAACATGGCCCGCCGCACGGTGGAATGCACACAGCCCCTCTTCGCCCCGCGTGTCTTTGCTATCCTGGCGGGATTCGGCCCGCAACTCATCGAACGCTGCGTCGACCGCACTTTCGCGCTGGCCCAGGATTTCGCCGGGCTTCTCCGCGAACAACCGGACTTCGAATTGCTGTTGCAGCCGGAAAGCAATATCGTCTGCTACCGTTATGCTCCGCAAGGTCTTTCCCCGGTCCAACTCGATGCTCTCAACTCCGAGGTCCGGCGGGCTCTCGTTCGGGACGGCCAATTTTATATCGTGGAGACGAGCTGGAGCGGCCGCCGTTGGTTGCGGTCGGCGCTGATGAATCCCTGCGCCGCCCGTTCTGATTTGGAGGCGCTGCTCGACGAAATCCGCGGCGTGGCCCGTCTGGCAGTCCGTCAGGCCTGAGAGAATTCCTTCGGATCCTTGAAAAAACACATAGGGTCGCGCGAATCATTGCGCCAGCGATCCTGTCGATTGCGATTGGCAGAGGTTGCTTCCTTCGGGCCGGAGGATGCGGCCATAGATCTCTCGTTTGTAGCCGCGGCCGCTTCCACCCAGGCTCTCCGGCGCCGCTTTCACACCCGAAGGAAGATCCGCTTCCGGTAGAGCCAGGCACAGACGCCGACGGCCAGCAGCAACGATGCCGCGGCGACCAGAAGTTCTCCGAACGGGGATAGCAAGTCCACCAAGGGCCGGTGCAAGACGCGACGAACGAGATCTTCGAAGTCAACCAGGTTGGTCAGCATGTAAATGGTGATCGGGTTCATGCCGATCCAGACAAAAGGGGTAGCCCATGCGGTCCATCCCCGGACGTCCAGCACTTCGTGAAAAAGGGCGAGCAGCAAGGCGCTCCAACCTCCAGCGACCAAGACGTAGGAGGAAGTCCAGATCGATTTGATCACGGGGAAGTGGAGGGACCACAGCCAACCCAGCGCAAGACAGACCGCGCCGGCGCCGGCGAGGGCCAGGGATTTCCGATGGGAATTGAGACCATCCCATTTCAGCAGCAGACCTGCGCCCACCCCCAGCAAGGCTGAAGCGACCGCCGGAAGGGTGCTGAGAAGGCCTTCCGGATCCCAGGTCCCGTTCCATTTGAATCCTGGCAAGGCCACCGCATCGATGTAATTGGCGAAGTTCCGTCCGGGTTCGAATACACCGGGTCCGTGGCCGGGCACGGGAACGAAGCTAAGCAGTACCCAATAGCCGCCGAGGAGGGCGGCGGTCAACACCGCCAAACCCTGCGGCTTCAGCCACAGATAGGCTAAGCCGGCCAGTCCATAGCAAAGGGCGATGCGCTGCAAGACCCCGAGGAACCGGAATTGCTCCAGCCCGTCGTCCACGCTCATTGCGCCGTAATAGAAAACGCCCAGCGCGTAGAGCAGGAGAGTCCGGCGGGCCAGCCGGACCATGGCCGCGCGACGGCCCTTCCGTTCCACCAGACCTCCAAGAGAATAAACCAACGATGAACCCATCAAAAATACAAAGAGGGGAAAGATGAGGTCATAGAAATGAAAGCCCTCCCACTCGACGTGCTCGAGCTGCGCCGCCACGGCATCGACGGCTCGCAGGTGACGCAGTCCGGCCAGCGCGTGGACCAATGCATCGGCGCCGATGATCCAGAACATGTCGAAGCCTCGCAAGGCGTCGATGGCAAGGACCCGGGCTCGATGGGTCCCGCGCGTGAGGCTGTTGGCCGCTCCGGTGCTCAGACTCCCGCCTTCACTCGCCTGCATCGTCCACGCCGGCTAACTTCACGGAAACTTTCTGCCGGATCTCCATCTCGACCGGACCCGCGGCGCCTGGGATTGTGGTTTCGAGCTTGAGAGTGGTGTCCATGACGCTTGAGCGGGCGGCCCCCAGCGCGTTGTCCCAATGCACGGTCCCCTTCACGTCCGAAGCGCTCAACTTCATCTGGAGGTTCGCAGGGTTTTCGCCTCCTTCCACCGCGGCTTGGAACTCGCCCCCGATCTCCGCCAGCAAACCGATCACTGCGCAGCGGACGCCGTTCAGCTCTTCAAAGCCCTTCAAGGTGTAGCTGCCTTTCACCAGCATCTTTCCGGCGCCCTCCAAGGGGAAATCGAGACTGAAGGGCCAGGTGTCTCCGGCCGAAACCGGGCGGTCCGGGAGGCCCATCAACGTGCTCTGCTCAACGAGCCTTTTCATCTGCTCTTCATTGAACATCTGGCGGGCCATCTGACCGCCATCCGCACTGCCTTGCGCCACCGTTTCCAGGAACCGGTCAAAGTCTTCGAATCGCAGAAAGCGATTCTGAGCATCGACCACGTAGGTGAACTCCGCCCCGGCTATTTGGGCCATAGCCTCGGCCATCGGATTTCCCTTTACCGGTTCTCCCTTGTCGGAGTCGTAGGTCAGCTTGGTGTCGCCCATCCGCATTTCAGCGGCGACGCGGTCATAGCGGCCGGTGATCGTCTTCTCCTCCTGGTTGCCCCGCACCGACATGCTCATTTCATAGAGCATGGCCATATCCACTTCCTGGCCTCCCTCCGGCAAGGGGATCTTGGTGGTCTGCTGCATCTCCAGCCGCTGCCGGTAAACTTTTCCGGGTTCCCACACTTGCCGGAGCATCACGGGCTCTTCCGCGGGCGCCCAACCTGAAAAGGCGGCGGCCAAGCCGGCCATAATGAAGAATTGCGGACAAGGTTTCATGGGAGGTCGAGTGGTCGGTTCCGGGCCGCCACGAGACCGCGGCGATCGCGGAAAGGTAGAAGTCTCGCGAGAGCTTGGCGAGCCAAATCCTCCTTTCAGCTCGGGGCGCGTAGCCAGCGGTCCACCACGGCCTTTTTGGGCAGCAGTTCTGCCGCCTCCCCAATGCCCACTTCGAGTGAAACCGCGCCCATAAACCCAAACAGACACATTACGCTACCGACGAAAAGCAACGGCATCCCAACAAAACAACACCAGAACAATCGTGGAGGCCCACCAGCACCAAATGCCGAGAAGAAACTCGCCAAGCCGATGATCAGGAAAACGAGTCCTGCCCCTGCGACCAGGAGGCCCGCGACGCGGAAGAAGTCGCGTGTCCCTTTATGCTTCGGAGTTTGCAGCTTGCTCATGAAATCAAAGTGCCCGTCCTCGGCGCGCGGATCAAGCCCTGGCGACGGGAAGGGCGGCGGAGAACATGAACGAAGCGGGTGAAGTTGAAGTGAAGATGAGCCCTGATCCGACCCCTGATCCGACAAAGGAGCCCCTCCCGTTGCCAGCAACGCCCTTGTTCGCCTTGGTGTTTGTGCGCGCTTCATGCCCATTTTCAGGACGGCCACAGTTTCCCGGCCAGCATGCCCGCGAGGATACCGCCGATCACCGAGAAAAACAGGCGGCGCAGTCCGCGAAAGGCATCCTCTGAGTGTTCCTCCCGGAAAAGCCGGATCAGCGATCTGTCCCCAAG
>DATKCT010000104.1:0-15343 GCA_035513055.1 Verrucomicrobiales bacterium | reverse complement strand
CGGGAAACCGGTTTTTCAGTTGATCAGCAATGGGGAGGCCGACGGGATCCGGGTGGCGTCAACGGTCGCCATTCCGGCGGGTTCCTGGCATTATCTGGCCGCGAGTTACGACGGGTCCGGCAAGGCGGAAGGGGTGAAACTCTTCGTCGACGGCAGCCCGGTGGCTCAGGAAACGGAGCAGGACAATCTGGCCCGAACCACGAAGACCTATCAGCTGCTGACGGTGGGCCGGCGGAAGTCGGGCCCGGCATTTGTCGGTGAATTGGACGATTTGCGCGTGTATCCGCGGGCGTTGGGTGAGCCGTTGGTAGGAGCGTTGTTCGATCTCGGGCAAGTGGAGGTGACGCCCATCCAGGCGGCGCCGGTCGACACGCCGCCCGAGCCGGCTCCTGAACCGGAGGCTGAACCGGAGGCTGAACCGGAGGCTGCTCCGGAGGCTGCTGCGGAGGCTGCTGCGGAGGAACCGGCGGCCGCTGAGCCGGACGAAGGTTCGTAAAGGCTCTCGAATGTAAATGCGGGTTAAAAGCTCCAGCTCAATTCCAGGGCGGCGCTGCGGGGCGCCGCGAGGTAGACCAATCCGTCGCCGTCCTTGCGCGATTCCGTCTCGCTGTCGAAGACATTGAGGAGGCTCAAGCGCAGCGCGGCGCCGGGCCGGATCATCCATTGGGCTTCGAGATCGAAAGTGAGCGAACCGGCCAGGCGACGTTCTTCGAGATCGTCTTCGTAGCGATGTCCTAACCAATTTGCGTAGAGGGCGGCGCGCCAGCGAGAGGAAGGGCGGTAGTGCATCGCCAGGGTGGCGGCGTGATTGGGGACTTGGGGCGGCTGTTTGCCTTCGAGGGCGGGTTGAGCGTTGCTGGAATGGACCCGTGCATGGGTCCAGACCCAGGCGGCTTCCAAATCGAGGTGGGGATGGGGCGACCATCGGGAGCGCAATTCCAGGCCGGCGGAGTCGATCCGGTCGATGTTGAGGCGTTGGCGGCCGCTTCCGCCGGCGGGGATGAATCCCCAGGGCGGGAACACACCCGGTCCTTCGACCAGGGTGACATTCGCGACGGCGTCGTGGAGAAGATTTCCGAAACCCACTGCGGACACGCTCCAGGTTTCGCTGGGGAACCAGTGAACGCCTAGTTCGCCCCCATCCAGGCGCTCAGAATCGAGGTTGGGATTGGCCAGGGTGATGTCGTCGCCCACGCGAAACGGCCGGTAGAGTTCGTTGAGGGTGGGCTGCCGGTTTCCGGTATAGAGGGCGCCATGCCAGCGGAAATCCCAAGCGGGAATCGTCCGGGCGACGGCCAGACGTCCGCTGCCTTGCCAGTCTTTCCGGCCGGAAAAACTCGAATCGAGGGTGGACTGACCGGTCTCTAGATCTCGCTCGCGTTGTCGGCCATCCCAGTGACGGACGTGATCCAGGCGAAGCCCGCTTTCGATTTCCCATAGAGGGGAGGGCGTCCAGGTATCGTGGACGAAGAGACCGCCTTCGGCGGAGTTGCCTCCGGCCAGGCGGCGCCGGGTAAAGCCGTCGCCCAGGTTTCGGAAAAGTTCGCGGGTCTCTCCCTCCGCGATGCGGAGATCGCCTCCGAAGCGCAGGACGTGCTGCGTTCCCAGTTCGCTCCGGAACCGGCCGATGAATCCAGTGGCTTGGGCGGGCACGGCGTACTGGTCGAGAACGGGAGTCTCCGTTTCGCGTTCAGCGGAGACCGAAGTGAAGAGGCTCGAGAAGTCCCTATGTTGTTGATAGGCCCACCATTCGCTCTCGAGAGTAGAGCCGGGGCTGGGACTGCTCAGACGGGCCGACCAGTCGAATCCCCGGGTGCGGTTTTTGGTGAGTCGAGTGCCGTTGTCCCGTTGCTCGTCGAAAACGTCCATGTCGGCGGCCAGACGCCAGCCTTGGGAGGTTTCCACACTGAATCCGGCGCCTCCCCAGATGAGACCGAATCCGGCGCGCCGGTCCACGGGTCCGCGATCCTTAGGCGCGATCTGATGGAATCCGCGGTCTTCAATCGACCTGAAGGCGGCGTGAAAGCGCAGCGAGGTCTCATCGGCGGGGAGAGCGGTGCGGAAGGAGAAGTCGTGCTGGAGGGAGGCGCCGGAGGCGAACGATGCCTGACCGGAACCGGGCGGCCTGGGGAGGCGATCGAGAAGAACGATCCCGCCGAGGGTCGAGAATCCTGAAGGATCGACGCCGCCTGCGCTGCGGGTAAGGGCGTGGTCTGGCTGCCGCGCTGTGAGCAGGCTCCACGGTATCCACCCGCCAAAAGGATCATTCTGGGGAATGCCACCGAGCAGCACGAGCCCGCGGCTGGCGCCGCTGGGGCCAGCGTTGCGCAGGCTGAAGCCTTGCGTGGTGGGATGTCCAGCAATGCTGCCGGTGGCGCGGAAGAGGCGGAATGCGGGATCGCGTCCGAGGACGGCGTCGATGGGGAGACCGGGGGCTTGCAAGTCGTCGGCGTCGAAGAAGGTGAGGGGCAAGATGCCGTCTGGACCTGGCGCCGCTTGGATGATGGAAGCAGGGAGGAGGTCCGGCGGTTCTTCCTGGGCGGAGAGACTGGGCGCGAGCAGGAGAAACGTGAGGAGCGGCGGGAAAAAGGCGCTGGGGTGGGAAGACCGGTTTTTCCGTGGACCGGAGGAGAGAGCGGCGGGTTGGGGACCAAAAGCTGGCGCTTCAATCCGGATTCCGGCTGGCGCGAAAGCTCTTGAACCAGTCCAGAGTGATCTGGCGTTCTTCGGCATGATCGACGATGGGCTTCGGGTAACGGGGTCCAGCGGATTGACCGGGGGCCGGCGGGGTCCAGAGGGCGTGAGACGGGACATCTTTCAGTTCCGGAATCCACTGCCGGATGTAGAGGCCTTCGGGGTCATGGCGTTTGGTTTGGGTCCAAGGGTTCTGGATGCGAAAGTAGGGAGCGGCATCGGCTCCCACGCCTGCGCTCCACTGCCAGCCGCCGTTGTTGCTGGCGATTTCGCCATCGAGAAGATGGCGAATAAACCAGCGTTCTCCAAGCCGCCAGTCGACGCGGAGATCTTTGGTGAGAAACATGGCGACGATCATCCGGACGCGATTATGGACGAAGCCCGATTGCTGGAGTTGGCGCATGCCCGCGTCGACGATGGGGAACCCGGTGGTTCCTTCGGTCCAGCGATGGAAGTCGCCGGGCCGGTCTTGCCAGGGGAGTCCGCGATACTGGGGATTGAACTCGAGGCGGAGCACCTCGGGATGATGCCAGAGGATTTGCATCGAGAACTCGCGCCAGGCCAGTTCCTGCTGAAAAACGCGACAACTGCGCCGGATGGCCGCGCAGCCGCATTCGCGGGCCAGATCTTCGACACCGTGGAAGAGTTGACGGATGGAAAGCAGGCCCCAGCGCAGATCGGGCCCGAGCCGGGAAGTGGTGTTTCCGGATGGTTGGTCGCGGCGTTCGGCGTATGAAGGGACGATGTCCAAGAGGACGCGGCGGAGGCGCTTCCGGGCGGCGCGTTCTCCTGGTTCGGGCAGGGATGAGGGGCCCTCCGAGACCGGCAGTTTCCAGTGAGCCAGCGTGGGCAGGGGCAAACTGGCGATGTCTTTGGGAGTGCAGAGCCGGGACGGACGGAGGCGGGCCCTGGGTTTGGGCAGGGCGAACCAGGCTTTGCTATAGGGTGTAAAGACACGATACGGCGATCCTGCGGCGGTGAGGATTTCGTCGCGCTCGTGCAGGGCGGTGTCTTTGAAGGGGTGGAAAGCAATTCCCCGTTCTGTGCACCAAGCCTGAATGCGCCTCTCGACCTTGGCGCCGTATGGGTCGGGATCGCGATTGAAGAAGAAGGCGTCCGCCCGGGTTTCCTTGATGAGTTGGGACAGGGCTTCGAGGGCGTCTCCCTGGCGGACGATGAGCCGGCCCCCGAGTTGGCTGAGGTTGGCGGCAAGCGAGGCAAGGCAGCCGCAAAGGTAGGTTTGGCGCCCGGCCCCGGTCCAAGGATGCGTCCCTGACCAGCCGCTCAGGACGTAGACCGGCACGACTTCGGCGCTGACCGCGGCGGCAGCCAAGAGAGCCGTGTTGTCACTGACGCGCAGATCCCGTCGGAACCAATGAATGCTGCGGCGGTAGTTCATCGTTGCGGCGACGACGGGCCGGCGAGGCCGGCGGCAAGCTGAATGACCTTCATGGTGAAGCAGTCACAGAGAGAGAAAACCGGAAATGGAGTTGATAGTCGGCGATTTCGGCGCTTCTGTGCGCCTTGTGAGGACCGGGGCGAAGCAAGACATCAGGAAGGACATCAAGAAGGCGACGGAGACCAAGGAATCCCTCGTGCTGGTCGAGTCCTGTTTCTATCTTGCGCGTTCATTGAGCATCAAAACCCTGTTGGTGCTGGCGGACGCATTGGCCGATATCCGCGTGATCGACGAGAGACAGGAGGCGGAGGACATTATTTGGCTCACGCGGAGTTCGGATGACCTGAAAGCGTCGTTGGGTTCCGGGAACAAGGGGGAGAATTATTTTCTGGAGCTGCCACACAGCAAGATGACGCCGTTGGGGCAGGTGCACATCGGATTGTTTTTGAGCGTGCTGAAGGGATACGTCGAACTCAACCAAACGGTCGTGTGTTTGACCGGGGTGGCGGGGTCGTCTCGGTTGGACATGTTGCTTTTGGCCAATCCTCAGCGCGATTTCCCGTGGTTCCGCAAGCGGTTGATGGAGGCCTCGGAGAACGCGCTGCAGTTTATTCCCGCCGAGACCTTTGCCCGGATTCTTGAGATCGCCTTGCGCTTCGCCACGGAGGGGCGGGAAGGACGTTCCATCGGGACGATTTTCGTCATTGGAGAGCCCGAAAAGATCAAGCCTCACGTTCGCCAGTTGATTCACAATCCGTGCCGCGGTCACGCCAAACGGATTCGTTCGATCCATAATCCGGACTATTTCGAAACTCTGCGGGAGTTGGCGGCGATGGATGGAGCTTTTGTGGTGAGCCGGCGCGGGGTGGTGGAATCGGCGGGCGTTTATATCGACGCACAGATTAAGCGCAGCCGGTTGACGTCGGGTTTGGGGGCGCGGCACGCGGCGGCCCTAGCCATGACCAAGGCCGTGGAGTGCGTGACGGTGGTGATCTCCGAATCCTCCGGGACGGTGACGATGTTTCACTCCGGCCAGATGCTGCTGGAGCTGGAGAGCCCAAAGACGGCGATGTCCATGGACGCCCAATTGAACTTGCCCGAGGCGGCGTCTGGCGAGGGTTCCGGGCCGGCGGCTTAAACAGCGATTGGGGGTCTCGCGCGCGCGAACACTTGCGGCATAGCGAAGGGGTGGGGTCCACCTCCCCCGGTAGAGAACCTGTGGCGCGGGCACTCCTGACTACATGCCTGGCCCGGACCGAAGTCAGTAAGAATCGCGCGGATAACCGCGGTCGTCGTTCATGCGGAGGTAGGTTTCCTCGCGCTGCCGTTCGCGTTCTGGGTCGGTCAACCGGTCGCCAAAGGAAGATGCGGCTTCACTGACCGTACCGTCAACGGGATCGGCGTAGGGATCGGAGGTGTTTTGGCAACCGCTTCCAAGCAAAAGGACAGCGGCGGCGGCAGGCAGGGCCGCGGAGGCGGTGAGGCGTCGAATGGAGGAACGGATGGGTGCGGACATGGTTTGAAAGCTGAAGAAGAAAGGGCCGGTCAGTCAAGCGGAGAGGTTTCTCCGGACGTTCCAGCTCCGGCGAGGGGCGGGTCGTCGGGCAGAACGGTGTCTACGATGCGTTGGATGCCGTCGCTCGCGTATTCGCTTCCCGGGAACAGTTGCCGCGCTTTCAGATACCAAGCCAGGCTCGATCCGGTCTGGCGGCGTTCTTCCAGGGATTTGGCGGTGCGGAGGGCACGAACGAAGCCGGCCACTTCGGTGGTGAGGTCGGAGCGGCGGGCGCTGAGTTCCTTGTCGTCGGGAAACTCATCGAAAAGACGTTCCAGGATTTCCCAGGCAGCTTCCCTGTTCCCGGTTTCGGCGAGGCGGCTGGCCTGTTCGATGCCGACGTCGATCCTCCGGAGATTGCCCAGGATTTCCCGCAACTGTTCTTGCCTGCGGGGTTCGGCGACGGAAGCTGCGATGAAGCGGGCTTGGTCCTTGTAAATGGTCCGGTAATTGCCTTCAGAAATGAGTCGGTCGAGATCACTCAGGGCCTGGCCTTGGATATCGTTGGCGCCGACGATGAGCGAGGAAATTTCCTGAAGCTTGGGATTGGTGGGATAAGCTTCCATGGCTTTGCGGAGATTGTCCTGGACTGCGGCGTCATCGCTTTTCCGCGCTGCGAGAAGGGCCTGTTGGATGTGCATGTCGGAAACCGTTTTGGCGGCTTGGACGGCGGCGTTGGCTTTGGAATAATCGAAATCAACGGCTTCCCGCCTCAGACGTTCCACGAGTTCACCGGCGAGCCCGTAGTCTTTCACCTCGAGAGCGGAAATGAGTTGGTTGGCGTTGCGCACGAAACCGACGACTTTGCGTTTTTCCTCTCTTGGCAGGGTCCGGACCCGGGGGAGGTATTCTCCGACGGCGAAGGCCTCTGCCAGGCGCTTGGAGGCGCTGTCGAGTTCATCGCGTTCGACCAAGTAGAGGAAACTCTGGACGCCCTCGTCGACGTCCCGGATGGCTTCGTTGGCGAAACTGTCCAGGGTATTGATGGTGGGGTTTACGCCGAGACTGGTTCGAAACATTTTCGCGGCTTCCGAACCTTTCTCCAACTGAAGCTGACCGTCTCCGTCATCGAAAAGTTTGCGGTAAAGGCGGCAGGCGATGACGACGTGTTCGAAGCGGCGCTGGAGAAAGAACTGAGCGATGAGGGATTGAAACTCGACCTTTTGTTGGAAGGCGGCGACGGCCATTTCGGCCTTGTTTTTGGTGCGAAGAGCATGAATCTCGGCGACTTGAGCGAGGTAGGTTCCGAGCCGGGTGGCTTCTTGCATGGATTGGGAACCGCCGGATTCCGTCGAGGAATCGTCGCCCGCAGTCTGACCTCCTCGGCCGCCCTCCGGCTGATCCCCTCCACCGCTGTTTCGCGGCGGCGGACTGAGCCTTGATCTTTCGGAGGCGACCTCGACGTTCCAGTTGGCTTGGCGGAGTTCATTGGTCAACTCGCGGTTAGCCGCTTGAAGGCTGGAGACATTGCGTTCGCTGAGCCAGACGCCATAGACGGCGTTGAGCAGGGAATCGCAAAGGCGGGCGTCGATCTCGAAGGTGGCGGCTCGTTCCATGAGCGCCGTGGCCCGGCTCAGCGAGGGACCGCCCTGGCGGCGAGGCGAAAGGGCTTCGAGGATGGCGTCGAGGGCCTCACGGTAGGCGCGGTCGACTTCGGAGTCGTCTTCCGGGGCATTGAGGTATTTTTCAAAGCGGGCTTGGAGAATCCGGTTATTCGCGATGTTCCACGCTTTGCCGTCCCAACTGGCGATGTCGGATCCGGGATCAAGGAAGGGAAGGTCGAATCCGAGCAGCCCGCGATTTCCGGCCGAGGAGGGTTGAGAAGCCTGGGCACTTGGGGGATTGGGGGCCGCCGGGGGAGGGGCGGCGTCTTCACCGGTGTAGACTTGGCCAGGGGTGGAGGATGCGGCGGCGAGAAAAACCGGGAGGGCGAATGTCCTCAGCGGGAGACGGAAGGCGGAGAAGGGAGGATTCATCCGTGACGGCGTGAGAGTTAGATTTTTTCGAGGGTCTTGGCCACGAGAAGGCCGTCCTGTTCCACTTGGACTTTGAAACGGTATTCTTCGCCCTTCTGAATGGACTCGTTGGCGATGTCCGCCGGGATCCTCACCGGCAGGGGGTTTCCTTGGAATTGCACGCTGAGGACCCGGCCTCCTGCAGCGGTCCATTTGAGATGGCTCTCGACGACGCCGGTGATCTGGTAGGTGTTGCCGCGCAGGCTGTTGCCGTTCTCGAGATACTGATTCACGTCGAGATGGGTCACTCCGTGAAAACTGGTTGGGTCGCGCCGGTCCTTGGTAAGGATTCGCATCCCGAAGTATCCGCCTCCCAAAAGGAGAAGCAGCAGCGCGGCCAACGGCAAGAGCAGACCGGCGGACAGGGCGGAGCGAGCGCGGCGGGGCATGGCGGAAAAGAGGATGCAATCTGAGCCAGGGGCAATCCTCTCCGAATTGCCGCCTGTGGAATAATGTAAAGGGAAAGGATGGTCTCTCAACTGGAAATGGATCGCGGTCTGGGTGAGGGGGTGAGCCCTCGGGGGGACTGGTTTCGGACAGGGGTGGGAAGGCAAGGGGCTTCCATCCGCACCGCCCATCGCTTCTCTGCTCCGCACCCAGCTTTGCGCCCTCGGCTGCGCGCCGTCTTGTGATCACGGGGTGCGCGGCGCCTCGCGACGAAACGGCATGGCGAATGGTGATTCCATCGCGATCTTGCCGAACGGCTGGGTGCGTCTATGCTCCGGCCATGACCGGATGCAAGCCGTTTTGGGCTGGGTGGGCTGGGATTTTTCTCGCGCTGGCAGGTGCGCCCCCGCTTCCGGCTTTGGTTTTCGAGGAGACCGAGATCGCTTACACGGCGCAGCCGGAGGACGACGAATTCACCGTCGAGTTCCTTTTTCGAAACGATAGCTCGAAACCGGTTCGGATCCGCCAAGTGGACAGCAACTGCGGTTGTCTGCGGGCTGATGCGGACCGGGAAGTCTACGAAGCTGGAGAGGAAGGGAAAATCACAGCGGTCTTCGCCATCGGGAGTTTTGAAGGAGTCCAAACCAAGTCCGTGCAAGTCTCGACCGACGAAGCGACGGCGACGGCGGACAATCCGCAGGGCGGCCGCGAGTACGGGTTAAACGTAAAACTGACCGTGCCGGCGCTGATCGAAATCGAGCCCAAGCTGGCAGTGTGGGAGTTGGGCGGACACGCGGAGTCGCGGGTGTTTAAGGTGCGCATGCTTCACGAGGATCCGGTGCGCATCACCGAGGTGAAGTCGACCCGGCCCAATTTCAAGACGGAATGGAAGGCCGTGCGTGAGGGCCGCGAGTACGAGATCACGTTGACTCCTGACAGCGTGGACAAGGCTCTGCTGGGCATGCTGACCATCTTCACGGATTGTCCCGTGACCAAGCATCAGCGGAAGATGGTGTTTTTCAGCGTGCAGAAGCATCCGGTGGATGAAGAGTGAGAGAGCCATGGATGTGTCCGGCTGGTCTCGGCCGGTCGCGTTGGCTTTTGGTCAGGCTGTGGCGATCCTGTTGGCCGCGGGCTTGGCGGGCGTCTTGACCTATCGCTGGCATCCGCGATCGCCGGCTTTCTTTATGGCGGGCGAAGAGCCGGGTCCGGCTGAGGTTACGGCGCATCAGGCGCGGGAATGGGAGGCGCGGGAGATTCTCTGGGTCGATGCCAGAGCTGAGGCGGACTTTCGGGCGGCTCACGTGCCGGGAGCGATCCGGTTGAGTCCGGACAATTGGGACGCGGATTTGCTCGAAGTATTCCATCGCTTGCAGCAAGCGGGCCGGATCGTGATCTACGAGGAGGGACCCGGGGGAAAGGGCGCCCGCGATGTGGCCGAGCGTCTGCGCCGGATCGGAATTTCCCAGGCTTATGTTTTGCGGGGAGACTGGCGGGAGTTCGAGCCGGCGATCAGGGCGGAATGACGACAAGCTCAGGGATCCCGGGGTTGCTCGACGGCGCCGAAGGGAAGGGGGAGCCAGGGGAGACGGTTGTCTGGATCCCGCCCGTAGGCGGCGGAGAACCCGCCGCGGGGAAAGCGGAGCGCGGGGCCCGCGGGATCATAGAAAAATCCGTGGATGAAATAGCGCTCCTGGTCCGCGGCGACTTCGGGAACTTCCTCGAAGAAAACCTCCTTTCGCGTGATCCAGATGAGGGTTCGCGCGTCGGGCGCGATTCCGGCGTGGGGCCGGCGCAGGTAGATTTTGGTCCGGTCATGATCCCGGATGTGGTAGACGGCGCCGAGGATGAACCTGCGGGCTGGTTGGTCAGGCCGGGATACGAGAACATTCCAGCCGAAGCCATCGCCGATCCAAGCGTATTGCAGGGCGTGCAGTGCCAGCGCGGGATGGGAGAGGGCGAGCGGCGGTTCGAATAGGGCGGTTTCCGACCAGTCGTGGTCGACGGGATGGCCTTCCCACAGTCCGAACCATTTTCCGGAGAACGCGGAGAACGCGGCCACGGGCGGATCAGGAGTCCCGGCGAGGAGGCCGAGGAAGTCCTCATCCGAAAGGCGGAAAGCCGGAGAAGGGGCATTGCGGTTGCGAGCGGACAAGGCGTCCGGAGCGAAGGAGAGGAAGGAGCGCGAAGCGCGGGCGAGCAGGAGGGCGGGGGAGGGCGAGTCTTCCGGCCTGTCGAGGAGTTCCGCGTGGAGAGCGAGGGCTTCTACGAGACCCTCTTGCAGCAGGGGCCATTCCTCGCGGTGCGGCAGAACGGATTCGGGGACGCACTCCGGGCTCGAATGAGCGGGTTCCCCGGGAGCTTCGCGTCGAGACGCAGGTTGCTGGGCGGCCAGAGGGCCGGGGGGGCACCAGAGGATGGACCAGAGGCAGAGTTGGAGAACCCGGCCCCGGCCGGCAGGACGGAGAAATCGGAGGATGGCGATCACGGCCGGGACAGCCATTCAGCGATACGGCCGGCAGAATTGCCGGCCGGGGCGGCCTCGACGCGAAGAGCGTCCGGCCTGCCCGACGCGCGGTAACTGCGCTGGACCAGGTCCATGCCGGAGTCTTCTTCACCCAGGAGAAGGAGATCGGCGGGGGCGCAGAGGGCCGCGAGGCCGGGCAGGTCGAGATACTTGACCGAACCAGGCACAAAGAAAGGGTCGTCGAAACGTTGGAGTGAGGCGAAGCGAAACCCGCCCGAGTCCACGGCAGTGCGGTCTACGGCGTCGCCACAACGGGAGCGGGCGGCCAGAACGATGGGTCCGGCTCCGTGGACGCCGACCAGATCGACGCGAGCCGTCTTCCAGTCAGGATGCGTCCGCACGAAGTCGACCGCGCTGAGGACGTCGTGGACCCTGCGGCAGAACAGCGGCGGATTGTAGCCGAAGGTGTAACCGGCGAATTTCTGCCAGGCTTCTTGTTCGTTTCCGTATCCTTGAATGCGGGCGTTACCGGCGGATTCGCCGTCAGCGAGGAACTCGCCGGTGGAGAGGAGGTCCACGGACATGACGGCGTCGCCGCGATCGAGGAGCTGCTGGACACCGTCGATCGGCGCGTCGTTTTCGGTCAGGATGGACGATTTTCCTCGAAGATCGATCCAGAGCGTCACCCGTTGATTCCAGCGTTCGCCCGGGAACAGGAAGAGAGCGGGAAGCTGTTCGCCGTGCGAGTTGGAGATGAGTCCGGTCATGAGGATGTGAGCGTCACGAGGGTGCTTCTCGACGAGGTCGAAGGAGAGGTCGCCGCTCTGTCCGGCGGACCGGCCGAGGATGACGTCCCATCCGCCGCCGGTGACTTCACGGAAGGCATCGAGGCCGTCTTCCTGGTTGGGAACCGATGCGTGGATCTGGCGCCGGGCGTCTTCGGTGAACCAGCGGAGCACGGCGCGCTCATGGCCGGCTCCGATCTGATCTTCGGAAGGTTTGGGGTGTTCGTTGGTCCAGACGGAGAGTTCTTCCGGGGAAAGGGGTTGGTAATCGGATTCCTGGACGGGTTCCGGGCGACCGAGACCGAGGTGTTGATTGAACCAGGAGCACATGGCCTGGCGGGAGACGGCGTTGTAGTTATGTCCGAACTGGAGGAACGGGGCTGCGCGAAAGCGTCCGGGATGTCCGAGCATGGCGTAAAGATTCTGGAGGTCGGGGGCGCCTTTCGTTTCAATTTCCTTGGTCCAATCGTCTGCGCCAGTCAGGCCGAGCGGCCGCGGCGCGGCGAGAGCGGCGAGATCGATGTTGCCGGCTCCGATGCGAAGGTAGGGAGCGTTCTCGCAGGTGCAGCCCCCTTGCATGGCGGTGGAGACCATGACGGCTGGGAAGAGGGCGCTGGGACGGCCGTCGACGGCTCCGAGGATGAAGGTCTGGGTGCCGCCTCCACTGGCGCCCGTGACTCCGATGCGCTCCGGGTCGACATCGGGAAGGGAGAGGAGGAAATCGAGGGCACGGATCGAGTTCCACGTTTGCAGCCCCATCATGTTTTGAAGATGGAGTTCGGCGGCGGGGGAGAAGTAACCCCAATCTTCACGGGTGTTCATTTCGTCCCGGACTCCGGGCCGGTGTTCGATCTGGACGCTGTCGGCATAACCGATCATGTCGTAGTGAAAGACGACGCAGCCCATGCGTGCGAGTTGGACGCAGCGCGCTTGGAGGGGGTGACGTCCGCCGCGCTCGAAGAGTTCCGCTCCGGTCTCGAGTTCGCGGCGAAGTTCCTCGTCGCTGAAGGCGTGAAATCTTCCGCCGCCCCAATGGCCGTGCGGGCTGAGCACGGCGGGCCTGCGGGGATTGTCTCTCGAGGAACCGGGTTCGGGACGATAAAGGCTGCCGGTGACGAAATGACCGGGGAGAGACTGGAAGTAGACTTTTTCCACGGAGTATCCTTCCCGGGCTATCTTTCCATGGATGACCGGCTCGAGAGGGCCGCGTGCGGGCATGGGCCAGAGGCCGTTGGCCACGAGGGTTTGCCGGCGCAGGTCCGCGGCGCGGCGGTTCCAAGCATCGACGGAATCGATGGGATGAAAGGGGTGATAATCGTCGAGTGTGCGCAGAGCGCCAAGGCGGTTGTCGGCAGGGAGATTGCCTTCAGGCAATGCGCGCGGTGCGGCGGCGACGGCGAAGCAAAGAAAGAGCGTGGCGAGCGAGGCGAGCAGGGTTGGGGGGAGGAGCGGCCGTTTCATGACAGGGCAGGGTTGAGGGGCGGGAAGGAGAGGGGAGAGGGGTCGAGTCCGGTTTTCTCAAGTGAGGAATCGGGTGAAGGAAGCGATGCGTTCCGGGGTGAGCCGGTCCAGGACGGCTTCGAGGAGCCGCAGCGCCGCCAGATAGTCGGCGAGATGAATGATGGAGTTGTGCGAATGAATATAACGGGCAGGAACGCCGAGGACAACGCAGGGAACGCCGGCGTCGTGGAGGTGAAAGGCTCCGGCGTCGGTGCCGCCGTTGCGGCGCACGGCGGTCTGGTGAGGAATGCCGGCTTCGTGAGCGGTGTCGATGCAGAAATCGACGAGACGCCGGTTCATGAGGGCTGAGGGATCGCTGACCCGGATCTGTACACCCAGGCCGAGGCCACCTTGGACCTGGCCCGGCGAAAGGCCGAAGGTGTCGTCGGCGGGGGGGCCTTCGAGCACGAAGGTGAGGCTGGGCTGGATCAAGCGGGCGGCGGTGCGGGCGCCGCGGAGGCCGATTTCCTCCTGGACGGTCGCCGCGCCCACGAGCTGATAGGGAAGGGCCGTGGGGGGGCGCCGCTGAAGGCATTGGGTCAGAAGTGCGATTCCGCTGCGGTTGTCGAAGGCCTTGGCAAGCAGCACATCGGGATCTTGGAGCTGTTCGAACGAAGCGACGGGCACGACGGGGTCGCCGGGGCGGATGCCGAATTCTCCGGTGGCCTGGGCGGAGTCGCGCGCGCCAACGTCGATGAACATGGCTTCGATGGGAAGGACCCGGCGCCGGGCTTCATCCGGCAGGAGATGGGGTGGCGTGGATCCGATCACGCCGAGGACGCGCTTTCCGGAGCGGGTAATGACGGTGACGCGCTGGGCCAGGAGGCTGTGCGGCCACCAACTCCCGAGGGGGAGGAAAGGCAGGAGCCCCGAAGCGGCCACCGATTGAACGAGGAAGCCTACTTCATCGAGATGAGCAGTGACGAGGACGTTGGGTCCGGTCTCGGGATCGCCGCTGCGGCGGCAGACGATGGATCCGAGCCGGTCGCACTCGAAGCGGTGGTCAGGACGTCCCGCGAGAAGTTGATGGAACAGCGAGCGGACGGAATCTTCATGTCCCGGCGGGCCGGGGGCTTCGGTGAATTGGCGAAGAAGGGAGAGGGCCTCGCCGCGCAGTTCGTCGTTCATGAGATGGGGTCGATTCCCGGGGCGGTCATGGAGACCGGGTCGAGGGCGGCGGCGAGGCGATCGGGCGGAAGAACTTGTTGTTCCACGCAGATCTGACGGACGGTTTTTCCGGTGGACACGGATTCTTTGGCGATGGCGGCGGCGCGGTCGTAACCGATGAGCGGGGCGAGGCTGGTGACCATCGACATGCTGAGTTCGATGAGTCCCTCGCAGCGTTCCGCGTTGGCTTGAATGCCTTCGACGCATCGATTCTGGAAGAGGGAGACGGCTGCGGACATCAAGCGGATGCTCTCCAGGAGGCTGTGAGCCATGACCGGCATCATGACGTTGAGTTCGAAGTTTCCATTCGCGCCGGCCCAGGCTACGGCAGCATCATTTCCGACGACCCTGGCGGCGACTTGCATGAGGGATTCTGCCATGACCGGGTTGACTTTGCCGGGCATGATCGAGCTGCCGGGCTGGGTTGCGGGCAATTGGATTTCGCCGATCCCGCAGCGCGGGCCGCTGCTGAGCCAGCGGATATCGTTGGCTACTTTGAACAGGGAAACGGCGATGGTCTTAAGCTGACCGCTGGCTTCGACGAGTCCGTCTTTCGCGGCCTGGGCTTCAAAATGGTCGGCGGCTTCGCGGAAGTCGATGTTGGTCTTTTCGGCGATATGCTCGATGGCGAGGCGGGCGAACTGGGGATGGCAATTGATGCCGGTTCCGACGGCAGTTCCCCCGAGGGGCAGTTCGAGGAGGGCGTTGATGGCCTTGTGAGTTCTGGAAACGGAGAGTTCCAATTGTCTGGCATAGCCTCCGAAGACCTGGCCGAGGCGCACCGGGGTGGCGTCCATGAGGTGGGTGCGGCCGATTTTGATGACTGGGTGGAAGGCTGCGGCTTTGGCGGCGAGACTGGAATGGAGTGCAATCAGGGCCGGGGCGAGATTGTTGCGGAGGGATTCGGCGACGGCGATATGGATAGCGGTGGGAATGACGTCGTTGCTGGACTGCCCCATGTTGACGTGGTCGTTGGGATGCACCGGGTCACGAGAGCCGATGGGCTTTCCGGCATGTTGGCTGCAGCGGTTGGCGATCACCTCATTGGCGTTCATGTTCGTGCTGGTGCCGGAGCCAGTCTGGTAGACATCGACGACGAAATGCGCGTCGAGCACGCCATCGATGACCTCTTGGGCGGCGCCGGCGATGGCTTCGGCTTGGCCGGGGTCGAGCAGATCGAGTTCGGCGTTGGTGACTGCGGCGGCCCATTTCACCAGGCCCATGGCTCGAATCATGGGGCGGGAGAAGCCCGTTCCGCTGACGGGGAAATTGAGGACGGCTCGTTGGGTGGAAGCGCCGTAAAGCGCTTCGGCGGGCACTTCCATTTCGCCCATGGTATCGCGTTCGATTCGCGTGGTCACGTTCAAGGGGGAT
>DATKCT010000103.1:0-59764 GCA_035513055.1 Verrucomicrobiales bacterium | reverse complement strand
TTGCTGGGTCCGTGGCGGACGCTGGTGGATCTGCGGGGCTGAAGGATTGGATTGCCAGGCCGGGAAAAGGCCGGGAAAAGACCGGATAGCGCGGGGGCTGAAGTGGGAGCCCGGTTCTTCCTCGTTGGTGTCGGGGTGAGGGCTGGGTGAGCTGCTTGGGAGCCTTAAAACGCAAGGCTCGTGGTGGCAGCGGATCGCCGGGGAGCTATGGGCCGCCAGCGGTGGAGGCAGGCGCTAACGTATAGCTGGTTAGCAGGAAACAGCGGTGTGGCGTGTGGCGGGTTCTAATATGCCCTGTCCCCGTTGTTTTCGTCGTTGGTGCAATCAATTCAGTTAAGGGACCGCTCATCGAATTGGATCCCGGACTTCTGAAGAAACTCAATCCGCTCCTCTCGAAACGATTTCCTCCGGTGTGCTTCTCCTGATCCGCGATATACCGCAGCACAGCGCCTCGCACGGATGCACTCAACGTAACCCCTGGAAGGCATGGCCAGCCGCTTGCTGGCACCCCTGCCGGGGTGCGGATCGAGATGCAACTGAGACCGGTGGTATCGCTGCGCTTCCACCACCGGCTACAAGCTGGGAAGCCTCCGGCTTCTCCCGAGGCTCTAGGCGCGGGCAATCCTGCCCGCGGCTCTTGCGGTCCAACGTACGGGCAGGCGTCCCGCCTGCCCGACTTCTTCTCATCGGGGCGCGTGCACTCCTGCCCGCGAAGGCTTGCGGCCCAATCTGCGGACAAAAGTGTCCGGCCCCCCGGTAGAGAACCCTGTGGCGCGGGCAATCCTCGCACAGTCCAAGAGCCTCCGGCGTCACTTGGCGGGTCTGCTCAGGGGTTTTGTCAGGCGCCCGGGGAGTCCCGCGAGAACACGGGGTTCCAGTCCGAGCAGGCGCGACGCAGTTCGGGTCCATCGCTCACACCAAAAGCCTCGCCGCAGCGGAGCAACGTTTGACGGTCTCCACTGCGGATAGACAGGAGGAGCCGGGTAGGTCCTGGGTAGGCCTCGACGATGGTTCGGATTCGATCGAGAGAAGCTTCATTGTCCCGGGCGCTGTCGAGGTGCAGGGTTAGCGCGATGGGAGGCCCGTTTCGGTTGCGGCGAGGCTTCAGCCCTTTGATATCAGCGGCGATGAGCCGGCGGGTGTCGGTGCGGTCATCGACTTCGACGGCGGCTTCCAGCAGGATGACGGAACCTTCTTGAAGGAGTTTCGAGCCGGCGGCGGTGTAGACATCATTCCAAACGACCGCTTCCGCGCTGGCTTCGAGGTCTTCGACGGTGAGAATGGCGAAAGGTTTGGACTCTTTCTTTGTGAAGCGAAGGTCGAGTTTAGTGATGAAGCAGGCGAAGGTATGCTTTTGCTTCCGGTCATCGGGAAGGGAAGCTAGTTGGAGCAGGGACCGCAGTTGCGGACGGGCTTCGATGGCGCTGCGGTAGGCGTCAAGCGGGTGGCCGGTGACGTAGAAGCCCAAGAGTTCGCGTTCGTGAGCGAGGATGCGCTCGCGGGACCAATCGTCGACCGGGGATTCGCCGGGTGGAGAGGCGGCGGGGGCGGCGGTGATATCGAGTTCGCCGAACAGGCTGGCTTGACCGAGGCGGCGGTCGCGGTGGGCCGAGGCGGCGGCGGCGACGACGCCTCCGATGCGGGCTTCGAGCGCGGCGCGGGCTTCTCCGCTGAAGTCGAAAGCGCCGGAGCGGATGAGCGATTCGAGGATCTTGCGATTGACGACCTTCGGGTCGAGGCGGAGGGCGTAGTCTTCGAGCCCAGAGAACGGACCGTTGTGTTCCCGTTCGAGGACGGCCTGTTCCATGGCGGCGCTGCCGACGTTCTTGATAGCGGCCAGGCCGAAGCGGATGGCTTTACCGGATCCGGCCTGTCCGTTCTGGGTGATTCCGCCGACACGTTCCGGGGCGAACTTGATCTGGCTGCGGTTGATATCGGGCGGGAGAATGTCGACACCCATGGCCTTGCATTCGTGCACGAACAGGGAAATTTTGTCGGTGTTGTTGATTTCGTTGGAAAGGACCGCCGCCATGAATTCGACCGGGTGATTGGCCTTCAGGTAGGCAGTGCGGTAGGTGATGAGGCCGTAGGCGGCGGAGTGGGACTTGTTGAAGCCATAACCGGCGAACTTTTCGAGCAGATCAAAGATTTTGTTCGCCTTCTTTTCGGGGATATCGTTGACGCGGGCGCAGCCCCGGACGAAGTGAGCCCTCTCGACGGCCATTTTTGCACGGTCTTTCTTTCCCATGGCGCGCCGGAGGAGATCGGCTTGGCCCAAGGAATAGCCCGCGAGTACACTGGCGGCTTTCTGGACCTGCTCTTGGTAGATCATGACGCCCCAGGTATTGGCGCAAACCTCTTCGAGGAGCGGGTGTTCGTAACGGACGCGGGTCCGGCCCTTTTTGCGATCAATGAAATCCGGGATGAGATCCATGGGCCCGGGGCGGTAAAGAGCGAGGAGGGCGCTGATGTCCTCGAGGTTTTGGACTCCGAACTGCCGGAAGAGATTCATCATGCCGCCGGATTCCAGTTGGAAGACGCCGACGGTATCGCCGCGGCTGAGGAGTTGGTAGGCGGCGGCGTCATCGAGGGCAATCGAGCCGATATCGAAGTCCGGCTGGTGCTCGCGGATGAGGAGGACGGCGTCCTGGATGACGGTGAGGGTCTTGAGACCGAGGAAATCCATCTTGAGAAGACCGCACTCGGTGAGCGGACCCATGGCGTACTGGGTGACGACTTCATCGTCGTTGCCGCGGGTGAGGGGGACCCATTCATCGAGGGGGCGGTCGCCGATGACGATTCCGGCGGCGTGGATGCCGGTTCCGCGGGTGAGACCTTCGAGGAATGTGGCGAAACGCCAGAGATCCTGAAGGCGGGACTCGGCGTTGATGGTCTGGTCGAGTTCCGGGTTCTTGCGGCGCGCATCGGCTAGGGTGATGCCGAGTTCGGCGGGAATCATGCGGGCGATGCGGTCGGCTTCGCCGTAGCTCATGCCCAGCACGCGGGCCACGTCGCGGATGACGCTCTTGGCGCCGAGGGTGCCGAAGGTGATGATGTGGGAGACCGCCCGTTCCCCGTATTTTTGCCGGACGTAATCGATGACTTCACCGCGTCTGGCCTGACAGAAATCCACATCGATATCGGGCGGGCTGATTCGTTCCGGGTTGAGGAAACGCTCGAAGATGAGTCCGAATTCGAGGGGGCAGAGGTCGGTGATGCCGAGGACGTAAGAAACGAGGGAACCGGCGGCGGAACCGCGGCCGGGTCCCACGGGGATGCCTTTTTCCCTGGCCCAGCGGATGAAATCCCAGGTGATGAGCAAATAGGAGACAAAGCCCATCCGGGTGAGGACGTCGATCTCGTAATCGAGGCGGCGGCGCAGCTCGAGGTCCTCGGCGGCTCGCGCGGCGCCGTAGCGGCGGGTCAGGCCTTCGTGGCAAATGCGCCTCAGGTAGTCCTCGCGCGCGGCGCCGTCGGGAGCATTGAATTGGGGATATTTGTCGGCGCTGGTGGGGTCGAGCTGCAGATCGACGCAGCAGCGTTCGGCGATTTCCAAAGTAACGTCGCAAGCATCGGGAAATTCGCGGAAGAGGGCGCGCATCTCTTCGGAGCTTTTGAAGTAAACCTCTTCTGGGTAACTGAGACGCCGTTCGTCGTGGACTTGAGCGCCGGTGCCGATGCAGATCATAACTTCGTGGGCTTCGTGGTCGGCCCGGTCGAGAAAGTGGATGTCGTTGGCGGCAACGAGGCGAAGTCCGAACTCTTGAGCAAATTGGGCCATTGCCCTGGCGCATTTGTGCTGGGCATCCATGCCGTGGTCGTGGATTTCCAGGAAGAAATGGTGGGGACCGAAGATGTCGAGAAAGCTGGCGATGCTGCGGCGGGCCAGGTCGGGCTGGTCTTGGAGAATGAACTGGTTAGCTTCACCCTGGAGGCAGCCGCTCAGGATGATGAGACCTTCGCGGAACTCGGCGAGGGATTCGAGATCGATCCTCGGCTTGTGATAGAAACCCTCGAGGTGGGCGCGGGAAACCAACTTCATGAGGTTGTGATAGCCGGCGTCGTTCTCCGCGAGGGCGGTGAGGTGGTGGCTGTGCTTTCCGGTGGGGGTGGTTTTCCGTTCGTGGAGACGGCCGGGGGCGAGATAGAGTTCGCAACCGAGAATGGGCTTGATCCCTTTCTTTCGCGCGGCGAGGAAGAAATCGACCGCTCCGAAGAGATTGCCGTGGTCGGTGAGGGCGAGGGCGGGCATGCCGAATTCGAGGGCGCGATCCACGAGTTGCGGGAGGCGGCAGGCGCCGTCCAGCGTCGAGTATTCGGAATGGACGTGAAGATGAACGAAGCCTGAGGAGGCGGCCATGATCCGCAGTAAACCCGGGGTTCCGAGGGATCAATTCCGATATCTCAACCACGGAGAATGGTTCCGAGGCGGCGGCCGAGGAGGAGCCGGGCTCCGAGCACGGTGACGCCGAGAAAGGCCATGGCCCAAACTCCGAGCGCGGCGGCGAGGAAGGGGCCGGAGCCGAGCGAATCGAGCAGCGTGTAGATCGCTTTGGTCAGCGGGAAATCGGGATAGCGGCTGGCGAGGATGAGGGAATCGGAGACTTCGAGCATGGCGAAGGCGAAGGCGAGGAGACCGCCTGCGACGAGATGCAAGGAGATGAGGGGAAGAGTGATGCGGCGCAGGGTCGTGAGGGGCGAAGCGCCGAGATTGCGGGCTGCCTCCTCAAGAACGGGGCTCGTTTGCTCATAGCCTGCGACGGCCGAGCGGACGACGTAGGGGAGGCGGCGCATACCGTAGGCGACGACGAGCAGGAGAGCCGGGTTTCCGCCCGGGCTGAGAAAGTCGAAAAAGGCGCCTTCCCGGGTCATGGCGAGGTAACCAAAGGCGAGCACGAGGCCGGGGACGGCGAGGGGCAGCATGGAAAAGAGGTCGAGGAGGCGGCGTCCGGGGACCTGGGTGCGGACGATGACGTGGGCGATGCCGAGGCCGAGGATGAGGTCGAGCAGGACCGCTCCGGAGGCGTAGAGGAGGCTGTTGCGGATCGAAGAAAGGGCGAGGGGATGGCCGAGTGCTTCGGGAAAATGGGCAAGGGTCATTTTCCCTGGAAGCACCGAGTTGTACCAGTCCTCGGCGAAGGCGAGGAGAAGAACCCCGGCGTGAGGGAGAATCGAGACGGCGATCACCAGAATGAAAAGGGCGGAACAGGCCAGGCTGGGCAGGACCGGTAGAAGGCGGGTGCTGCGGGCAACGGCGGGGCGGCCGGAGGAGACGACGTTTCGGGGTCCGGCGATGATTTTGCTGAGGCTGAAGAGCAGGACGGTGGTGACGAGGACGACGACGACGAGGGCGTAGGGAAAGGGGTTGCCGGCGAGATCTTTGAGGCCGTCGAAAATCTGAACGGGGGTGATGCGGGTGAAGTCGAAGATGAGCGGGATGCCCAGTTCGGTGAAGGACCAGATGAACACGAGGGTGCAACCGGCAAAAAGTCCGGGCGCGGTGAGTGGGAAGGTGATGCGAAGGAGGCGTCTGCCTGGGGGGCAGCCGAGGCTGGCGGCGGCTTCTTCCATGGAGGGGTCGACGGCGGCGAGGGCGGCGGAAAGGTTCAGGTAGATGATGGGAAAGAGGTGAAGGGCGTTCATGGCCACTATGCCGGCGAGCCGGTGTTGGCCGAGCCAATCGACGGGGACGGCCGGATCCATCCAGCCTAACTGAAAGAGAAGCGCGTTGAAGGCGCCGGCTTGACCGAGGATCTGGCGCGCCCCCAAGGCGCCAACGAATGGGGGGAGAATGAGGGGAAGCAGAAGAGCGGCCCCGAGGAGTTCGCGGCCCGGGAACTGGTAGCGATCGGAGAGGATGGCCAGCGGAGCGGCGAGAAGCAGAGCCGCCAGGGTGCTGGCGCAGGCGACCACCAGGGCGTTGCCCAGCCCTTCCAGGTAGACGGGATGACGCAGCGTTTCGACGAGAATGCTAAGAGTGAAACGCCCATCGACCAAGAACGCAGAGCGGATGGAGACGGCGATGGGCCAGAAGAGGAAAAGGGCGAAAAAGAAAAAGGCGACAGCGCTGATGGCCAGGGGGGCAGCGCGGTGCAGGCGGCCGGTGAGTCGGTCGGAGAGCATCGCCCGGGAATCAGCGGTTGGCGCGAGCGAGGGAAGCGGCTTCGCGGTAGCGTTGGCGGAAGTGCTGGGTGAGACGGCGGGCGAGGCGAAGCTCGGCGACGGGATCTCCGGAGCGGAGCGTGGCGGCGATGGGCCCCGTGGCCTCGGAATAGGATACGGGGCTCAGATCGTGGAAGGTCTGCGTGGCTTCCGGGGGGAACCCGTGACGGATGAGTGCTTGCCAGGCCTGGCGAAGTTCGTCGTGGGCGTCGAGGCAGGCGCATTTGAGGACGAAACGAATCGGCGAGAAGACGGAGGCGGTCCAAGAAGGCTCGTAGGTGAAGTCGATTCCGCGGTCGAAAGGGAGTTCGTCAGGATCGGAGAACCAGCGAAGTTCGTTGGGGGTGTAGAGATCCCGGCGGATTGGCAGGCGGCGCAGAGCGATGTGCTGGGGTCCGCCCGGCAGGCCGGGACGGTAGTTCCAGAGGCGCTGACCGCCGGGCGAGAGGACGAACTCGATGAAGCTCCGGGCCAGCTCGGGATTGGGGGCTCCGCGGAGCATGGCGATGGGGTCGACGGTGGTGGATGAACCGTTGGCAGGAGTGACGTATTGAACCCGGGAAACTCCGTTGTCGTCGCGCAAGCGCTCGTTGTAGGTGCGGCCGAAGAAGTCGATGCACATGCCCGCGGCAGCGTCGCCTTGGGCCACGTCGAGGGGAATGCGCGGGGCGATGTTGCTGAAATAACGGGCGTTGCCGGCGATGCGCTGCAGAAGGCGCAAGGCATCGTCCCAACCGGCGGCGACGGCCTCCTGTTCCCGGCCGGAAGCCAGGGGAGCGGTTCCGTTTTCCTTCCGGGCGGCCTCGATAGCGAGGCGCATTTGTTCCTGAATGACCATTTCGAAGGCTTTGGCCGCGCTTCCGCTCTTGGTGGGATCAGCGAGGGCGACTTGGCCGAAGAGCCGGGGATCGGCAAGGTCGCTCCAGCGCGGATCGGAGAAGTCGAGGCCGAGGCGATCGAGCGAATCGGAGTTGCTGCAGATTCCGAAGGTGCTCAGGCAGGCGCCGATCCACCGTTTTTCCGGGTCATAGAATGGTTCGCCACTGTAAGAAGAAGGAATGACGGCATCGGAGAACCAATCCGGATGAGACTCGAAGATTCCGGGATCGACAAGATGACCTTTGGCTCCGTGGAGAATGAAAGGGTAGGGGCCTCCGCCGAAGAACAGATCGATGCCGACGCCGACGTTGCTCGTGAGAAAAGCGCGGCGGGCTTGCTGAGAGAGATCGTCACCGGCCGGGTCGGAGGGAAGCGTGAGCCGGGGATCGTCGAAGCGCTCTCCGGCGCGGAGGTCATCCCATGAGCGCTGGAGATCCTCGATCCAATAACGGCGGAAAGCGTAGGTGAAAGAGGTATCCAGGAAGTGTTCGATCTCGGAAGTCCCGCCAAGAGTGCGCCACTCGACTTGGACCCGGCGGCCGGCGCTCCGTTCCATGTGTTTGCGAAAGGCGAAAGCGAATTCAGCGCGAATCGTTTCGTTGTGCGGAGTGATGATAGTGAGGACGTCGGCAGTGTGGGAGGAATCGCGCGGCGCGGTCTCGCCGCTTTCGCGAAAAGCGAAGGGCAAAGCCAGGACGCCGGCCATGGCCGCCAGCACGATCAGAGCGCGGAGCATGAAGAGCCGGGTTCGAGCACGATGACGTCCTCGGCGCGCACCACGGCGGTGACGGACTTGCGTCCGGCTCCCTGGGCGTCGGAGGGGTTGAGTTCCGCAACGTTGAGTCGCAGTCCGTCTCCGGCGTCGATGACGTGGCGGGCGATCTCGCCGAAGTAGAGCGATCCGGCGACGCGGCCGCGGATTCCGTTGATGGGGGTTTCGGAGGGGGAAGCAAATTCGATCGCTTCGGGCCGGATGCTGAGGAGGGCCTTCTCGCCTGGAGCGGGGTTCCAGTGAGGATTGCCCAGGCGTCCGCGAAAAGCTCCAAGAGAAGTTTCCACGATCGCAACTCCGGCGGCGATCTGGCGCAGGGCGCCGGGCACAAAGTTGGTTTCGCCCATGAAGGAGGCGACGAAAGCGTTGTGCGGAAGGCGGTAGACCGAAACGGGCGAGCCTGATTGAACGACCCTGCCCTCGTGAAGGATGGCGATGCGGTCGGCGGTTGCAAGAGCTTCCTTCTGATCGTGGGTCACATAGACTGTGGTTAGGCCGGATTCTTTCGAGACCCGGCGGATTTCATGCCGCATCTCGAGGCGCAACTGGGCGTCGAGATTGGATAGGGGTTCATCCAGGAGCAAGCATTGCGGCCGCACCACGAGAGCGCGGGCCAAGGCGACGCGTTGTTGCTGGCCGCCAGACAAGGCATCGACGGAGCGTTGCGCGCAGTCCTCGAGCCGGACCGCAGCTAAGGCGTGCCGGACCTGTGCGGCAATCTGAGTTTTGGGAAGCTTCTGTTGCTCGAGGCCGAAGGCCACATTGCGAAAGACGTTGAGGTGCGGCCACAGCGCGTAGTTTTGAAACATCAATGCCGTGCGGCGGCGGTGGGGTGGGACGCCGGTGACGTCGACGCCATCGAGAAAGACAGATCCGGCGTCCGGTGTCGCGAAACCGGCCAACACGCGAAGCAGCGTTGTTTTTCCGCAGCCGGAAGGCCCGAGGAGGAAGAAGAGTTCGCCGGGCTCGATCTCGAGCGTGACGCCGTCGAGGGCCCGTGTGCTTCCGAACGACTTACTGACCGATTCGGTGCGGATGGAGATCATGGGCCCGGCAGCGCCAGTTCTACCGGCGGGCTGGAAATTGCGAAAGTCTGTTTTTCTGAGTTTGTCCGGGCCCGGGGTCCTTCCGGATCTGGAGAGGCGAGGAATCGTTGGGACAGAGAGCCGCAGTCGTTGGGCGGCCCGGCATGGGCCGGAGCGGGGTTGGGGAAAAACGCCAAAGGGTTTGTTAGCCGACGAACGCTCCCGTTAGCGAAGACCGCCCGCGATGACCAGCGTTTCGCCGGAAATCCAGGAAGAGTCCTGAGAGGCGAGAAACACGGCGGCGGTGGCGATGTCCTGCGGCTGTCCGATGCGGCCGAGCGGTGTTTGAGCTTCAACCTGGGCGCGGAATTCGCCTTCGAGGAAGCCGGCGTGATGGGTTCCCTCGGTCTCCACCATTCCGGGCCGGAGGGCATTGACGCGGATTTTGCGGGGCCCCAACTCCTTGGCCAGGACCCTGGTGATTGCGTCGACGGCGGCCTTCGTTCCTGCGTAGACGGAGGAAGCCGGCGGAGTGAAACTGCTGATCACAGAACTGATATTGATGACCGCCCCTCCGTCTTCGCCGAAGTATGCTACTGCCGCTTGTGTAGTAAGAAGCAACCCCAGTACATTCAAATCAAACTGCTTGTGAAAGTGCTCTGCAGTGACCTCCTCGAGGGGCGCGAACTCGTAGATCCCGGCGTTGTTGACCAACACGTCGAGCCGTCCAAAGGCTTTGTGGGTCTCGGCGAACAGATGGTCGATGGCTTCCTTGTTGGCGACATTGGCTTGGACCACGAGAGCCTGCCCGCCGGCGCCCGTGATTTCGGCGGCGACCTGATCGGCGCCTTTTTTGCTCGAGGCATAATTGACCACGACCGCGGCGCCTTCGGCGGCGAGATGCTTGGCGATGGAGGCGCCAATGCCCTTGGAGGCGCCGGTGACAACGGCGACTTTACCTGCTAATTTGTTGGAATCGATGCTCATGATGGTGGATGAGGTGGGGAACGGCCGCAGTTTACACGGTCCGGATTGTTGCGCGAGGCGGGGCGTGGGTGGCGATGAGCGCGGTCGAGCGGCAGCGGAAGCTTGCAGTAGAGGGGCGGCTCGAAAAAACTCTCGCAATCCGTCCGGAGCTTCCTAGGGTGGCCGGTTCCGGCGGATGATGAGTGCGGGAAAGCAGGTGACGATCTACGACACGACTTTGCGAGATGGCACGCAAGGCGAGGGCGTTTCGTTCAGTTCGTTGGACAAGTTGCGGGTGGCCGAGCGCTTGGACGAGTTCGGCATGGACTACATCGAGGGCGGTTGGCCCGGCTCCAATCCGAAGGACATCGAGTTTTTTCAATTGGCGCAGCGTCATTCGTGGAAGCATGCCCGCATCGCGGCCTTTGGGAGCACCCGGCGTGCCGGAATGCGGGTCGACGACGATGCCCAGGTGGCGTTGCTGGTGAAAGCGGAAACGCCGGTCGTGACCTTTTTTGGGAAAAGTTGGAAACTGCATGTGACAGAGGTGCTGCGGACCACGCCGGAGGAGAACCTGTCGATGATCCGCGACACCGCTGCGTTCTTAAAGCGCCACGGCCGCGAGGTGATCTACGACGCGGAACATTATTTCGACGGCTACAAAGACGATCCCGAGCATGCCTTGGCCACCTTGCGCGCAGCGCAAGAGGGCGGCGCCGGCATGGTTGTGTTGTGCGACACAAATGGAGGGACGATGCCGGATGAGATCGACCGGATCACGCGCGAGGCCATGGCGGCGGTTTCCGTCCCGGTGGGAATCCACACGCACGACGACTGCGGTCTGGGTGTGGCCAACGCGTTGGTCGCGATCCGGACGGGCGCGGTGCAAGTGCAGGGCACGATGAACGGATTTGGGGAACGGACTGGGAACTGCAATTTGACCTCGGTTATACCCTGTTTGCAGCTCAAAATGGGCATCCCGGTGGTTCCTGATCTGAGCCGCTTAACGGCGTTGGCGCATTTTGTCGACGATCTGGCCAACGTGGCCCACGATCCCCGTGCGCCCTGGGTGGGATCCTCCTGCTTCGCGCACAAGGGCGGCATGCATGTCAATGCCGTGCAGAAGGTGGCGCAGAGTTACGAGCACGTGCGGCCCGAGGAAGTGGGAAATCAGCAGCACATTTTAGTTTCCGAGCTTTCCGGACAGAGCAACGTGTTGATGAAAGCCGAAGAATTCGGGGTGGCCCTCAGCAAAGGGAGTCCGGAGGCGGCGCGCATTCTCGAGAGGCTCAAGCAGTTGGAAAAGGAAGGCTACGAGTTCGAGGCGGCGGAAGCATCTTTCGAGTTGTTGATGCGCCGCAGCCTTCCGGGGAGCCGGGAATTTTTTACCTTGCGGGAGTACCACAGCACATTCCGGAGGGATGGCGCAGGGCGTTACGAGAATTGTGAGGCGACGGTGAAGTTGTCGGTGGGCGATGTGCTGGAATATACGGTGGCGGAGGGGAAAGGTCCGGTGGCGGCCTTGGACGCGGCGTTGCGGCGGGCCCTGGCGCCGTTTTATCCGTTGCTGACCAAGGTGGAATTGGTGGATTACAAGGTGCGGATCATCGACAGCCACACCGGAACTGGCTCGAAGACGCGAGTGTTGATCACGAGTTCGGATGGGACGTCGAGCTGGGACACGGTTGGAGTGTCACCGAACATCATCGAGGCGAGTTGGCTGGCGTTGGTGGACAGTTTTGATTACTATTTGACCAAGCAGGTTCAGGCCGGACGGATGTAAGTCATCCTAGCCCACATTTCTCGAAGCGTTTCGTCCCGATAAGTGATAAGGATTCTTCGGGGCACTTCGGGGCAGGGCTAGCCGCGGGCCGGGCGGCGTCGAGCCTTCCTTCCGCCCGGGTGTGGTTTGGGGCGATCTGCGGGAAGTTCTGCCCGCCTTCGTGATTGAGGCGCTGCGGGAGGCGACGCCACGGATCGAGCGGCGTCTTCCCGGGTTCAACCGGGCCGACGCGGTTTTGACGGCGGTCGAGAGCCGCAGTTCGGCCCCTTTGCGGGTGGCGCGAGGCGCGGACATGCAGAGTCCGTCTCTCGCGGGGCTGTATAGGCCGCCACGGCCGCCAATCCTCCGGGACCTTGCGCCGATTGTCCTGACACCTTCCACCAGCACGCTTTTGAAGCGCTCCTCCCACACCGTGCCATGCCGTTCATGCCGGCTATTGAAACAACAGCGAGAACTTGTGTTTGAACTCCTGCATGAAGCGCGAGAGGTCAAAGAGGCGTTCCCGCACCGATCCGGCGATTTCGGTCAAGCGGCCGGCTGTCGCCATCGGCCTGGCACTGGACCCTTCGCGCCCAGTTGTCAATTTTGTATTTTGTGTCTGACACATTATGTTGGAGGCGTTGCAGGAAGTCCTCCTGGGTCCAACCGGCCAGGGCCCGCTTTACCCTGGACCCGGCCGCACCCGTCCGAAAACTTTTTTATTATGTGTCTGACACATTCTGTAGCATGAAGTGGAAGTGGTTGCCCAGGCAGCACCAGGCCAGGGTGCGCAGGCCGCTGAAGCGCAGTTGTCTGCGCAGCAGGGTGCGGAAGAACTCCCGTTCGCTCTGGCCGAAGACGATGTGACGGCCGGCGGGAGACGACGTGATAGCAATGGGTCTGCCCGTTGGGACCGAGCAGTAAGCGGCGCAGCTTTCTCATGCCACCACCCTGGACCCCGCCGCGCCCAGTTGCCCACTAATATTTTGAGTGTCTGACACGATTATAATGCTGGGTTACCCGGCCCGGCGCACCCGCCGGCCCCACGAGGCGGCGCAGTCCAAAGGCAATCCCTCATAAAAGAGTTAAGTGAAACAGTATTGAGGTTAGACGCAGTAATACGTTTCGTAGACCTGGCGGGCTTGCCGGGCTGCGTCGTTCCAGTTCCAGGGAGTCTCGGTGAACCGGTCGGGACTTAGGCTTCGGACATAGTCCGAGGGATTCTCATCGAAGAGCGACTCGACCAGAAGTTTTCCAATTCCGCCGGAGCCGGAGATGCCGTGGGCGTTGCATCCGCCGGCCATGACGAAGCCCGGGAGCCGTGAGCTTTCCCCGATGATGAAGCGGCCATCCGGAGTGAAGGTGGGCCAGCCTTTGCCGACACGCGTTTTTTCGATACCAACGCTTCCGGAGAAGAGCTGAGTCATCTCTTTTTCAAAGGCATTGAGCACTTTCCAATCCGGTTCGATGTCAGGCGGCGATTGTGCCGCGCAGTAGTCACGCGGGTCGGCGTGGAGAGCGGCCGGTTCCCAACCTCCGAGAAGGAGCCCACGTTCCTCGACGCGGCCGTAGAGTCCGAGATCTGGGATCCGGAAACAGGGAAAGCGCGGTTCCAGTCCGGTGATTTCGGCGCTGACAAAGTATTCGTGACGGACAGGAATGATGGGGAGTTCGAGTCCCGCCAATCGGGCGACGTGATAGGCATTTGCGCCGGCGGCGTTGATGACATAACGGCAGCGAACGGTTCCGCCACTGGTGATCACGGCGGCGGCGCGTCCAGCTTCACTCTGGATCCGGTGGACCTCGGTTCCGGCAGCGAAGCGCAGGCCCATGGCCTGGCATTCGCTTTGGTAGGAGGCAACGAGCGATTTCGGGCGGAGAAAGCCGTCGGCAGGACACCACAGAACAGCTTGAACTCTTTCGAAATTCAGGGCGGGCCAGAGTTGCTCGGCTTCTTCGCGGGCGATCAAAGCGCTCTGGATGCCGCAGGCGGCGGCGACGGACTGCAAATGGTGGAATTGGGCGACAGCGGCATCGGATAGCGCGAGGCGGAGCGATCCCACTTCGTTCCAGTCCGGTTTCACGGCGGCATGGGCCTGAAGTTCGCGGAAGATCTGGACTGCGCGCATGGCCAGTCGCGTCCGCTCGGCGGAATCGCGGATCTGGCCGCAGAGCCCGGCGCCTTGGGAAGTCGTGGCTTCGCCCAGATCGCCAGCTCTTTCCAAGAGCAAGACATCGCGGTGTCCCGCGGCGGCTAGGCTGTAGGCGACTCCGCAGCCCACGGCTCCGCCTCCGATGATGACGAACTCGAAATCCCGGCCGCTCCACTCACTCATTACCGGAGGCCGGTCAGCGATTTTAGATACCAGCGAACGAAGGCGTCGACGTTGTATTCTTTGTGCCGGGAGAACGGGCCGGGCTGGTAGCCGCTGGACCGTACGCCGCGTTGAGCGGCGGCGCACAGTTCCCAATCTTGTTCCGAGGTGAGGCGCCAGAACGGCAACAGGTGATCGAGCTGGTAATCCTTACCTTCGACGGCGGTTTCGTCGACGAGCCAGGCGACGCGCACGAGGGTATGTTCCAGGCCCGCCGGCAGCAAGCGGGTGCTGACGACGTGATCGCAACTGGCATGAATCCACATGTTAGGCATGGTTCGCATCCGGACGGTGCCGACATCGGGATCGGTGTAATCGCCCATGAGGGTGGAAACCAACCGGCCATCCATGGACTCACTCAGGTATCCATTGACGAGCACGGTGCGGTTCGCGGAATACCAGATATCGCGATCCGGATCGGGAAAACAGGTCATTCCGGTTTGCCGGTGGGTCGCAGCCAGGCCTGCGGCCCGCCACTTGGCTTGGGCGCGGCCCACGGCGGAGGCGAGTTCGGCCGCGACGGCTTCGGAGGTGTCGTCGTCGTTGTAGTGATCAAAATTGGCGCGGATGTACTGAGGATGATTGGCGTTGCAGTGGTAACACTCGCGATTGTTTTCCCACACGATCTTCCAGTTCGCGGCCACTTCGTAGTCGATGATTTGGGCTGCCTTGGCTCTGGGCAGGCCCTGAGGGCGGGCGACGGCTTCCAGGGTCTCCGCGGCGGGGTTGAAGTCCGGAGGATCTTCGGCCAGGCAAATGTAGATCAATCCTTCGACGGTGCGCGTGGGGATGCGGGTCAAGCCGAAGCGGCCTTTGTCCAGGTCGCTGGGCATGCCGCGCGCGGACAGCAGGGTTCCATCGCGGCCATAGACCCATTGATGATAGGGGCAGACCAGTTTGGCGGCGTGCCCGGATTCTTCCCGGCACAACAGGGCGCCCCGGTGACGGCAGACGTTGTGCATGGCCCGGACCACTCCGTCGTCTCCGCGAATGATAAGGAGGGAATCGTTATGCAGGGGCAGGACCAGGTAATCGCCTTTGGCCGGGATCTGGCAATCATGTCCTGCGAAGAGCCACTGCCGTCTCCAGACCATCTCTATTTCAGCCTCGTAGACCTCGGGATCGGTGTAGAAGCGGCCCGGCAAACCCCACCCTTCGGCGCGGGCGGCCGCCATCGACTCGAGATCGGATTGCGACAACATGATTAAGCGGCGGCGGCGGGGTCGCGCCTTCTGGCCTTGGCCATGAAGAAGACGCAACTGGCGATGAGGAGAACGAGGCCTAACAGACTCATGGCGTAGGTGAATCTCCGGAAAAAATCCAATCGCGTTGCTTCCGTGTCAATAAGGTCCTTGTAGAGCTGGACTCCGACCGATCCCGTGTAGCCCACCGCATCGGCTACGTAAATGGCGAACACGGCGGTTCCCGCGACCC
The DNA here is from genome assembly GCA_035513055.1 of Verrucomicrobiales bacterium. Classification (GTDB taxonomy): domain Bacteria; phylum Verrucomicrobiota; class Verrucomicrobiia; order Verrucomicrobiales; family DEV007; genus DATKCT01. Next base: position 44,389 of record DATKCT010000103.1, on the reverse strand, counting down.
GGGTCACGGCGATGAGCCGGTCGAAGAGCACGGAGCCGAAGGGGACATAAGCGAGGTAGGCTCCCAGCCCGACGCAGACCATCCAGAGGTCGCCGCGCAATTTTCCCGCATCGAGTAAAAGAGTGCTGCCGCTCATGAGGATCAGACCGGCGATCATGATGACGTAAGCCCCGATGAGCCCCACCCGGTTATCGCGAACGAGGTAGAGGGCTCCGAGAGCTGCAAGCACGCCGAAGGCCACGGGCAGCTCCGTGGTGGTGAGGATGGCCGGTTTTCCGCCGAAGCCCAGTTCCCGGAATATTTCGACCATGTAATTGTCGCGGAAATCGCGGTAGGCGGTGAGAAAAAAGTAGGCCACAAGGAGCATGATCATACCTGGGAGGAAACGGCGGAGAAACGCACTGCGGCTGTCGCCGTCCATGGGAATGCGCTCGACCCTGGCGTCGATGTCGGCGCGGGTGGGCGCCGGGATTTGATTGAGCAGGAAGACGGACAAAACGAAAGGGGGAAGAAAGATGAGGCCCGCGATAAAAGGCATCCAGAAATCTCCCACACCATGGGCTTCGATGAGCCAGAGACCCACGCTTTTGACCACGCCGCTGGCCAAGATGAAGGAGCAACTGAGGCCGGCCAGCAGGACTTCGGAGGTGCGCCGGCCTTCCAAGTAGAGCACCACGAGGCCCCAGACCATTCCCAAGGGAAGGCCATTGAGGAAAATGGCGGCGGTTTTGGCGTGACCCGGAAGGGAGGCGAAGAGCAGCAGCGCGAGTTCGGCGGCGGCGATGAGCCCGATCAGCATCCACATGCGCCGGTTGCGGGTGGTCTCGGAGCAGAGTTTGATCCCCAGATATTTGGAGGTCATGTAGCCGAGGATCTGACTGATGACGAAGGCGGTTTTCAGGTCGATGTCCGTGCCGAAGAAACGCAGCCCCTCATAGGTGGCCGCCGAGAACGGCTTCCGGAAAGCATACATGCAGAAGTAGGCCGAGAACGAGGTTAGGATGGCATAGAGAGTGAGGACCGGCGCCGGCGATCGTTCCAGCCAGCGGGTGATCGCTGATGGGCGGGCGGTTTCCGGAGGGGCGGTCACAGCGGAAGGGGAGAGCCCGGGATTAGCTCTTTCCGGTCCGGAAGGGAATGGGAAAGAAGGGAAAAGGGCCGGCGCCGGCCGGGTTTGTGGATCGGACCTCGAGGATCCGACGGAAAGAGCGACCGGAGGGAGTCCCTTGAGAGATCGCGGCGGACCCGGCGATTTCGGCGGTTGCTCCATCCGGGAATGGAACCTATGCGTAGAGGCTTCGCATCATGTCCGTAGAAGCTCCCAGCCTAAGAACCCGGTCGCCGGCCGAGGAACTCGACGCGCACACGCGGGAAATGATTGCTTGGCATTTCTCACCGGAGACCGGATGCCCATTTTGGCTGAAATGGGCGTCGGAGAACTGGGATCCCCGGGAAGAGATCCAGTGTTTCGCGGACCTGACCCGCTTTCCCCATTTCGAGGACGAATGGCTCCGGGACCGGCCCAACGAGGACTGGGCTCCGCGGGCCTATGATGGCCGGCCTTTCAAGGTCTTCGAGACGGGCGGAACAACAGGCCTTCCCAAGCAACGGGTGGGTTGGGAGGATCACGTCATCGATTACACGGAGTTTTCCGAGACGCTGAGCGAGGAGGGATTTCCGAGAGGTTCCAACTGGCTGATGGTGGGACCGACGGGCCCGCGACGCCTGCGGCTTTCCATCGAGCATCTCGCGAATATCAGAGGGGGCAGTTGCTACTTCGTCGATCTCGATCCGCGTTGGGTGAAGAAACTGATCGGGCGAAAGGAAATCGATCAAGTCGAACGCTATCAGAAACACGTGATCGATCAGGCGGTGGAGATTCTCAAGCACCGGAAAATCGGATGTTTGTTCACGACGCCTCGTTTGTTGGAGTCTATTGCGGAGCGCGTGTCCTTGCCTGGATGCGGGGTGCGCGGCGTGTTTTGCGGAGGGACATCGATGTCGCCGCAGATGGTCCGGTTTTTGGTGGAAGAGGTTTGCGAGAACAAAACGGTGTTCGTTCCTACCTACGGCAACACGCTGATGGGGCTGGCTTGCAGTATTCCCCTGCGGGCGGAGGACAATTACAGCATTACCTACTATGCGCCTCAGCCCAGGGCGGTGTTGCGCGTGGTGGATCCGGACGACACCGCCCGCACCGTCGATTACGGGGTTTATGGGCGGGTGGAACTGACGACGTTGACGCGCGAGTTTTTCATGCCGCGCTTTCTGGAACGTGACGAGGCCATCCGGCGTCAACCGTGCGAACGCTATCCCTGGGACGGAGTTGGGGATGTCCGGCCTTTTGGCGTTTTGGAGAAGAAGATCATCGAAGGGGTCTACTGAACCGAGCCAAGCGCGACGATTATCGTGAGTATGCCGGAAAGTCCTGTGCCCTCGATTCCCATTCTGCGAAGCGGAAGGGTCTACCGGAGTTTGGACGAGGCCGAATTGTGGTCGGTCGATGGGCGGCGGGCGGAGGCGCGGGTATCCATGGCGAACTCCGGATTGGTGCGGCGGGATTTGCTGGATTTGAACCGGAGCCGGGACGTGCTGCGCGAGATTCCGGCGCGCGACCTGGCGGCGATGTGCCGGCGTGCGGGAGAGATCTTTTTGCGCGACGAACTTCCTGTCGGAGTGGAGGAATTTCCGCAGAATCCGGACGATTATGTGAGGGCGTTGTCGGCGACGAGCGGGCTTCCGTTCACATTGATTCGACGGAACATGGCGCGTCTGCATGAAGTGTTCACTCAGATCGAGGTGATACTCGCGGGACTGACGCGGGGATTGGATCTGGAGGTGATTGACCGCGGCTATGGAGAGCAGCAGGGAGTTCCGGTCAGTTATGCGGCGACGACGAATGTGTTGAGCGTCATCCTTCCCAGCAACTCGCCGGCGGTCAATGCCCTGTGGATTCCGTCGCTGGTGTTGAAGACGCCGGTCTTGCTCAAGCCGGGGCGGGAGGAACCCTGGACGCCCTGGCGCATGGCGCAGGCCTTTCTGCGAGCGGGATATCCGCGCGAGGCCTTTCATTTTTACCCAACCGGCCACGAAGGCGGCACGGCGATCATACGCCGCAGCGGACGGGTGATGATGTTTGGCGACGACGCCACCGTATCGCAGTATGCGCAGGACGAGCGGATCGAGGTTCATGGGTCGGGCCGGAGCAAGATACTGATCGGCGAGGACGCCGTGGAGGATTGGCCGGAGTTGATCGAGATCTTGGTTGAGTCGGTCAGCGCCAACAGTGGACGGAGTTGTATCAACGCTTCGGCGATCGTGACTCCACGCCATGGGAAAGCCATTGCGGAGGCATTGGCGCAGGCGTTGGCGGGATGGGCGCCCAAGGCGGCGGATGATCCTTCCGCAGTTCTGTCGGGCTTCGCCAATCCTCAGTTTGCGGAGCACATCGATGGGGCCATCGAGGAGGGGCTGGCCACGCCGGGCGCGGTGGATGTGAGCGCGGCGTTGAGAGCGGGACCGCGTCATGTGGTGCGGGACAACATGCACTATCTGCTTCCGACGATCGTTCATTGCGAGAGTTTCAATCATCCGCTGGCGAACCGGGAGTTTCTCTTTCCCTATGCCTCCGTGGTGGAAATGCCGCAGGCAGACATGCTGGAAGCGATCGGACCGTCTTTAGTGGTCACGGCGGCGACGGGGGATGAGAGATGGATTCGCCAGTTGCTAGAGAGTTCCTGGATTGATCGATTGAACATCGGCAAGACGCCGACCAACCGGGTGCAGTGGAACCAACCGCACGAGGGCAACCTCTTCGAGTTTCTCTACAAGCGCCGCTCCTTTCAGCTTACTCCCATGCATGTCTGAATCGCTTTCGGTGGAATCCCTTTGCTCCGGTTTGAGGGTTCCGGGGGAAATCCTAAGCATGGAGCATGCGCCTTGCGGCCGGGTGATATTCGGATGCGGAGCGCTGGAACATTCGGGAGAGATCGCTCGAGAGTTGGGACGGCGTCCGCTGGTGGTGACCGATCGCGGAATTCGAGCTGTGGGAATCGTGGATCGGGCGCAGCGGGCCATGGAACGGGCGGGGTTGAAGGTGCGGATCTTTGATGAAGTCCACGAGAACCCGACGACGGTGGATGTGACCCAGTGCGTGGATGCGGCTCGGGAACACGGGGCCGACCTGCTGGTGGGTTTGGGGGGCGGCAGCAGTATGGACGCCGCCAAGGGATGCAACTTCCTCCTGACCAACGGGGGCGAGATGCGGGACTACCTGGGGCGGGAAAAGGCGACGCGGCCGATGTTGCCGCTCCTGGCCATTCCCACGACAGCAGGGACCGGCAGCGAATGTCAGTCTTTTGCGTTGATCTCCGACGCAGAGACTCATCAGAAGATGGCTTGCGGCGACAAGAAAGCCGCGGCCCGGGTGGCGCTGTTGGATCCGGAGCTGACGTTGACTCAGCCGCCGGCGGTCACTGCGCATACAGCGGTCGATGCGGTGAGTCACGCTGTCGAGAGTCTGGTGACGCTGGCTGGGACGGAAATCTCACGCGCTTACTCGATCGGAGCCTACCGTCTTTTGGCGGCGGGACTGGACGGGGTCTGGCGGGATGCTTCTGACATCCTGGCCCGAGCGCGGCTTCAACTCGGCGCGGCCCTGGCGGGCATCGCCATCGAGAACAGCATGTTGGGGGCGGCCCACGCCGCCGCCAACCCGTTGACGGCTCATTATGGGATGGTGCATGGAGTGGCGGTGGGGATCATGTTGCCCGCCGTCGTGCGCTTCAACCGGGACGGTTCATCGGAAGCCAGGGATCGCTATGCCCAGCTCCGGCCCGAGCGTGACTTGGATCTTTGGCTCGAGGAGATGCTCGAGCAGTTCGCCATGCCGCTTTCTCTGGATGCCGAGGGAGTCGAGAGAGAACGCATTGCAGAGATGGCGCGGGAGGCAGCCCAGCAGTGGACCGCGCAATTCAATCCGGCGGCGGCCGGCGAGGACGAGTTCGCAGCGCTCTACGATGAGGTGTGGGAGCGCCGGGAAGACCGGTTGCGCGCCGCGGGGAGCTGAGTTGGAGAGCAACGATCTTTCCTGCTGTCGCACTCGGGGATGATCCGGCCTTCCGCTTGCCTCGCGCTCGAGCCGGGTGTATGCACCGGCCTCAGCGCCCTTGACGAAGTGCGGCCATGTCATGATAAGGCTCGCGTGGCCTCGCGACGAAACGGTATGAGAAGAAATGCGGGCTGAGATTTCGGCCCTGGAACGAACCGGAGACACACGATGAACGAACAGACTTGCAGTGGTTCAGATAAGCCGTCCGGCGAGAGGGCCGGAGTGGACTTTGTGCAACAGATCCTGAGCGGCCTATCGGCGGGGAATCAGCGCGCGCGCCGGGCCTTCAAACGCGTGGCGCCGAGGATGGAGGGGGCTTGCGGGGAGGCCCTGCGCGATTGCAGTTATGTGCTGGCCTTCGGAGCGACCTTTGGAACGTTGCTGGCTGCGGAAGCGATTCCTTGCATCATCCGGGCGGGCGCGCGCGGCGGAAGGGAGGCGGCGAGGCGGGCTTGGCAGGCGCGGCGGCGGCCGGCTACTCAGGGGAAGGTTCGCGAAGTGCCGATTTCCAGTTAGCGGAGGCTGGTTCCCCTTGCTTTCAGGCTCAATCCATTGCCGCAACCCAGGTTGCGGCAAGCCTCTGGGTAGGGTGGGAGGACGGGAACGTGTGGAGGAGACTTCCGCGTCTTGACATGGGCCGGCATTTGCCGATACTCGGCGAGCCGGCGCGGCAAGGGCGACGGCGAGACGGGCGTGATCCCAAGAACATGAGCGAAACGGCCAAAGCCGAGCGAACCACCCAGGCTCCGAGGAAGCGCAAGCCGGTGGTCTGGACGGAAGAAGCCTTTGACGTCCGCAGATCGACCATCCGCGGGGCAGGAATGGGTCTCTTCGCGCGGGAACGCATTCTGCCGGGCGACACCATCGGGTATTACACCGGGCGGGTTCTGACCGACGACGAAGCCAACCGCCGTCCCTACGTCGATTCAAAGTACCTGGTCTGGGTCTGCCGCGACCATTGGATTTGGGGCGAGGGCCGCGGCTCGGGCTACACGCGTTATATCAATCACGATGACCGGAAGCCCAACGCTGAACTCATAACCTCAACTCGCTGGAAGACCGCGCGGATCGCCGCGCTTAGGCCCATCCGGCCCGGTGAAGAGATCTTCTTCGATTACGGTGAGGAGTATTGGGAGGTCATCGGGGACTCGAAACGGCATCGCCCGCAATGAGGGCAGGCTGATCTCTCCGGCGGCGTTGACGGCATTGGCTTCGCTGCTTAATACAAAGTGGCCTTGTAGAGAGGGACCCGGCGAGGACCGGCGGCGGGACGATGAGATTGACCGATAGCCATGTGCATTTCTGGGACCCGGAGCGGTTTCGCTACGTCTGGCTCGATGAGCAGACGTTGATTCGCAGGCGTTTCGGTCTCGAGGAATTTGCCGCGGCGAGCAGCGCTTTCGAGGTCGAGACCCTTATTTTCCTGCAGGCGGATTGCCTTCCAGAACAGGGCTCGGCGGAGGTGGAGTGGGTGAAAGAATTGGCGGCGATCGAGCCGCGCTTGCGGGGCGCCGTGGCCTTTGCGGCTCTGGAGGATCCCGCAGCGGCGGAAGCAGCGGTGGCGCGTTGGAGCGGCGACCCTGTGGTTTGCGGGTTGCGCAGGCTGATTCAGCCGGAGCGTCCCGGGTTCTGCCAGCAACCGGAGTTCCGCAGCGGCGTGCGACGTTTGGCTGAGTCCCGGTTGCGTTTTGATCTCTGTTGCCGGGGGCAGCAGTTGCCGGAGGTGGTGGCTCTGGTGGAAGCCTGTCCGGGGGTGAGGTTTGTGCTGGATCACTTCGGAAAACCGGACATCCGCGGCGGGCAGACCGCTCCGTGGAAAGAACAGCTCCGCAACTTGGCCAGCGCGGGGGATGTCGCCTGCAAGCTGTCCGGACTGGTGACCGAAGCGGATCCACTGCACTGGACGCGGGAAGAGTTGCAACCCTGGGTAGACGCGGCGCTGGAAGTGTTCGGGCCGCGGCGGATGTTGTTTGGCAGCGACTGGCCAGTCTGCACCTTGGCTTCGTCATACCGGCGCTGGGTCGAGACGGCGCGCGACTGCCTGGCCGGCTTGAGCGAAGACGAACGGGACGATGTTTTCCGGCGCAACGCGCTCCGCGTCTATGGAATTGAAACCGGTGTGGTGGAAGGAATGGAACCATGAACTATCGCGCGCTGGGACGAACGGATTTGCAGGTGTCAGAGCTTTCCTTTGGATGCGCTCCCTTGGGCAACGAATACGGCGAACTGGAGGAAGGTGAAGCCGTGCGGGCGGTGTGGGCGGCGTTGGATGGCGGGGTCAATTGTTTCGACACTTCGCCCTACTACGGGCGGACGCTTTCGGAGAAGCGGCTGGGAGCGGCGTTGGAAGGAATCCGGGAGCAAGTGGTGCTGGCGACGAAAGGAGGACGCTTCGATTATGCCCTGGGCAGCGGTTTTGATTTCACCCGCGCCGGAGTTGTTCGCATGTGTGAGGAAAGTCTGCGGCGATTGCGAACGGACTATCTGGATATCTATCAATTGCACGATATCGAGTTCGGCGAACGCCGGGTCGTCATGGAGGAGGGATTGGAAGCATTGCGGGACTTGAAGCGGGCCGGAAAGGCGCGCTACATCGGTGTGACCGGCTATCCGCCGGACTTGTTGCGGGAAACGGCCGAAGCGTGCGAATTAGACGTGGTCTTGTCTTACTGTCACTACAACCTCTTGAATCAGAGGATGCAGGAGGCATTGGTTCCGCTGGTGTTGGAGCGGGGAATGGCACTGATCAACGGGTCCGTATTGCACATGGGGATTCTGAGCGAAGGAGGGCCGCAACCTTGGCATCCCGCGCCGGCGCGGGTGAAAGCGGCGGGGCGGCAAGCAGGGGAGTGGTGCCGGAAACGAGGCGCGCGCATCAGCGATCTGGCGATGCAGTTTGCCATGGCCAACCCGGCTGTATCCACGACTCTGATGGGGGCGAGAAACGTGCCGGAGGTGTTGCGGACCCTGGAAGTGGCTGGAGGGGAGTTGGATCTTGAGCTTTTGGCCGGCGTCGAGGAGATCCTTGCTCCGGTCCGGGACGTGGAGTGGGAGTCGGGCCGGGCCGAGTATTTTCATCCAGAGGCGGAGCCTCCGGATCCGGCGGCGGCGGCGGGAGCCGGTCTCGATTAGTTAGTCCGATCTTCGCCGATCCGCTCCAGGAAGTCGCTTTCGTCGGCGGTGGGGACTCCGAGAGCGGCAGCCTTCTCCGCTTTGCTTCCGGGATTCTCTCCGGCCAGGACGAAACTGGTTTTCGAGCTGACACTTCCCGCGACCTTACCCCCGTGGGCCCGGATGAGGCCCGCGAAGAACTCGCGAGGGCGGCTGAGGGTTCCGGTGATGACCCAGGTCTCGCCTTCCAGGGCTGCGGATGCCGGCGCGCTTTCGCGTTCGGGCTCACGGAAGTTGAGCCCGGCTTGCCGGAGGCGCTCGATTTCCTCCCGGTTGGAGGGATCGGCGAACCAACTGTGGATGCTGGCGGCCATGACTGCTCCGATGTCTTCGACTTCCTCGAGTTGTTCCCGGGAAGCGGTGGCTACGGCGTCGAGGTGTTCAAAGTGAGCGAGCAATGTTTGGCTGGCGGTCGAGCCGACGTGGAGAATACCGAGCCCGAAGAGAAGGCGCCAGGGGGGGCGGCTGCGGCTGCGCTGGAGGGCGGCGACGAGGTTTGCGGCGCTTTTGGGTCCCAAACGGGAAAGACCGGACAACTGTTCCTCAGTTAGGGAGTAGAGATCGGAGAAGCGGGAGGCCCATCCTTGGGCCACGAGCTGATCCACGAGCGCCTGTCCGAGGCCGTCGATGTCCATGGCGCCACGCGAGGCGAAATGGCTGAGCTTGCGGCGGACCACCTCCGGGCACTCGGGATTCGGGCAGCGGATGGCGACCTGGACCGGATCACGAACGACGGGAGTGTCGCACACCGGGCAACGGTCCGGCATGACGAAGGGCTTCTCGTCGCCCCGGCGTTTCTCGAAGCGCACCATGATCACCGCGGGGATGATTTCTCCCGCCTTTTCGATCAAGACGACATCGCCGCAGCGTACGTCCTTACGGCGGACTTCGCCGGCGTTGTGCAGGGTGGCGCGGGACACGGTTGTTCCGGCGAGGAGCACTGGTTCGAGGTTAGCCACGGGGGTGAGCGCTCCCGTGCGGCCGACTTGGACTTCGATGGACAGGACCCGGGTCTCCGCCTGTTCAGCCTGAAACTTGTAAGCGATTGCCCAGCGCGGCGCTTTCGAGGTGCTCCCAAGCCGTTCCTGGAGATCGAGTGGGTCCACTTTCACCACCGCTCCGTCGGTCAGGTAGTGGAACGTGTGCCGGCAGGCGTCCAGCTCGGAGATGGCCTCGAGCAGGGAATCGGCATCCTCGGCATGCCAAGTGCGTTCGCTGCGACGTAGTCCGGCCCGGTCGAGAAGTTGCTGGAACTCGGTGATCGAGGCGAAGGGCGGATCCCCGTCGATCCAGCCATAGCCGTGAAAGACAATCTCGAGGGGCCGGCGTGCAACGATCGAAGAGTCCAACAGTTTGAGCGTGCCGGCTGTGGCGTTTCGGGGATTGGCGAAGGCGGGTTCGCCGGCCCCGAGACGGTCCGCGTTCATCCGGGCGAAGGCTTCGGTGGGCATGAAAACTTCGCCACGCAACTCGAGGTTGGGCGGGATTCCCGAAGGCAACCGCAAAGGAAGGGAGTGGATGGTGCGGAGGTTGGAGGTGATATCGTCTCCGGTCGATCCGTCGCCCCGAGTGGCCCCGCTGATAAAGACGCCGTCGCGATAGCTGATCGAGACCGCCACTCCGTCGATCTTTGGTTCGATCAGGACGCGGACTCGATCGCGACCTAACCCTCGCTGAAGCCGACGGAAAAACTGACGCAATTCAGCTTCACTGTACGTGTTGTCGAGACTGAGCATTTTCACCCGGTGCTGGATTTGGGTGAACCCGGCCAGCGGTTCGCCTCCGACCCTAGAGGTGGGTGAATGTGGCGAACGCAGCTCCGGAAACTCGGATTCGAGATCCTGCAGCTCGCGGTAGAGGCGGTCGTAGTCCCGATCGCTGATCTCGGGTTTGGCCTCGACGTAATAGAGGCGATCGTGGCGCTCGATCTGGCGCCGAAGCGTTTCGATGCGGTCTTGGGCTTTTTGTGGGGACACGAGAGGCGGTTTCGCCTAGTGCAATTCCTGTTCGAGGCGTTCGCTCAGCCACTGTTTGATCATGCTCTGGTAATTGAGATAGCGGGAATTGGCGAGCCGCTTGATTCGGTTGAGCATGCGGGGGTCGAAACGGAGGGTGATGGTGGTGGATTCCCGGTTGCTGGTCCGGTGAACCGAAGCGCTCATGAGGCGGGGATCGAGTTCGTGCTCGGCCCAGAAGGCGACTTCCTCATTTTGCGATTCGAAGGCGGGGATTTCGGACCAGTTCGAAACGGTGTTCACGTGGAGAGACTAAGTTATTCTTGGCTGGCGTTCCAGCGTTCATAAAAGGCCAATTCTCCCGCGGTCATCTCGCGGGCAAAGATGACCCTGTAGCGCTTTCCATCCGTCCAGAATATGCTGAACACTGGGCGGTTGCGTAGAGTTTTTCCGAGCGATACGTAACGTGATTCGCTTTCTCCGTAACTTCCATCGGGGAGCAGCTTGACCCCAAAGGGATCTTCGAAGGACTCCTCGATCTCGCGCGGCATAATTGCCTTGAGATCGAAGGTCGCGTCTAACCAGTCAAACTCCATGCGCTGAATCCCCTCCTAGTTTTGAGAAATCCGGATGGGAGCGGGGCAGGGGTCAAGAGCGGCGCTGAATCAGTTCGATCTCGTAGCCTTCCGGAGCATCAATGAAGGCGAAGACGCCGGAAGCGCTTTCGGTGGGCCCATCCGTAAGGGGGTATCCGTGGGCCTCGGCGTGGCGAGCGAAAGCGGCGATGTCGTCGACTTCAAAAGCGAGATGGGTAAGATCGGGTTGGACTTCGACAGGTCCGCTAGCGTCGTACTGGCAAATTTCAATGAGTTCCTCACTTTGCGGAGCTTTGAGGAAGGCGAGGCGGGATCCGCGGGGCGATTCGTGCCGGCGCACTTCTTCGAGGCCGAGAACCTGAGTGTAGAAATCGACGCTGCGGTCGAGATCGTTCACCCGGTAGCGGGTATGATGCAGTTTTCGAACCATGGTGGATTGACGTCCCGGAGGAGGTCAGAGTAGAAGGATGCGCGGCGGATCCGGATCGGCCGCCGTCTGGGAACACCCGATAAAGAAACCCTTCCTCCGCATCAAGATGATTTTTCTTGGGATCGACAGCGGAACCCAAAGCACCAAGACGGTGGCCGTGGATGGGGAGAGCGGCGATTTGCTGGCGCGGGCTCAGGCAGCCTACGGGCTCATTGATGGGCTTCCGGCCGGTCACTTGGAGCAGGATCCCCAGGATTGGGATGCGGCCATGGACGAGACGGTGGGCTCCTGTCTGGAACAACTCGGAGCCCGGCGCGAGGAGGTGCAGGCAATCGGCGTGAGCGGGCAGCAGCACGGGCTTGTCGTCCTGGATGAGGCTGGGGCCGTGATCCGGCCGGCCAAATTGTGGTGCGACACGTCGACCGCCGCCCAATGCAAGGAGTACGAGGCCGCCTTCGGGGGCGTGGAAGGTCTGATCCGGCTGGCGGGCAACGCCATCCTGCCCGGTTATACGGCCCCGAAGATTCTCTGGTTGAAGCAGAACGAGCCGGAGCACTTTGCTCGGGTCCGCTCCGTGCTGTTGCCGCACGACTTCCTGAACTTCCGGCTGACGGGGGTCCAGCGGATGGAATACGGCGACGCTTCCGGCACCGGATTGTTGGATGTGCGACGCCGCGAGTGGTGCGGCGCCCTGCTCTCCTTTACTGATCCGCGGCTGCCGGAATTGCTGCCGCCTTTGGGCGACTCGCGCCAAGCCCACGGCACATTGAAACCGGAATTGGCGGCTCGTTGGGGTCTCCGAGACGACGTTCTTGTGAGCGCGGGCGGAGGCGACAATATGATGGGCGCCATCGGAACCGGAAATGTGGCGCCCGGGGTTTTCACCGTAAGTTTGGGCACTTCGGGAACGGTTTATGCGGCAGCGGGTGAACCGGTGATCGATCCCAAGGGCGAAGTCGCCGCATTTTGCGATTGCACCGGCCAATGGCTGCCGCTGGTGTGCACCATGAACGTAACCGTCTTGACCGAGAAGGTGCGGGCGCTTTTCGATTGGGACCTCGATGGCTTCGAAGCTCAGGCGGAATCCGCCTCTCCTGGAGCCGGCGGATTGCTCTTTCTTCCCTATTTGAACGGCGAACGAACCCCCAATCTCCCCGAGAGCTGTGCCGTGTTGCACGGGATGCGTAGCGACAATCTGACTCCGGGGAATTTGGCGCGCGCGGCCCTGGAAGGTGTGACGCTCGGGCTGGCCTACGGTATCCAGCGATTCCGGGATTTGGGTGTGTCGCCATCCGAGATCCGGCTCACGGGCGGAGGCAGCAACAGCAGACTCTGGCGGCAAGTAGCGGCGGACGCATTCGGGGCCGAGACGGTGTGCCTGCGGACCGCCGAAGGAGCGGCTCTAGGAGCAGCGCTTCAAGCCGCGGCTTGTTGGAGCGGGGGCGGAAGCTTCGACGCGAAAGGAATGCGGGACTGGACGAAACGGTGGGTGGAACTGGACGAATCCACGCGTTGTGCCCCCCAGGGGGATCGCCGAGACGCTTATGCAGAATTGCGCTCGAAGCAGATGAAGCTCACGTCCGATTTGCATGCCGCACATTGGATTTAAGTGCAGAACGACATGATTTTGTGAAAGGGGCGTGGAAACTTGCGGTGGTCCCCCCCTTGGTCGCGTTCGCTATCCGGACGATCGGAAGGACTCTGCGAGTTGAGTTTGACGACACTTTCGGCACGGAAAACAGCGACGATTCAGAACCGGTGATCTGGCTCGCATGGCACAATCGGGTGCTCGCCCTCGCCCTCATTCGCTATCGCTATTTGACGAAGCGGCGGGTGACCGTGTTGTCCAGCATGAGCCGCGACGGCGAACTCCTCGCGCGGACGGTCAAGCGCTTCGGACTCGAGGTGGTGCGCGGATCGAGTTCCCGGCGTGGGCGTGAAGCTCTGCGATCTTTGGTGAAGGCGATCGGAGCAGGCAGCGATGTGGCCTTGACGCCGGACGGTCCGCGCGGGCCGATTTACGTGATGAAGCCGGGCGCCCTTAAGTTGGCGCAGTTGACCGGCGCTCCGGTGCGTCTGATTCATGTGGAGTATTCCAAGGCCCTGCGGCTGCGCTCGTGGGACCGCTACGAGATACCCTATCCCTTCAGCCGGATACGGGTGGTCTTTTCCAAGCCCCTGCACATTGCGCGGAGGCTTGACGAGGAGGCCTTCGAGGCCCTGCGTTCGGAAGTGGAAGCTCGGATGCGGAAACCCATAGAAGCCAGTGATGACCCGGGAGATCATTGACGGAAAAGCAGTGGCTGGCGCTGTGCTCGAGGAGTGCCGGCGCGAACTCGAATCGATGGCGATTCAAGGTTGGAAGCCGGGATTGGCCGTGGTGCTGATTGGAGAGGATCCTGCCTCGCGAGCTTACGTGCGATCGAAGGACCGGACCTGCCGCGAGTTAGGGCTGCACTCGCTCAAGATTGAGTTGCCGGAGTCGACCTCCCAAGAGAATGTGATCGAGCAAATCCGGGAATTGAACCGGGATCCAGCGATCCACGGCATTTTGGTGCAATCCCCGCCGCCGCCGCACATCGACGAGGGGGCGGTGATTCGGGCGATGGATCCGAATAAGGACGTGGACGGGTTTCACCCGGTCAACGTGGCCCATTTGGCCTTGGGCGATTCCGCTGGGTTCGTCCCCTGCACCCCCTTGGGATGTCAACGGCTTCTGATCGAAAGCAGGGTAGAGATTTCCGGTGCGCATGTGGTGATCGTGGGACGCAGCATGATTGTGGGGAAACCGTTGGCTTTATTGCTGATGAACAAAGGTCCGGGCGCCGACGCCACCGTGACGGTGGCTCATTCGCGGACGCGCGATTTGCCGGCCGTGACCCGCGCGGCGGATATCCTCATTGCGGCCCTGGGCCGGCCCCGGTTTCTCGGCGCAGATCACGTTCGGGACGGGGCAGTGGTGATTGACGTGGGGATAACCCGGGTTCCGGATCCGTCGGCAAAGAGCGGGTATGCCTTGGTTGGCGACGTCGATTTCGCGGCGGTGGCGCCCAAGTGTCGCGCCATCACTCCGGTTCCGGGCGGGGTGGGACCGATGACCATCGCGATGCTCATGTCGAACACGATCAAGGCCTGCCGCTTGGCCCATGCATCCTCCGGCCTCCAGGCTTCTGGAGCCGGGTAAAGGGCGTGGTGCGAGCTGTGTTTGGCAGGTCTCCAAAGCTTCTGAGCAATGCTGGCTAACAGCGCGCTCCAGCGGCCGGGAGAGGCGGCGAAGTGCTGGGAAAGAGCCGTCCTTACTCGAATATCGACAGGACAGGCTGGGGGTATACCCCGAGAATGAAGATCGCGGCGATGATCGCCGTGATTGCCCACCGCGTCGGGAGCGGTATGGAGATGGGGGACTCGTCGGTGGCGCGTTCCCAATACACCGAGCGCAGGATCTTGAAGTAATAATAGAATCCCGCGGCGGCCCCCAGCGCGGCGATGACGATGAGAGTGTAGTAGCGAGCTTCAAGGGCGAGAAGAAAGACGTAAAACTTTCCGAGAAACCCCGCGGTGAGAGGAACTCCTGCGAGCGAAATCATGCCAACCAACATGGCGAAGGCCAGGAAGGGAGAGCGCTTTCCGAGACCGTCGAATGCGGCGAGATCCTCGCCGCCAGTGCGGCTCCGCACCAGGGTGACCACGAGAAACACCAAGAGGGTCATGAGAAGGTAGGCCGCAAGATAGAAGGAAACGGCCGCTCCGGCGGTGATCCCCCCGCTCTCTCCGGCATTGGAACGTACGCTGGCCACCGCCAGCAGGAGAAAGCCGGCGTGGGCGATGCTGGAGTAAGCCAGCAGCCGCTTGATGTTGTTTTGTGGAATGGCGCAAAGATTGCCGAATACGATCGAGGCCGCGGCTAGGACAAGGAGGACAAGAATGGTCTGATGCGCAATGGGGGACTGGAGGAACGGTTCCAAGACGCGCAACGTCACGATGAACCCGGCGGCCTTGGAAGCCACGGAAAGGTAGGCGGTCACCGGGGTAGGGGCGCCTTGATACACATCGGGGACCCAGATTTGAAAGGGAACTGCGGCGATCTTGAAACCCAAGCCGGACAGAAGCAATCCGAGGGCGAAGACCAGCGCCGTGGAGGAGGCCACCGCCGCGGTCTCAGCCGGCCGAAGCGCTTCCGCAATCCGAAGAAGGTCGGTTTGTCCGGTCAAGCCGTATATCCAGGCCACGCCGTAGACGAAGAAACCCGTCGAAAGCGCGCCTAAAATCAGGTACTTCACCCCGGCTTCCAGCGAGCCGATGTTGCGGCGCATGTAGGCGACCAGGACGTAAAAGGAAATGGTGACAAGTTCGAGAGAGACGAAGATGGCGACGAGGTCGCGGGCCGAGGCCATCCACATCAGACCGGCGCAGGTGAAAAGGGGCAGGCAAAAGAACTCACCGAGTCCTGCATCCGGCTCGTCCTCGCTGGTTTGGAGGTAACTGCGGATGACGCTTGCGTAGTCGAGGCTCATGACCAGCACCAGCAGGGTAGCGAGCAGGGCGAAGCCTTTGAAGAAAAGAGCCGGAGGGTCGACGACGTAATAGGCTCCGAGGCTTGCGGAGGATTCCGGCGAGCGGTCGACAAAGAAGAGGGCGACCAAAACGGCCCCGAGACCGGCGATCGCAGTCAGCGCGAGGAGGCGCCGGGGAGGCTTGGGCAGGAACGCCTCGAGGAGAAGCAGGATGAGCCCTAGGACAATGACGCAGGCTTCGAGACAATGGGCGGGCATGAGGAGCAATCCGGGTGGCGATCAGAATTCGAGGAAGCGCTGGAGGAACCACGGATAGATTCCTGTGACGAGGAGACCGGCGACGAGCAATCCGGCGGGAAGTTTCTGGGACAAGGTCAGATCGGTTAGGGAGGCGGTGACGTTGCTTTCCGTCAGTTCCCCGAGGAAGATGGCCCGGTAGGCTCGCAGCATGTAGACGGCGGAAATGACGACGCCCCAGACGGCGAGAATGGTGGCGATTTGGAGGCCGCCAAGCGGCGCGCCCGGTTCGAGAGACTGGAAGCCGCCCAGGAACACGAGAATTTCGCCGGTGAAATTGGCGAAACCGGGAAGCCCGATGGAAGCGAAGGCGGCCAGTCCGAAGAGGAAGGCGAAGCGGGGCGTGATCTTGGCGAGGCCGCCGAGTTTGGTCATGTCGAGGGAGCCGAGCTTCTCTTCGAGGCGTCCGGCCAAGGCGAAGAGCAAGGCGATGGAGAGTCCATGGGCGAACATGAGCAGGACGGCTCCGGCTGCGCCCAGGGTGTGATCAGCCTGAAAAGCGGCGATCCCGAGGAAGATGTAGCCCATGTGCATGACGCTGGAATGGGCGAGCATCGAGTCCAGCCGTTTCTGGGTGAGGGTGACCAGACCGACAAAGAGGATGTTGCCCAGCAGGAGGACCAGGAGAAGAGTGAGCCAGCGTTCGGCTCCGGCGGGGAGGAGAGGAGAGAGGCGGAGCAAGCCATAGAGTCCGAACTTCTTCAAGACCCCGGCGTGGAGCATGACTGCGGGGGTTGGAGCGGCGGCGTAGGCGGGAGCAGCCCAACTGTGCAGCGGGAAAAGAGCCACCAACGTTCCGAAACCGATGAGGAGCAGGAGGTAAATGAGGCTTTGGGACGAATCGCCGATTGGCTGAGCCGCGGCGCGCTCGGCGAGGGCGGCCAGATCGAAAGTGAGAGCGCCGTCTTGCACTAGCGCAAGCACCAAAAGGAGCAGTCCGGCGAGCAGAACCAGGCTGCCCGCGGCGAGGTAAATGGTGATCTTCCAGGCCGCGGCGCGGCGATCGCCCTTTCCGAATATGCCGATGAGGAGGAAGGTCGGAATAAGGGCGAGTTCGTGAAAGGCGTAGAGGAAGAAGAGGTCGGTGGTGAGAAACGCTCCGAGGGAACCGGCGGAAATGAGGAGCAGGGAGATGTAGAATAGCCTGACGTTGTCTTTGGGCGTGCCGGCTTGCCAGAGAGCGGCGAAGGTGACCAACACTGTCAAGAGCAAGAGGACGAGGCTCATTCCGTCGAGTCCGACGGCCCAGGCGATCTCTGGATTCCGCGAGACGGTCCGGGATGCCGCGAAAGCGGGGCCGGAGGATGGATCGTGATTTCCGAATCTCGCCAAGGCGATCAGGCCGAGAAGGAGATTGAGGCCCGCGGCGGCGAGGGCGGTTCGCCGGGCCGGCAGGCCGGCGCCGATGGCGAGGGCGGCGGCCAGAGGGAGGAGGATGATGAAATCGAGGATGCTCACGGCGTGGCGGCGGGCGAGGCGTGGGATTTCACAGGGCGAGGAGCAGGAAGATTGTGAGGATGACGCCCATGCCGAAGAGGAAGGCGTAAGCCTGGATGTTGCCGACCTGGATGAGGCGGAGGAGATAACCTGTTCCAGCGGCGATGCGCCCGATGCCTTTGACAGCGATGCCGTCGATGACGGATCGGTCTAGGAAGGCGCTCAGACTGGCGAGACCACCTTGGATGTAACGCACCAAACCGTCGTAGAGTTCATCGAAGTAAAACTTGTCCGCCACTGGCGCGGCGCGAAACGGTTCGGAGGCGCGCTCGCGGTAGAAGAGGATAGCCAGACCACCCCCCCCGAGGAGCGCCAGGATGGACACGGTCAGGACTATGGGATGGGTCGCATGGTGCTCGGGATGCGGGATCTGAATCCACTCGATCAGACCGGAGAACCAGGCGATCGCGATCGAGGGAACGGCGAGCAGGAGGAGGGGCACTCCCATGACCAGAGGAACTTCGCGCGCCTGTTCCACGTGGCGGCTGCGGGCGCGGCCGAAGAAGGCGACGAGCAGAAGCCGGATCATGTAAAAAGGTGTGAGGAAAGCGACGATGGCGGCGATCCAGAACAGGTTCCCGTTTTGGCTCCATGCGGCGTCGAGAATGTATTCCTTGCTGAAGAATCCGCTGGTGACGTAAGGCACAGCGACGAGCGCGGCGGTTCCGATGGCGAAGGTCGCGAAGGTGAGCGGCATGTTTTTGCGCAGGCCTCCCATTTTCCAGATGTTCTGCTCGTGGTGGCAAGCGTGGATGACGGCGCCGGCTCCGAGGAACAACAGAGCCTTAAAAAAGGCGTGAGTGAACAGGTGGAACATAGCGGCCTGTGTGGCAAGGAGACCGGCGGCCATAATCATGTAGCCGAGTTGAGAAAGCGTGGAATAAGCCAGGATCCTCTTGATATCATCCTGCTGGGTGGCCACGACTGCGGCGAAGAGAGCGGTCAGACCGCCTATCCAAGCGATGAGAACGGCGGAGGGAGCGGCCGCGGCAAGCAGGAAACCGATTCGCGCGAGCATGTAGACTCCGGCGGCGACCATGGTGGCGGCATGGATGAGGGCCGAAACGGGAGTCGGACCTTCCATGGCGTCGGGCAGCCAGACGTGCAGCGGCAATTGGGCGGACTTTCCAACGGCGCCACAAAAAAGGCAGAGCACGGCGATGGCCAGCGCGGATGGGTAGGCGGCAGCGGCGGGGAGCCCTTCCTGGATTCCACTGAAGGCCAGCGAGCCGGTGAGACTCCAGATCAAGAGAATCCCGACAAGAAACCCGAAATCGCCGATGCGATTGGTGATAAAGGCTTTCTTTGCCGCTTCCACCGGAGGATTGCGGGTGAACCAATGTCCGATGAGAACGTAAGAGCTGACTCCGACAAGTTCCCAGAAGATGAACATCATGATGAAGTTCTCAGCCAGGACGATGCCGGTCATGGAAAACATGAAGAGGGAGAGACCGGCGAAATAGCGCGATTTCCCCTCATCGTTCCTCATGTATCCCAGGGAGTAGATATGGATGATGAGGCCCACGGTTGTGACCGTGAACATCATGCTGCGGCTGAGGCCATCGAGGAGGATGCCGATATCGATGCGGAGATCTCCGATCTCCATCCATCGAAAGGCTAGGACTTGCTCATCGTTTCTGCCGAGAAGGCCGAGGCTGATCAGAAAAGCCACAGCGGCGGCGCCCACGGAAATGGCGCTGCTGAGCGTCTTCCACTTCCGGGTGAAGAGGATGATGACAGCGGCGGCGAGCAGAGGAAGAAGCAGGAGAAACCAGGCGGGTTCCATGTGCGGATGCGGCTGGGCGTTGGGAGCGGGAGATTCAGTAATGCATCGAGTTGATGTCCTCGACGTGAGTGGTTTTGCGAGCCCGGTAGAGGGCTACGATGATGGCCAGGCCGACGGCGACTTCTGCGGCAGCGACGGTGATGATGAAGAAGACGAGGGCTTGGGCGTTGTAATCAGGGAGGCCGTTGACGAGGCGGTAACGGGAAAAGGCGACCAGGGAAAGATTGGCGCCGTTGAGCATAAGCTCTAGGGACATGAAGATGATGATGATGTTGCGCCGGAGAATGACTCCTGCGAGGCCGATAGCGAAGAGAAGGCCGCTGACGAACAGGTAATCGTTGAGGGCGGGCATGAGACGGGATTGCGAAGGGAATCAGGTGAGGCGGCGTTTGCTCAGGACGACGACGCCCACCGTAGCGACGAGGAGGAGCGCGCCGACGATTTGAAGGGGAAGGACAAAGCGCGTGAACAGGACTTCACCAGTCAGGTGCACATCGGGCAGCCGGCCCGCAGTGAGTGCGATGAGAGCGCTGTCGGTCGAGGCGGCGTCCGCCGGCAAATTCTCGGCCCTAAGCGTCGCGGCGATGTCGGGGCGCAGAGCCGGGAAGCGTTCACCCTGAAAATTCTGAAGAGCCGCGAGCAACAAGAATACGAAGGCTGCGGTGACTCCGGCCCCGCCGATCCAAGCCAGCCGGTTGATGCGGCGCCGTTTTTCCGACCGGAGATCCAAGAGCATGATGATGAAAAGAAACAGGACCATGACCGCGCCCGCGTAGACGAGTATCTGGACGATGCCGATGAGGAAGGCGTCCAACTGAATGAACAAAGCGGCGAGGCCCACGAAGGACATGACTAGGCAAAGCGCGCTGGAGACCGGGTTGCGGTTGACGATGACCCCGGCTCCAAAGAGAAGAGCAATCAGGGCGAAGAGGTAGAAAAGCAGCGTGGGCATGACTGGCGATGGGGCGAAGCGGAACGTGACTTTTTACTTCAGTTCGTTCCACTTGTTAACGAGACCCTCCCGCACTCCGCCGATCTCGTAGAGTTTCTGTTTGTCATGCACCATCTCTTCGCGGGTGTATCCGGTAATAGCGTAGTCCTTGCGCAGGAAGATGGCTTGTTCGGGGCAGACTTCCTCGCAGAGGCCGCAGTAGATGCAACGGATCATGTCGATCTCGAAGTCACGCGGATATTTCTCGACCTTGGCCCAGGGGCCGCCGGCCGGGATTTCACCGGGCGTCATGCGAATAGCGCGGGGCGGGCAGATGAACTCGCACAATTGACAGGCTACACAGCGCTCGCGTCCTTGTTCATCGGTGACGAGAGCAGGGGCGCCGCGGTAGTATTCCGGGAGTTGACTGTCCCAGCGTTCCTCCGGGTATTGCATCGTGACCTTGCGACGGCGCTGGAGGATGCGAAGCGCATGGCGGAGGGTGATGCGAAGCCCTTCAACGATGCCTGGAATAAACAGTTTCTCGAACCAGGTAAGCTGAGGACGTTTGACGACGATGGCCATGCGGGTCAGTGGGTGGGATTCGGGCCCAGATCAACGGAGCCAGAGGAGGATTCCGGCGGTGAGAAAAATGTTGATGAGGGCGATTTCGAAAAAATAGACCCAGCCTAGGCGCATGAGCTGGTCGTAGCGAAAGCGGGGGAGAGACCAGCGCACCCAGATGAAGAAGAGCAGGAAGAGGGCGACTTTGGCGAAGAAAGTGGCGATATTGAGAAGACCGGCGAGCAGACCTTGATCGCCTGTCAGGCCGAGGCCGAAAGGAAGCGACCAGCCGCCGAGGAAGAGTGTGACGGCGAAGCCCGCTCCGATGAGCATGGCGGCGTATTCACCCAGGAAGAAAAGTGCGAACTTCATCGAGCTGTACTCGGTGTGGTAACCGGCCACGAGTTCTGTCTCACATTCAGGCAGATCGAAAGGCAGCCGGTTGGTTTCGGCGAAGAGGGAGACGATGAACACGACAAAGGAGATGAGGATGGGGATCCAAAGCAGAAGACCTTTCCAGCCGAAACCGAGGGGATTGGAACTGAGGGGAAGCAGGGCCCAGCCATAGGTATTCTGGTATTCGCTGATCCGGACGAGATTGAGATCGCCGTAGATCATCAACATGGGCACTACGGATAGGCCGAGCGAGATCTCGTAAGAGATCATCTGGCTGCTGGAACGAACGCCTCCGAGAAAGGGGTATTTGGAATTGGAGGACCAGCCGGCTAAGACGATGCCATAGACGCCCAGCGAGGAGATGGCGAAGACGAAGAGGATCCCCACATCGAGATTGGCGATGACCATGGGGATGGGGCGGCCGACAAAGGGAAGTTCGAGGGTGCTGCCGAACGGGAGAACCGCGCAGGTCAGCAGAGCGGGAACCATGACCAGGACCGGCGCGAGCCAGTAGTAAAAGCGGTTCACGTGGCCGGGAGTGACGTCCTCCTTGAGAATGAACTTGAGACCGTCCGCAGCGGGCTGAAAGAGACCAAAGAAAGCCCAATCCTTCTTTGCTCCGAACAGGGTGAGGGGAAGTCCGACCCGGTTGGGACCGACCCGGTCTTGGATAATGGCGCTGACCCGGCGTTCCGCGTAGACTGACAAGGCCACCGCGGGGAGGATCACGAGAAAGATGAGAATCCCGATCTTCAGCGCGGCTTCGATGAGTAGGGGCCAAGGCATAAGCGAGCGACGGAAGGGAAGGGGAATCAGCCGGAGATTTCGCCGCGGGCGATGCGTTCGCGTTCGCGGTCCAGCAAAGGGATGGCGGCTCCGGTTTCCACCAGCGGCAGGCCCGCATCGCCGATCCGGCTCAAACTCAGACCGGCGAAAAGGGGAACCCGGGCAGCCATGGCGCGGAAGACGTCCTCGATGAAAAGGGCCGGTTCGTTGCCGGACAAGGCGGCGGAGAGATCGCGGAGAATCTCCCAATCGTCGCGAGCTTGTCCGGGAGCGGCCACAGCTTGATTGAGGCGTTGCAGACGGCCGGTGAGATTGATCATCGATCCTCGTTTCTCCGCGAATCCGCTGCCTGGCAGAAC
Source organism: Verrucomicrobiales bacterium (assembly GCA_035513055.1). Lineage (GTDB taxonomy): Bacteria > Verrucomicrobiota > Verrucomicrobiia > Verrucomicrobiales > DEV007 > DATKCT01. The sequence continues at coordinate 21,997 of DATKCT010000103.1, read as the reverse complement.
CACGTGAGAGGCTTCGGCGGTGGGATTGGCCAAGAGATGGGATGAAACGATGCAGCGGACGGAAGCGAGTTCTTCTGACGTGAACCCTGCTTCGCAAAGATCTTCGCCCCACACGAGAAGGGCCTCGAGGGATCCGGCGCGAAGGGCTTCGCGGATGGCGAACAGACGGGACCCGGGGTCGTCGAGGCCGGGGAGGATCTGGCGGGCGCCCGTGGTGTTTGGGTTGCCGTCAGGAGCGACGAGCCAGGCGTCTCCTTCTTGGGGCCGGGGCACGATGTCCAGGTAGGCGGCGCCAAGTTGCTCCGCCACGCCTCGCAGGAGAAACAGCTCTTCATTGGTCATGCGCCCGGATCCGATGACGGCGACGCGGCCGGGGGCGGCGCGCCGCAGACCATCGGCCGCTGCGGCGATCGCCTCGGCCCACGAAGCGGCGGCATGGCCGTGGCCGCCGCGCAGGAGCGGTTCGAGCAGGCGGGCCGGACTCCTGAGATAATGGAAATGGAGTCGGCCATAGTCGCACATCCACGTCGAATTGACCTCGTTGTTTTCGCGCGGAGTGAGACGGAGAAGTTGATCCTCACGCGAGGCCAGGAGGGCGTTGCAGCCGCGCCCGCAACTGGCGCAGATCGAGGGCGTTTCCTTGAGAAACCAGACCCGCATCTGAAAGCGGAAATCATTCGAGGTGAGCGCGCCGACCGGGCAGATATCGACCGTGTTGAGACTGTAATTGTTCTCTAGCTTTTTGCCAGGCCATACCGTGAGCACCGTATGGCTGCCGCGCCCAGTGAAGCCGAGCACGTCGTCGTCCACAATTTCCTGACAGAAGCGAATGCACCTCGAACAAAGAATACAGCGTTCGTCGTCGAGCCGGATGCGTGGTCCGATGGAAACATTCTTGGGTTTCTTGACTTTTTGATCCAGGAACCGCGATGCGCCGCGGCCGTGTTCAACGCTGTATTCTTGGAGGAGACACTCTCCGGCTTGGTCGCAAATGGGGCAATCAAGCGGGTGATTGAGGAGGAGAAACTCCATAACCCCATTGCGGCATTCTTCCACCAAGGGTCCCTGGGTGCGGATGCCCATGCCATCGGCGACGGTGTTGGCGCAGGCGATCGCCGGCCGGGGAATCCACTGGATCTGCGGATGTCCCTGTTCGTCGAGGGGCGGATCCTGACCGGGCGCGGGGCGCGGGGGCAGGCCGGTTTCCACCAAACACATGCGGCAGTTGCCGGGCGAGGAAAGCTTGGGGTGATAGCAATAGTGGGGCACTTCTTTGCCTGCGAGACGGCAGGCTTCGATCATGCGGACGCCGCGGGGAACCTGCATCCAGACCCCATCGATTTGCACACGAACCGTATCGGCCGGCTGGGCGATGTCGGGAGAACTCATGAAAACGGGTCAGGGGACGCGAGCCGGAGTTTGGGTCCGGTCTTGGAGGGCAGGAGGAGCGTTTTCAGTCTCCCGGGCTTTCTCGCCAATGCGGTGAACCCGGACTTCGAGTTCCGGCGTTCCGAAGTTGAGCAGGACACCCGATTCGGTTCCGGTGGCGGCGACCCGGTTGATGAGGTGGACGTCATCGGCAGGAGTGAGGGCGGAGCTATTCCGGACGAGGACGAGGACGCGGTCCTGAATGACGAAGTCCGCCCTGTAAGCTCCGACGATCCGGCGCCGGTAAAGGACATCGAGGGTCCGGTTCCGTTCATGACGAAAGCGGCTTTCTGTGAACTCGATCGCCAAGGCATTGAGATAGGCGTCCCGGTCGAAACCGGGACCCAGGGTGTGATGGATCTTCCGTCCCAGGCTCACGACGGCTTCGGTCAATCGGCTTTCAAGCATATCGGGCACGGTGCGGCGGACAGGGTTCACGCGGGGCGCAGGTAGCGGACTTGGGCCTCGTGTTCGGGATTGGCCGGCACGGTCAGATTGGCCGGATCGGCGCAGGCTTCGAATTCCTCGCGGAATTTCAGGACAAAACTTTGAGTCGGCCAGGCGCAGGCTTCTCCAAAGGCGCAGATGGTCCGGCCCGCGATCTGGTCCGCCACGCTGCTCAATGTTCCAATATCGGCCGGGACTCCGCCGCCGGCGATCATGCGGCCAGTGATTTTCTGCATCCACAGGGAACCTTCCCGGCACGGAGTGCACTGGCCGCAGCTTTCATGAGCATAGAATGCATTGATGTTGTTGAGAACCCAGGGCATAGACCGTGAATCGTCCATCACGATGACGCCGCCGGAGCCGGCCATGGTCCCGCAGCTCATGAGCGTGTCGAAATCCATGGGGATGTCTTCGAGGCCGATCTCGACTTGTTCCTCGCCGCGCTTGATGCGGAAGCGTTCGCCGGCGCGCAGCACTTTCGCGGAACTCCCTCCGGGGATGACAGCTTTGAAGCTTCGCCCGGGTTTGGGACCGCCGCAAAGATCGTTCAACAGCTCACCCATGGTGATCTTGCCGACCTCGACCTCGAAATAACCCGGTTTCTGAACGTCGCCGCTGACGCAGAGCACGCGGGTGCCGGCATTGCGCGGTGTTCCCAGTCCAGCGAAGACCTGGCCGCCCATTCGGATGATGTGCTTCACGTTGCAGAGGGTCTCGACGTTGTTCACAATCGTCGGGCACATATAAAGACCGAGCGCGGCCGGGAAATAAGGCGGTTTGATCCGCGGATAGGGGCGTTTGCCTTCCAAGGACTCGATGAGGCCGGTTTCCTCTCCGCAGATATAGGCGCCGGCTCCGCGATGGACGTAAATCTCGAGGTCGAATCCGGTCCCTAGGATGTTCTTGCCGAGAAACCCGTGGCTGCGCGCTTCAGCGAGGGCCTGTTCAAGGATGCGGGCGCCTTCTGGAAATTCCTCTCGGATGTAGATGTAGGCCAGGTGGGCGCCGACCGCGAAACAGGAGATAATCATCCCCTCGAGGAGTTGGTGCGGATCCTGATGGATGATATAACGGTCTTTGAATGTGCCGGGCTCCGATTCGTCGGCGTTGCAGATCAGGTAGACGGGTTTGGGATTCTTTGGATTGATGAAACCCCACTTCACGCCGGTGGGAAACCCGGCGCCTCCGCGGCCGCGCAGACCGGAACATTTGACTTCTTCAACGATATCGGCGGGAGGCCGGCCGAAGGCGGACTTGAGGTCCTCATAACCGCCGTCCGCAAGATAGTCAGACAGGGCGGTGGACCAACCGGCGCGATCGATGTTCCGGAAGACGAGCCTGCGCTCCCGCGGATGGGGCTGGCGTCCTTCGAGGTAAGTGACTTCGGACCTGATCACGAAGCGTAGCGTTGGAGAAGCTCTTCGGCCCGGTCCGCGGTGACTTTCTCGTGGAAATCATCGTTGACGAGACAGACAGGTCCGGTGCCGCAACTGGCCAAGCATTCAGCGAACTCGATGCTGAATCGACCGTCCGGACTGACCGCGAAGGGATGGTGATGGCTCATGTCGCCGCGGTCGATGCCTGTCAGGCGGCAGAGCCGGTCCATCAGTTCATAACTGCCGGCCATGGCGCAAGACAGGGTCCGGCAGATGCGAATATGCCAGCGGCCCGGAGCGGTTTGACGGAATCCCGGATAGAAGGTGACGAGTTCGTGGACGTTGATGGGTTCGAGTTCGAGGCGCTCGGCGGTCCATTCGACGGCCTCCTCCGTCAAGTGCCCGAAGTGCTGTTGCAACAAATGCAACACGGGCAGGGTGGCGCTGCGTTTCGTGACCGGGTAATGCGAGATGGCCTCGTCAATCCTGTGGCCAAGCTCCCGGGGTATATCCATATATCGTCGGAGCGGGGGTCAGCGGTCACATTCGCCCATGACGAAGTCGAGGCTGCCGAGGATGGCCACCACGTCGCTCATGGAATGTCCGGGGAGAAGTTTGGGGAGAATGCTCAGATTGACAAAGGACGGGCTGCGGATCTTGAGCCGGTGCGGAACGCCGCCCCCTTTGCTGTGAATATAGAAGCCCAATTCCCCTTTTGGATTCTCCGCGGCAAAATAGACTTCGCCGGGAGGCGCATCGATGCCTTGGGTCGACACGATGAAATGATGGATGAGTTCCTCCATGCTCATCAGCACGGTCTCTATATCCGGCAGGGTGTTCTTGGGATCGACGACGTTGATGGCGCCGCCGGGCATCCGGTCGACGGCCTGTTCGAGGATCCGCACGCTTTGCCGCATTTCCTCCATCCGCACCAGGTAGCGGTCGTAGCAGTCGCCGAACTCGCCGATGGGAATGTCGAAATCGTATTGCTCGTAGCCGAGATAGGGGTGGTTCTTACGCAAATCAAACTCGAAGCCCGAGCCGCGGAGATTGGGTCCGCTCAGCCCGTAGGCCACGGCGTCGGAACGGGCAATGATGCCGACGTCCTTTGTACGTTCGATGAAGATGCGGTTGCGCGTCAAAAGCCGGTCGACTTCCTCGAGGCGCGGGCTGAATTGTTTGAGGAAAGCGCGGACGTCATCAAGGATTGCTGGAGTTAAGTCGCGGATCTGACCTCCGGCCCGGGTGTAGGATGTGGTGAAGCGTGCGCCGGAAATTTTTTCACAGAGATCATAGATCGATTCGCGCTCCGTAAAGGTGTAGAGGAACACGGTCATGGCGCCGACGTCCATGGCGAAGGCGCCGAGCCCGAGCAAGTGGGCGGAAATGCGGGCGAGTTCGCAGCAAAGAACGCGGATGGCTTGGCCGCGGGGGGGGAGTTCCCAGCCCAGCAGTTTTTCGACGGCGCAGGCGTAGGCGACGTTGTTGGCGAGGGGCGCCAGATAATCCAGACGGTCCGTGTAAGGGACGAACTGGTTGTAATGCATGTTCTCGGCGATCTTTTCATCGCCGCGGTGGAGAAAGCCGATATCCGGCGTGGCCCGGGTGATCATCTCGCCGTCGAGTTCGAGGACCAGGCGCAGCACCCCGTGGGTGGCGGGGTGGGAGGGACCCATGTTGAGGGTCAGTTTTTCGCCGACCAGATCGCCGGCCGTTTGCTGGTAAGCTTCGGCTTGCCGGGCCGCTTTCGCGGCGGTGTCGGGCGATTCGAACTCCGTGGTCGTTTTGGCCATGTGCGACCGGGCCGCTTGGGCGTCTCCGGCCCTGCGACAGCCCGCGGGGTCAGTATGGGGATGGGGGTTACGAGCGGCAAGCGATTTGTGAAATTTTTCACAAGCGGACGGAGCAGCGGCAGCAACACGCTTTTTGGCTCCTTGCCCAGACCACGGCTGACTCCTTGCGGGATCTGCGCGTGAGACGGGGCGGGACGTCCAAACGCTCCGGCAGCCGCGCCGGCCCGGCCTGGTCGCAGAGCACGAACGCCCGCGCCACGATATTGCGACACGCTTCGTACCGGGTCACATTTGCCGCATGGAAACTCCAGCCATGCCTCCGGATTCTGAATCGGCATCCCCGGTCCTTTCCTTCGCCGAAGCCCGGGTGCTGGGCTGTCTGATCGAGAAGGAGATGAGCACTCCGGAGTATTACCCCCTCACTCTCGCGGCCCTCACGGCCGCCTGCAATCAGAGGAGCAACCGCGATCCCGTAGTGCAGTGGGATGAGAAATCGGCGGAGGCAGCTATGACCGGTCTCCGGCGTCAGCGGCTGGGCGCGCTGATCTCCCAAGCCGGCGCGCGGGTTCCAAAATACAAACACACTCTGGAAAGGGTCTTCGACAGTCTCGACCCCGGCATGAAGGCGGTCCTGTGTGAATTGCTTCTCCGGAACGTGCAAACCCTAAGCGAACTCCGCTCCCGCACCGATCGCCTCCATGCATTTCCGTCTTCGGATGCCGTCGAAGACAGCGTGATGAAACTCGTGAACTACGGAGCCGGGCCGCTCGCCAGTGTGCTCCCGCCCGGCAGCGGCCGCCGGGTGAAATGCTACGCCCACCTCCTCTGCGGTGCGGTGGACGCGCAAACCCCCGTTCACGCCGGCCAAGCGGTCGAGATCCCGCCCTCCGAAGACTGGAAAGCCAAGGTGGAAACGGAACTTGCCGGCCTGCGCCGCGAGATCGAGCAACTCAAAACAGCCCTCGGCGTCTGAGAAGAGGGTGGCAAACTGCGAACACTGCGCTCAAGCCCATCGTAGCCGGCTAACCATTCCCGGCAGCCCGTGAGATCTATCAACCTGCCCCAAAGATCCCCGGCTGGCCGCTTGACAGGAAGAGCTGGCGCGGTCTTTGCCTTCCCGGTCCTTTCTGAATCAAAGTAAAGGCTTCATCACCCTTTACTGAACCTGATAGAAACGGTCCCGGCCGACAGGAACCTATCATGAGGCTTTCGATTAGCTATCAACGAGTAATCCCTTACGAAAGGGCTTGGTTATAAGGCCCCCCGGATCCTGTTTGCGCAGGAGAGTGACTTGCCGATCCGTGCAATTCCCGGCTCAGGGGCGGCGAATTCAGGACCGGACCTGGCCTTCACGCCTGCCCAGAGGCGAGGGTTGGTGGGGGTTCAGCGCATCCGGAAGAAGTAATTCACTCCACCGTCACGCTTTTCGCGAGATTCCTCGGCTGGTCGATCTCGCAGCCGCGGATGCGGGCGACGTGATAGGCGAAAAGCTGGAGCGCGACGACCGCCGGAATGGTCGCAACTAACGGATGACAGCGCGGGATGGTGATGAAGTCATCCATGCACTCCGCGGTGTCATGATCGCCTTCGGTGACGACGCCGAGGATGCGGGCTCCGCGGGCGCGGCACTCCTCGATATTGCCGAGAGTCTTTTCTTTGCCGGGGATGTCCACGGCCAGCGCGATGATCGGCGTGCCCTTCACTAACAAGGCGATGGGGCCGTGCTTGAGTTCGGCGGCGTGGTAGCCCTCCGCGTGGATGTAGGAAATTTCCTTGAGCTTGAGCGCGCCTTCGAGGGCGACGGGATACATGGGTCCGCGGCCGATGAAGAACGCGTGTTCGTCCTTCGCGTAGTCCGCGGCGATCTTGGCGATGCGCTCGTTCTGGAGGATGACCTTGGCGACCAAGGTGGGGATGGATTCGATTTCGCGGGCAAGCTTGATACCGTCTTCACGGGAGAACCGGCGGCCGCGGCCGAGCTTGAGCGCCATCATGAGGAGAACGGCCACCTGACAGGTGAATGCCTTGGTGGAGGCGACGGAAATCTCGGGACCCGCGTGCAGATAGACTCCCCTTCCCGTCTCGCGGGCGATGGTGGAGCCGACGACATTGCAAAGGCTCATGACGAACGCGCCTTTCTGATTCGCTTCCCTAACCGAAGCCAGCGTATCGGCAGTTTCACCGGATTGGGAAATGGCGACGACCAGATCGCGGCTGCCCAGAATCGGATTCCGATAGCGGAATTCCGCGGCCTGTTGGACTTCCGCATGAACGTCGGCGAGATCCTCGAAAGCATATTCGCCGACGAGTCCGGCGTGAAGCGAAGTGCCGCAGCCGATGAGTACGACGCGGGAAAGTTCGGCGAGTTCGCGTGGCGAGGTGCCCATGCCGGCAAGGACGGAAGAACCGAGATCGAAATCGAGCCGACCACGGATGGCGTTGCCCAGCGCGTCGGGCTGCTCGTGGATTTCCTTGAGCATGAAATGGTCGAAACCACCTTTTTCAGCGGCGGCGGCGTCGAGGCCGAGCTCGGCGATCTCGCGGGTGACCGGGACGTTGTTGAGGTCGCGGATATCGACGGAATCGGCGGTGACGATGGCGATGTCGTTGTCGTCCAGATAGATCACGCGCTGGGTGTGGGCGACGATGGCGGAGGCGTCGGACGCGACGATCGTTTCGCCGTCACCGACGCCGATGACGATCGGGCTGCCGCGGCGGGCGGTGATGATCTTGTCGGGCTCCTGGGCGGATAGAACGGCGATGCCGAAGGTGCCGTTGACTTGATGGAGCGCGTCGCAGACGGCTTGGAAGAGGTCGCCCTTGTCGCAATCGCCGATCAGATGGGCGAGGACTTCGGTGTCGGTCTCGGAGTAGAAATGATGACCCTTCCCCTCTAACCGGGCGCGGATGGCACGGTAGTTTTCGACGATGCCGTTGTGGACGAGCGCGATGTCGCCGGACTGGTCGAGATGCGGGTGGGCGTTGACCTCGGTCGGTGGTCCGTGGGTGGCCCAGCGGGTGTGGGCGATGCCGGTGGAGGCGCGGTGGAAGAGCGCGGAGTCCCAATCGGCGTGTGCCTTGTCGCTGAGCTTCGCGACTTTTCCCGGCGACTTGGAGACGAGCACGCGGTCGTCGTCGAGGATGGCGACGCCAGCCGAGTCATAGCCGCGGTATTCGAGCCGGCGCAGGCCGTTGATGAGGACGGTGGCCGCGTCCGCTTTTCCGATGTATCCGACGATTCCGCACATATGAATTTGAGATTAGAGATTTGAAATTTGAGATTGAATGTCTTTCTGGACGATTTCTCCGGGGCGCGTGGTGGTGTTCGGCCAGAGCTTGCGGCCCGGGTAGATGGAGGTGTTGATGCCGGTGTGGACGCCGTCGCCGATGATGGCTCCGAACTTGCGACGGCCGGTGTCGATGAGCTCGCCGTTGACCATGGAGCGGTGGTTTTTTCCGTCGTGGCGGAGATTGGAGGTGGTGGTTCCGGCACCGAGGTTGACGCGTTCGCCTAACACGGAGTCGCCGATGTAGGAGAGGTGGCCGACGTTGGTGTGGGAGAGGATCAGGCAGTTCTTGGTTTCGACGGATTGGCCGATGTGGCAGTGGTCGCCGATGCTGGTGTTGCCGCGGATGTAGCAGTTGGGGCCCATCTTGCAGTTGGCGCCGATGACGACGTTTCCCTCGATGAAGACGCCGGGAAGGATGCGGGTACCGGGGCCGATGTGGACGATGCCTTCGATGACGGCGTTCGGATGGACTTCGCCTTGGATGACGTTTTCAGTGAGGGAGGAAACGTAGAGTTCGTTCGCGCGGAGGAGGTGACTTCCTCCTGCTCGCGGTGTTCGACGAGGACGCGGATTTTGTTCTCGGTGCCGGAGTAGCGGATCAAGTGGCGGCCGCTGTCGCCAAACTCGGCGGTGGCTTCCTTCATGAGTTTTTGGAGCTTCGGCAAAGTTTCCAACGGCGGTTTGGAAGGCACCGGCATATTGGCGAGCTGCGTGGGATACTCGTGCATGATGGCGGAGAGTTCGGCGAGCGTGGCCTTGCGCTCGATCATCATGCGCAAGACTTGGAGGGCGCTGAGGATGCCGTCGCCGGTGGTGACGTGGTCGCCGAAAATCAGGTGGCCGGAATTTTCACCGCCGAAGGAATAGCCGTTTTTGCGCATGCACTCGATGACGAATCAAGACTAAACCCTGTCCCCGAGAACCGCGCGGGGGATGCGGCCGGGGGATTTCGTGAGGAACTGGCGGGCCAGGACCTCGAACTCCTCCGAAAGGTCGGTCAGGTGGATTTTCAGCGATCCGGTGGGGTCGGACGGTTCGAGCAGCCCTAGCCGGGTGAGTTCCTTTTTCAAATGCTCGGCGCAGGTCGTCGCCGAGTCCACGAGCCGGACATCCTGCGGCAGGAGGTCTTTTAAAACGGGCATCAGCAACGGGTAATCGGTGCAGGCGAGCATAGCCCGGTCCGACGGAGGGCGAGCGCGTGCTGGTAGGCGTGGGAACTGATCGTCCCGCGAGTCGCGATGATGCCGATGCGGGTCGCGTCCGGGCAGGAAAGCGCGGCTTCCACACCGGGTTCGATCACGCCGAGAATCGGAATCCGGTATTTCTCGTGCAGACTCGGCAAGGCGTGGGCGGTCGCCGTGTTGCACGCCACCCCGATGGCCTTCACGCCCCTCGCGATGAGAAACCGCACATCCTCATCCGCGAATTGGCGGATGGTTTCCGGGCTTTTCGAGCCATACGGCAGGCGCGCGGTGTCGCCGAGGTAGAAAATGTTCTCCGCAGGCAAGAGTTCCTGCACGGCACGGACGACGGTCAAGCCGCCGACTCCCGAGGCGAAAATTCCAAGAGACGCTGAATTCACTGGCGGGAGTTTCTCCGCGCGAAACCCTGCGGCAAGCCGGAAGCGCGGACAGGCCCATTTGCCGAGGCCGGACATCCCGGGATGTCTCCGCCTGCTTTAATCCTTGTCCTGTCCATGCCACAAGCTAACGTCCGTTAAAATGGATAGTTCCCGTCAAGCCCTCATCAAGTTCCAGATCGGCCCGTGCAGGATTTCATCGCCGACGCCCGCTCTACCCGCGATCTCTGGAGCGGCTCCTACCTGCTAAGTTTCCTCATCGCGGCGGGAATCCGGAAACTGACCGAACAGGGAGGCACTCTCATTTTTCCCAATCCTGACTTTCAGCCCCTGCTCAATGGCCCGGAAACATGGAGATCGCTCCCCAATCATCAGGATCTACTCACCCCCAATCTGTTCGTCGCAGTTTTTGATGAGCCCGACCCGGTCGCATCGCAAGAGCCGTGGAGAAGGCCTTACGGGATGAATGGGGAGAGATCGCGGAGTTTTGCTTTAATGCGCTTGTTTCCCAAAACATTCTTACTGCTAGCAGGATTCGCTTCTCAAAGCCTCAGGCCCGATGCCCTGACGGCGTTCAATGCCGGCGAGCTGGTGCAGTTCACTCTGCTCGACGATTCGACGCTGGACAGCTATCAGCCGCCGTCGGAGGTCGTCGACGCCGTGTTCATGCAGCGGGCGCATGCGCTCCGCCTCAAGGTTCACCCATGGACGATCAATCGCGTCGACGAGATGCAGGCGATGCTCGATCTCGGCGTCGACGGCATGTTCACCGACGACCCGGCGGCGCTGCACCAGCTGCTTGCGGTAACCAGTAACCAGTAGCCAGTATCTGGGGGCAATCCCACTGGCTACCGGCTCCTGGCTACTATCCACTAATCTCGCTGGGATCGCTGGGCTTCAGGGAAGGACCCGCAGCAGGCCGCCGAAGTTCTCGTCGTCCGTACCGATCCAAACCTCGACGCCGCCGCCGACCTCGCGGATCGTGACGCTCTCGGTCTTGAGGCCGTCGAGACGGCCGAGCAGCTCGGGTGCTTCATCGAGGACGATCTCGGCCGTGGCGCCGTTCGTCTGCAGCCGGCCGACCCTCCATACGGCGCTGGTGAACGGGCCGTTGTCGTCGTCCGGATCGAAGGCGGAGACGGTGTACAGATTGCCGGCGCTGTCGAAGTCCATGCCGACGAGCGGCCGGCTCGACTGCGCCGGATCAGGGCTCGGAAAAGGGATCGACGCGAACGCGCCGAAAGTGAGAGTGTCCGAATCGAAGGCCGCCCACTGGATGTTCGTCGAGGTTTCGCCGTCGGCTCGTTCGGCGAACGCGAAGATGAAGCCGTCGCCTGTGGCCGCCACCGCCGTCGCTTCGACGTTGAAGATGTCGGCCGGCCAGTCGGCGAAGTCGACGATGCTCAGCGTGTCGTTCATCCAGCGCACACGAAAGATGCGCTGATATTAAGCGTTGCAAAAGTATTGGCATCTTAGAATGCAGCATACTTTGTATCCTTGAGCATAAAGAACGAATAGATTAGACTGCGCGTTCGCTGGATAGAGCGCATTATAGATAGCAATGCTTTTTTCATCTCGTCCTTGGTAACGACGAATAGCTTCCCAAGACGCTTCTTCGCGTGATTCCACACTTGCTCGTCAGGGTTCAATTCAGGGCAATATGCGGGTAACATTGCCATATGAATCCCTTCACCGTCGTCGCTTCCCGCTTTCCCGGCTAGCGCCTTCACCTTCTTAGCCTTATGGTATGACGCGTTGTCCGCAATCACAACAATCGGGCATTGCGCGTCCCTGCGCAACTTGCGGAGAAAGTCAATGAATCGGTCCGCATTCATGCTCCCTTCGATAAAGCGGAAATGCATATCGCCACGCGGTGACACCGCACTGATAAGCTTGAGTGTGAACCGGTCTCCGGAATCCTCCACTGCCGGCGTGTGTCCGAGACGAGCCCAGGTTGTTCCATGATGGTTGTCCGAGCGCACGGCAGCCTCATCCACGAAATAGATCCGGGCTCCAAGCTTCTTTGCTAGGCGCTTGACCGCAGGGTAGGTCTTCGTAAGGTATTTTCGCAATTCCTTCGGATCTCGCTTGTACGACCGGTAGATGGGCCGCTGAGGACTGAGTCCCATATGGCGAAGCAGACGGCTTACGGAACTCTTGCTTAGCGAAATTCCATGTGTCTCCTTGAAAACTCTGCGAATGATATCCAACGTCCAGAGACAAAATGGCAATTGGAACTGCCTTGGATCTCCCATAGTAATCGCATTATACAGCCACGCCATGATTTTCCCGCTCAATTTTCTTGGCCGTCCATTGCGTCGGCCTTCACGTAATGCATGCCATCCTCCGGCACGATATCGTGCCAGCCAATTGAAGACTGTGCGCTGGGGAACACCAGAGACTCGCACGACCGTGGCGATCTCTTCGCCTCTGACAACAATGGCTTCAACAACTCCTTTCCGGCGTAGCTCACGCACTTCCGATCGGTTCATTCGTCAAACATGGCATGACTCAAGCCAATATGCGAGAACTTTTGCAACGCTTAATAACAGCGACGAACTCGTCGATGCTGAAGATCAGGCGGATGATATACAACGGACAAAGTTGGGTGGTCAACAGGATAGAGCAACTCACCGAGCGTTTCGCTGAGGCCAACGTCGTGCAAATCTATTGTTCTTGATTCAAGCGAAAAAAAGTACTTGTGCGCGCGCACTGGCTTTTCTAGCGACATCCAATAGTACAGAACCAACATACCACACAAAATTCCTGCGATAAACGCTAGAATTGTTACCAATGCAATCTTCACTTTCTTTCGACTATTGATATTCACAGCAATAAAACCGCGTTTTACTGTCGAATTTTGCGAAGCTCTCCGCAAGAAATTGAGGTCGAAATGCCAGGGCGCACCTCGAAAAAACATGGCGCCTCAGCGCGGGTGATACTTCGCAATGCGATAAAGCTCGGAGCCGGAATGCGATTCCTCAAAGCGAGGAACCCAACGAACCTGCCAACCCGCTTCCCATTCTTCGACAGGACTCATTTCCAGCCAATCCGCTCCGTCCTCACTCCTCTGAATCTGATAGAGACCCGTTGTCGCCAGAGAAAACACAACTGCGGCCCACCCAGGTTGACCGGTCGACGCAGCCTGCATGGAGAATACAGGGGCGACGCCACGGCTCCACTCCTCGCGCGCTCGCTTAGCTTCCTTGATAGGGAAAATTCGCAACGCATGGTCAGGCGGCGCATGCACAAGCAAAGCAGGCCCCTCAGAAGCGAGCGCCAGCAACCGGGCCCGAACACCCCAGCGCAGCACGTGTTCTCCGGTCGACAAGTCTACCGCGCCCTCGGCATCGAAACCGAGACCCATGTCCGCAGCGACAGCAAGCAATCGTGCGTCTGGCCCGGGCACGCGGTTGAGATGCGCGTCGAACACGCTGCCGTTCCAATAGACACGCTCTCTCGTCGCATCGTAGAGGATGGGTCCAGGCTTCGGGTCCCAGGTCTCCGGCGATTGCTCCACAGTCTTCAACCGGCGCAACTCCCCGTTCTGCAGCGTGAAAGCCGTCATCGCCAACCGCGGTTCCGCCGAGCCCAACTGGGAATGGGCGATCCAACTCACGCTTTGCGCAGGATCCGCCCCCATGCCGAACACTTCTTCGATCGAGGATAACTGCTCCCTCGCAATTTTCGCCACGATCCTGTTCACCGCGAGATCCTTCACGACAAGCTCATTGCCAAAGTTAAAAGTATCGACCAATGAAATCAGCCTATCAGGGCCGATCCAGGCGAGGCTCTGGACATGGCCTGCCAACTGGAGGCTTTTCTCCAGCCCGAAGTGAGTCGAACCGGGAGCTAGAATCGCGAAATCCGGATCGAAGGGCTCTGCCGGCGCAATGGGGCAAGCCATTTTGCCATTCAACGGGTTTAAGGCGACCATAGGTCCGTCGCCCGGAGGATCGATGGGCTGCCCATCTAAGACGGCCGATCGTGGGTCCACCCTGTACAGGATGCCCTCCACGAATGCGTAGGCCCAACCATCCGCCGGATTGAAGAACAAGTCCTCGAAGGCGTTGCTCCCCGCCTTCAATACAATGGGAACCTCGAGTTCATACTCGCCGGAGGCAAAGACCGCCTGACCCACCACGCTCGTGGACTCCGGAGACGGCTCCCAAACGGGGCGAATCCCTACGCTCGATGGCGCACTGCCGGCAGCCGGGAAAAACTCCGCCCAATCGGGCGCATGCCGGACTTCCCATGCGATCGCCCCACCCGAAGGACTCACGATCTCAAGCTGGGGATGGGATTGCACGAGTCCTGGAAAAACTCGCCAATTCAACTGATCCCATGAAAGGTCTATCGGCGGCTCAGGTCGGTCGGGGCGGTATTCCAAGGCTCCCAGGTCGTTACGCGCTCCATGAGGCCTTGGAAAACCCGCCAGATCAATCGGAACCATCACGCCGTCGCCCGCCGAATCGATCGCTGGGGAGGTTCCCCGCAGGTCAAACCAACCCCTGTCTCCATCGACAAACTCTGGATCGGCCACCAAGTTTCCTCTGAGACGAAAACTTTCATTCTCGAGGATGCGGGCATCGAAATCCTGAGACCACACCATGTTGCTTCGAAAGCCTGCTTGTTGCGAGAGTTCCGCCGCGGAGTCGGGAAAGGCGCGGCGGGAATACGCGATGATGTTGTTCTCAAAAGAGACGCCACCCCATTGCTGATTCGCAGCGGTGGAGACCAGTCGCCTGGAATCCAGAAAACTATTGTGAACAATTAAGGACGGCACGCCGCTGCGGTTCTCGAACACAGCTTCCAACTCGTAGTCCGCGAAAATATTGTTCACGATCGTAGCCGAACCTTGGGGCTGGATTTCGATGAGAACGCTCCGGCGATTGTCCAAGAAGCGGTTTCTCGCAAGCAAAACGTCACGGCCTCTGAGACTGAGGAGCGCATCCACGCCGGCGGAATTGTTCTCAAAGATGCAGTGCCGCACTTCCACCCCGTCAGTCAGCACGATCGTATCCGCCCCCGACACGGCAAACCCCTCCAAGACCGTTCCCTCGGGCAAAACCCAACCGAATAGCTGCGGCTCAGGAAACCGAAGCTCCGTCGTCTCGGGTCCGTCGAGTCCGATTAAATCGACCCGCTGGGGTCCGAATGTCGGGGCGATCTCATGCACACCGGATTGCGCAAGGATAGTCGACGGGGTTGCAGCAGAAGACTCCAGCGTCATCGCTAGGTTCAACGAATCATAGTCGCCGGGAATAAGAAAGGTCCGGCTGGGATCCTCGACGTCGAGAACCTCGAGTTTCGCCGGTTCCGAACGTACGGAGCCCGCGGAGTTCCACACTTCGATTTGATAGAGTCCGCTGACGGCTTGCGAGACGCTCGCAAAGTGAAGAACCGGGCTTTCCTCCCGCGGCAGCGGCTGTCCATCTTTCAGCCACTGATAACGCAGCGCTCCCTCGCCCGTGGCAGCCGCTCTCCAAGTATGGGGTCTCCCCGTGATGACTCGCGTGAAAGCGGGTCCCTCCAAAATTTCAGGAGAGCCAGCTTCAGGCGTAACGTGCAACACGAAAGACTGCGTGGCCACAACCCCTTCGGCGGACTTGGCCTCGACGACGACGCTATGCGTCTCTTGCCCGCCGGAAGGGGGTGCGCCGGTGATCAATCCCGCATAACCATCCCCGGCAAGAGCACGCAACCAGGGAGGTCCTAGGCGGATCGACACCCGGGGATAGCCCTGCCCAAGAACTTCGGCGTGGACCTCATAACGGTACGGCTTTCCGGCGACCGCCGTGACCGGGGGCTCACTGAGTATGTCGACGGCGTCCCCCATTCGAATGGTCTGCGCCATCTGCCCTGAACTGTGCAGACCAAAACTCGCGAGATAGACCAAATCGCGACCCGTAAGGGCGATGTTTGCTCCCAAAGCATCTCCATTCTCATTATCGACAGGGTGAAAGCGGTCGGTGAACATCCACCCCTGCTGCTGGTCGCACCAGCGGAAGATGTCTATTAAAGACGAATCCACCCAAACCGCCGCAATGTCTCCCGACAGAGACACGATCCTGGAACCGTATGCTCGCATTCCGAATGTGTGCGGCATGGAGTTCACTGCGCGCCATGTGCCGAAAAGCGTGTATTCGTAAAAGTAGTAATGCCGGGCCGAAGTAGGAAATCCCTCCGCCGTAACCAGCAATTTCCCTCCGTCCAACTCGACTCTGCTGCCAAAGAAAAAACCTTCCTGCAAAAGGGGAGCGCGAAGCGTGCTGTGGAGGGACCACGCTCCGCCGCTGTCGCGGCGGTACAAGCGAACCTCGCCGACGCCTAGAAGGTCCGAGACTCTGGCTTCAGGATCGGCTATTGCTAAGAATTGGCCTGAAAGATCGATGTCCCACGAAGACCCGTCGGGAATCACGTAGGACTCAACCCAAACGCCCCCACGATTCTCGAAGATGTGGGTGAATTCGCCCTCCGGTCCCGAGGCTGAAGCAGCAATCGTGAAATCGGATACTGCCACCTCCGCTGCGAGAGTGTAGGCGGAGCCCGGCGGATAAGGCGGATTAGGCAGCGTCTCCGGGAACAGCCGCTGTTCTTGCGTCCAATGTTCCCGCGCCGCATCCATTTCATACACTACCACGGCTCCACGGACGCCCATCTCACCGAGCGGATCCTCCCAGGTCGCGCCCGGAGATCCCGCGACAAGAAAGCGATCCGTCATGTCCACATCGTAAAAAAAGCTGCTCGAAGGTTCGACCGCATCGAGGAGCCGCTGGTGGTGCTTCCATGATCCCGATTCAGCATCTAAGTGAAAGACAGTCACTCCGCTGGGCGGGTCGGTCCCAGTAAACGCCGCCCAACGATTGACGCCCTTCGAGGCCAAGGTGTTCCGGCCGACATTGTATCCTCTTCCGCCTCCGATTGGCTCGGGATCCATGTCAGGAACCTTCGCCGCCGACAACCCCAAATCGAAACTCGCATCTGATGTGGTTCCGTCCCACTGTCTCAGCTCGACCGCAAGAACATTCCGTCCTGCCTGCAACACTTTCGCATCCGCTGCGAACCGTAGGTAATCGCTTTCGTAGATCGTGTCCGGGACCAATCCGCTGCCGGTCTGCGTAACGAACGATTGGACAATCAACGCGCCGTTGAGAAAAACGAGAGCGCCGTCGTCCCGTTGTAGGTCGATCCACCATGCCGCGTACTGCGCGGGATCCTCGACATCGAATGCGAGCCGGAAATAGCTTCTGAGATATTTCGCGCCCGAATCCGGCCCGTATCCAATCACGGTAGCTTCGTCGCCCTCCCCATAGCCTAAAGGAGCCGGCCCCGTCTTCCAAGCTCCATCGTCAAACTGCGGCTCCATCCAGTCCGGCGGCACGCCAGAAGGAGGCCCATCCCAGTATCTCCACACGCTCCCCCTGGCGACCACCGGTTGTATTCGCGATTGTCCGTCGCAGTTAGCTGCAGCCGCCAGGCCCGCGAAGCTGAACGCTAGGAAAAGGATCAGGTTCTTGACCGGGAGTCGCCTCACGACGAAGAACGGGTGGGAAGAAAGGGTTTTCATATGCGGCAAGGTGCCTGCGGCTCGCTGCGTTTGCGAATTTGCCTGTTTCTTATTCAAGCGCGCTCGGCTCTCGCTGTCGAGAAGGTTTGGCTACGGTCGCGCGTGCCTGACCTTGGCTGGCCGGACACGGTCCTTCAAATCCTTCGGATCCACCCTGAACCGCGCCGGGCGCGGCGCTCCGCGCGTGGATCTAAGGCGATGTCGACTCGCAAACGCTGTCGATCGACCGTCCTCGGAACGCCCGCGGTTCCAGTCGCGGAGCCCGCCCCCGGCCCCACTGCTGGAAACTTCCGCTTCCCACGACTCCCGCATGACATCCCTCTGGTCGCGTGAATGGTCTCCGCCCCTTATCTCGCCGCCTTCCCGCTTCGTGTCCCGCACTTCACCCGCGCAACCCGCCAACCTCTCCGCCACCGTCGAAGATCCCAGCCGGCAGCGCTACCTGCTGGGCAAGCTGTTGCGCCTCACAGCGAGCTATTGGCCGCGATGCCTCGGGCTCGTCCTGCTCCAGACTGCTCTCCTCGCTCTCAGCCTCGCAAGCCTCGGAGGCGTCGGGCTCGCCATCGATTTCCTCCGCTCCCAACTCGATCAACCGGGTCACCGGCGACACGCAGTCCGTGCGGCTCTTCATCGACGGCGTGGCCTTACAAAACCTCAACCTCCTGCTCGCCGCCGTCTTCTACTGCCTCTGCCTGGTCCGCGTCCACATCGGCCTCACGCTCGCCTGCCTTGCGTTTCTCCCCGTCCTCTGGATTCTCGTCACCCTTTTCGCCCGCTGGTTGCGCCGCGACTACCTCGAAAGCCGCCGCCGCGTAGACCGCGTGGTCGAACAAGTCTCCTTCCGGTTCCGGCCCGAGAACACCGTCCTCCATTCCATTGATCTCGATGTCCGCGAAGGAGAACGCATCGCCATCGTCGGCCCCACCGGAGCTGGACAGAGCGCGCTTTTGCACCTTATCCCCCGATTCTACGACCCGGACGCGGGCCGCATCCTGCTCGATGGCCGCGACCTGCGCGAGTGGAAACTCGAGAACGTCCGTCGTCAGGTAGGGCTTGTCTTTCAAGAACTGCTAGGAATTCGCTTCTCAAAGCCTGGCCTTCCCGCCTGCCCAGAGGCGAGAGTTGGTGGGGTTGGTGGCCCGGAGTAATCGGCTAAAACTTTGCGATCGTATCCAGGTCGATTCCTTCCATGACAGCGCGGATGCGTTCGTTGTCCTGATAGGATTCGGCATCGGCGACGCCGCGCACACTGGTCCGCTTGGCCGTGACGAAAAGATGACGGTCGTCCATCCCCGATGCCGGATGCCGGCCAACCTTTTGATCGCCGCCGATTTCTCGTTCCTTCCCGAAAAAGATGATGTGGAACCACATCAGCCTTTCATCCCGCTCCCGCGTTCCTTCTGGAAACATGTCGGCACTCAGGAGCACGCTCGTCCGTTTCGTATCGCCGCCCCACTTCGGGAAATCGACTTCCCATTCCACCGGCTCTCCCGCGCCTCCTTTTGCCGGCAACAGGCGCGCGACGAACGAGGCGACTTCATCACGCTCTTCATCGGACAGATCCGAAGATTTGAGACTCTTTTCGAGCAGCGCTGAAATGCGGTCGACTTCGGCGTCATCCGGTTTCTCGCCCGGCGATATCTTTGCCTCGGACTGCTCCGCCACCCATTTGCGATCAGCCTCCGAAAGGCGTTCGAGAGGAATGGTCACCGCTTTTCCGTCCCGATTGACAAGGACGGTATCCCCCTTCACGCCGAGAAAATCGGCCTCGAGGGTCTTGCCATCGTTCGAGGTCCAGGTTCGGGCGTCGGCGCTTTTGATGACCGAAGTCAGGCCGGCGGCGACGGTAAGGAGAATCGCGAGCGGTAGGCATGAGATTGTCTTCATAAGAGAATAACATTTGATATTCACCTGTAACCCACCATCGCCTGAGCGGACTGTCAAGGGATGCGGGTCGATTCGAGCCGGCATGAGGAGCGCGTTCGCACCTTCGAGCGGAGCTGTCCCTATTTCTTTCTGTCTGAGGCTTTGTAGCTTGGCTGGCGGGAATGCGAGTCTACTGTGGGAGATGGTAGGATGTTGGTTTCGGGGTAATGCATGGGCATAAAAACTTGGTCCCGTCCCACTGCCGGAATGACGAAGGCTTCTACGGTGACGCATCCATGCCGGGAACGGACATGGATCTTATCGCTGGTTTGACAGTGGAGGCAGGCGGCGTCGGCGGGGTGAAGCTCGAGATAAACACGCTCGGGATATAGACTCGGATCCCTTCGGAGCGGGAAGCAGACGACGCACTTATATCGGTGATCACTGTCAGCGCACTCGAACTGGGTGTGCATCGGGCGGACAGTCAGCTCCGGAGAGATAGGCGAAGAGCTTTTGTCGGGGCCATATTGGCGCAGTTCGGCATCGGGCCAATCGACATGCGTGTGGCCCGGTGCCATGCGCAACTCTGCGCGGACTTGCTGACGGCCGGGCAGTTGATTGGCACGCACGATTCCTGGATCGCGGCGACGGGCATCGCTTACGGGCATGCAGTCGTGACCGCGAATGTGGATGAATTCCAACGCGTCCCCGGGTTGGCAGTGATCCCTCTCACAAGGGCGTTATGACTTGGATTAGACCATGTGGTTTCGAGGAGCTGAATCGTCGCGTTGATCGCTGCGGCCAAAAGGGACTGGGCGCATTCATTGAAAATCTCCGGCCGATGCGGGGTCATTACGAAAGAAATCTTGCGCAGAAAGGCGATAAATTAAAGATTGCTTTCTTAGCTGAGATTGCTGCAAAAGGATTCTTTCCTTGCTCGGGGGGGGCAGAAAGATGCCTTTCGAAGCCGCCCCCTCTCGCATGCCGTAGTGGGTGTCGCTCAGTGCGACGGCGACGAGGCTTTCTGCGGACACGGGGTCGGGAACGTATCCGTGACCCGCTCAATTGTCCCCTCGGAATCGCAGCAGCAGAATCGGACACCCACTCATGTCAAGGGAGAACGACAAGGCATTGTCATGGGTCCGAGGCCGGCTTCTGAAGAACCGGAGCGGCACCCATCAAAAGTGGGTGTCCAAGACTTCACCTTTTCATCGGTGTTAACATCAAGTATGGTTCGGAGATGAATTTGCCCGATTCAAACCTCGATGGTGCAGGCGGGCCCGGGAAAGACTCGTGTTTCGCGACCACGCATTGGAGCGTGGTGCTGGCGGCGGGGCAGGAGGATTCGTTGAGGACGAGTCGGGCTCTGGAAACCCTCTGTCAGACTTATTGGCCGCCGATTTACCGATACTTGCGCCGGATGGGGCACAGCGAAGCTGACGCCAAAGATCTGACACAGGAGTTTTTTGCCTACCTCCTGCGGAAGAACTTGCCGGGTCGCGCGGATCCGGCCAAGGGCAGGTTCCGCTCGTTTCTCCTGCATACGTTAAAACAATTCGTTGCGGATCAGCGATCCAAAGCGCGTGCGCAAAAGCGAGGCGGCAAGGTTGTCTTGGTCTCACTGGATGTTCACGCGGAGGAGTGTCGCGGCCCGGCCGATCTCGCGGGCAACCCATCGCCCGAGCGTGTGTTCGAGCGACGGTGGGTTGAGATTATTTTGGCCCAGGTCGCCTCGCGGCTCGAACAGCAATATGCCGCGACCGGCCGCAAGGATTTATTTGACCATCTCCAAACGTTTCAACCGGGCGAACAACCGGAGATTTCCTATGAGGAAGCGGCGAAACGCCTGGAGTTGTCGTTGCCGGCGGTCAAGTCGGCCATCCATCGTTTACGCCGTAGGCATGGAGAGCTTTTGCGCGAAGAAATTGCGCAGACGGTTTCCACTCCTGCTGAAATCGACGAGGAGCTTCGCTCGTTTGTCTCGTGTTGGAGCCGGTGACAGCCTCAATCGGCGAAACTCCGGGGCTGGTTTACCGGAGTAACAACTGACCGCGTTGCGGTCCTTCAACGATGGACCATAGCTGCCGATCATGTAGCAAGCTGTTGCCGCCGGACTTTGCACGTCCCCTCTGTGTCGCCTGCGCCTTCGGCAACGCGTTGGAGAGCGCGGTCCATGGTGGTTCGCCTGGCGAGTCCACAGGTTCCGGCCCGGCGATCAAGACCGGGGTCGGTGCCCCAGCCGGAGCAGGCCGCCGGGAGGAGTTCACCGTCCAATCATTCGGGGATTACGAATTGCTGGAGGAAATCGGGCGTGGGGGGATGGGGGTGGTATACCGTGCGCGGCAACGCAGTCTGAACCGCATTGTGGCCGTCAAACGGATTCTCCCAGGTGCTCAACCTTCTCCCTCGACGATTCACCGCTTTCATGCGGAGGCCGAAGCGGCGGCCCGGCTCCGGCATCGGGGCATTGTGGGAATCCACGAAATCGGTGAGCACGAAGGGCAGCCGTTCTTTTGCATGGAATTTGTGGACGGGCAGCCCATGAGCGCTCTGATGCGAGACGGACCGCATCCCGCGCGGAAAGTGGCGGAGTATCTCTTGAAGATCGCAGAGGCCGTCGATTACGCCCACCAACAAGGAATCGTACA